>NZ_JBQQCC010000017.1:0-219121 GCF_052245635.1 Nonomuraea sp. KM88 | reverse complement strand
CGGAGGAGATGTTGCTGGCCGCCGCCGGCGCGCTCGCCGCCGTCGTCACGCCCGAGGAGCTCGGCCCCAACTACATCATCCCGAGCGTCTTCCACCCCGACGTGTCCACCGCCGTCGCCGCCGCCGTCCGCGAGTCGGCCGGCGGGCGCGCGCGGGGCTTCACCGAAGCATAAGATCATTTCCTGTTTACGGCACAGCCAAGGTCGCGCCGCCCGCCGCACGCGGCTGAGGGCCTCCAGGGAGACGCTCGCTGACCCGCACATGGAATCCCGCCGTCACGGCGCCTGGTGGGCCGGATACGTGGTCTCCCGCGTGCCGTCGGGCAGCGTGAGGTCCTCCTGGCCCGGCTCCTCCCGGGTGAGGGCGGGCATCAGACGATAGCTCTCCTGGAAGACCAGGTTGTGGGCGTCCCCAGCGGCGATCACCCGCAACGTGCCGAGCTGCGCCGCGGCGTCCGCCTCGTCGAAGACGTTCAGCGGCCAGTCGCCCACGGTGTTGCCCCGCAGGTGCGGATGGTTGAAGTCGCTGCCGTAGTGGGCGACCACCGCGACCGGCTGGGCGTGGCACGCGCGCTGCTCCTGCCACGTCAGCGACCACATCGCGTTGAGCCCGCCCTCGCGTGACCGGGTGACGCCGCTGGCGACCACCTCCCCGGCGCCGAGGAGCAGGTCGGCGTTGAGCTCGTTCAGGGCGGTGCGCGCCACCGGGTCCAGAAGCCCGACCGCCGTGATGAACACCTGCTCCTTGTCGTCCCGCGAGACAGCCTGCCCATGAGTGCCGTCGCGCAGGTCACGGAAGTGCCTGAGCAGGGCTTCGTTGATGGGAGTTCGCATGCCCTCCCCCTGCCCAGCCGGGTCGCCAGGCCACCTCCCGGGGCCCCGGCACCGCCCCGCCGCGCTCCGAACTCGGCGCCGCGGACCCGCCGCGCCGAACCGCGTGCCGAACCCCGGGTCCGCCGCGCCGAACCGTGTACCCGGACCAGGTCGTCAGCCGAGCAGCTTTTCGATCCTGGCGCGCACGTCGGGCGTGTCGAGGCCGCGCACCGTGAGCGTCGTGCGGCGGCGTACGACGTCGTCCACCGTGGCCGCCCACTCGCGGTCGCGGGCGTAGACCGCCTGGGCCCAGATGTCCGGCCCGTCGGGGTGGATGCGCTCGCCGAGCGCCGGGTCCTCGCGGATGAGCCGCGCCAGGTCGAACGCGATCGACCCGTAGTGCGTGGCCAGATGCCTGGCCACCAGCGGGTCCATGCGCGTGCCCGGGTCGCGGTCGGTCCACAGCCGCATGGCCACCGCGTCGGGGCTGGCCAGCCCCGGCAGCGGCACGGCCGGCAGGATGTCGGCGAGATCGTCGCCCAGCGGCTGCCCCGGCAGGCGGGCGAGCGTGTCGAGCACGTGCCTGCCGATGTGCCGGTAGGTGGTCCACTTGCCGCCGGCGACGGAGAGCATGCCGCCCGAGCCGCTGGTCACCACGGTCTCCCGCTTGGCCGCCGCGACCTGCCCGGGGCCGCCGGGCAGCACCCGGAGCCCGGCGAAGGCGTAGGTGATGTCCTCGCGCCTGAGCTGGGAGTCGCGTACGGAGTGGCCCGCCTCGTCGAGGATCTGCGCGATGTCGGCCTCGGTGGCCCGCACCGCGGCCGGGTCGCCTTCGTACGCCTCGTCCGTGGTGCCGAGGAGCAGGTGGTCCTCCCACGGGATGGCGAACGACACGCGGTATTTGTCGATGGGTGTGGTCAGCGCGGCCTTCCACGGCTCCTGCCTGCGCAGCACCAGGTGAGCGCCCTTGGACAGCCGGATGCTGGGCGCCGCTGAGGGGTCTTCCATGCGGCGCAGGTGGTCGACCCACGGCCCGGTGGCGTTCAGCACGAGCCTGGCCGACACGCCGAACTCGGTCCCGTCGAGCCGGTCGCGCAGGTCGGCGCCCGTCACGGTGCCGCCCGTCTGGCGCAGCCCGACGACCTCGGCGTGGTTGAGGACGACCGCGCCCGCGTCCACCGCGGCCCGCACGGTCATGACGGCTACCCGGCTGTCGTTCATCTGGTGGTCGCCGTAGACGGCGGCGGCCCGCAGGCCGTCGGAGCGCAGGGCGGGCACCCTGGCCATGGCCTGCTGCGGCGTGATCACCCGGCCCATGCCGTCGCCGAACACCGACAGCGCGGAGTAGAGGAACACTCCCGCGCCGAGCTTGGCGGCGCCGTGCGGGCCGCCCTTGTAGATCGGCACCACGAACGTCAGCGGCTTGACCAGGTGGGGTGCGATGTCGGCGGCCAGGGCGCGCCGCTCGCGGTGGTTCTCCGCGACCAGCCGCACGTTGCCGGTCTGCAGGTAGCGCAGGCCGCCGTGGACGAGCTTGGAGGAGGCACTGGAGGTGGCGCCGGCGAAGTCGCCCGCGTCGACCATCGCAACCCGCAGTCCCGCCTGCGCGGCCATCCAGGTCACCGACGTGCCGAGGATGCCGCCGCCGATCACGAGCAGGTCGTATGCGGTGCCGGCCAGCTCGTGCCTGGTCTCCGCGCGGTCGGTGCCGATCGTGAGTGTCATGCTCTGCTCCCCTCCTCCTGCTCCACCCAGCCGAGGGTGCGCGCCACGGCCTTCTTCCAGTTGCGGTATTCGCGCTCGCGTACGGTTTCGTCGATCGCGGGACGCCACTCGGCGGCCTTGTGCCAGTTGGCCCGCAGGCTGTCGACGCCGGGCCAGTAGCCGGTGGCCAGTCCCGCCGCGTAGGCGGCGCCCAGCGCGGTGGTCTCGGCCACCATCGGCCGGATGACCGGCACCGCCAGCACGTCGGCGAGCGTCTGCATGAGCAGGTTGTCGGCGGTCATGCCCCCGTCGGCGCGCAGCGTGGTCAGGTCGAGCCCCGAGTCGGCGTTCATCGCGTCGACCACCTCGCGGGTCTGCCACGCCGTGGCCTCCAGCACGGCCCGCGCGAGGTGGCCCTTGTTGACGAACCCGGTCAGTCCCGCGATCACCCCGCGCGCGTCGGAGCGCCAGTGGGGCGCGAACAGCCCGGAGAACGCCGGCACGAAGTAGCAGCCGCCGTTGTCGTCGACCGTCCTCGCCAGTGTCTCGATCTCGGCCGCGCTGGAGATCAGGCCCAGGTTGTCGCGCAGCCACTGCACCAGGGAGCCGGTGACGGCGATGGCGCCTTCGAGCGCGTACGTGGCCGGGCCCGAGCCGATCTGGTAGCCGACGGTGGTCAGCAGGCCGTGCTTGGAGACGACCGGCTCGTGACCGGTGTTCATCAGCAGGAAGCTGCCGGAGCCGTAGGTGCTCTTGGTCTCGCCGGGGGCGAAGCACGTCTGCCCGAACAGCGCGGCCTGCTGGTCGCCGAGCGCGGAGGCGACCGGGACGCCGCCCGCCGTGCGGCCGTAGACCTCGGCGGACGGGCGGATCTCCGGCAACATCGCACGCGGCACGCCCATCGCGGCCAGCAGCTCGTCGTCCCAGCCCAGCGTGTGGATGTTCATCAGCATCGTACGGCTGGCGTTGGTCACGTCGGTGATGTGGCGGCCCGTGAGGTTCCACAACAACCAGCTGTCCATCGTGCCGAACAGCACCTCGCCGCGCTCTGCCCGCTCCCGCAGGCCGGGGGTCTCGTCGAGCAGCCAGCGGATCTTCGGCCCGGAGAAGTAGGTGGCCAGCGGCAGCCCGGCCCGCTCCTTGAACAGGCTCTCGTGCTCGGCCAGGGACCGGGTCAGCGCGTCGGTGCGGGTGTCCTGCCAGACGATCGCGTTGCGGACGGGCCGGCCGGTCTCGCGGTCCCACAACACGGTGGTCTCGCGCTGGTTGGTGATGCCGAGCGCGGCGATCTGGGCGTCCTCGATGCCGGCGCCGCTCACGGCCTCTCCGAGCAGGCCGCGCACGGCCTGCCAGATCTCGTCCGCGTCGTGCTCCACCCAGCCGGGCCTGGGGAAGATCTGGCGGTGTTCGCGCTGGGCGACGGAGATGATGTTGCCGGCTTCGTCGAAGACGATGCACCGGCTGGACGTGGTGCCCTGGTCGATGGCTGCGACGTAGTGCGGTCGAGGCACGAGCTTCCTCGCTTGGATCAGGGTTCGACAATGTCGAACGACGTGAGAAATGTTATGCGGTCGTCATGGGGGTGGACAAGTCAGCGGGCGAGGGCGCGCGTGATCGCGCGGGCGGCGTCGCGCACGTACGAGACGTACTCCATGTGCAGGGCTCCGTCCGGGGCCAGCCGCTCGACGGCGCCCCGGATGCCGATGGCGCCGACCACGATGCCGCGCGCGTCCTTGATGGGCGCGGCGATGGCCACCTCGCCCTCCGTCAGCTCCTCCGTCTCGGCCGCCCAGCCGCGGGTCCTGACCTGGTCGAGCTCGGCCTCCAGCGCCTTGGGATCGGTGAGCGTGGCCCTCGTGTACGCCCGCAGCGGCGCGGCCGGCGCCTCGCCGTAGGGGTCGTGGGCGAGCAGGACCTTGCCGAGGGCGCTGGCGTGCGTCGGCAGGTAGGTGCCGACCTGGAGGGTCTGCATGCTGTCGTCCGGCCTGAACACGTGGTGGATCACCAGGACGTGCCCCTCGTGCAGGGTGCCGATCCAGGCGCTCTCCCTGCTGCGCCCCGCCAGGGCGTCGGCCCAGTTGATCGAGCGGGTGCGCAGCTCGTTGACGTCGAGGTAGCTGCTGCCGAGGTGGAGCAGCGTGGCGCCGAGCCGGTACTTCCCCGTCGTCCGGTCCTGCTCGACGAACCCCACGCGGACCAGCGTGCGCAGGATGCCGTGCAGCGTCCCCTTGGGCAGGCCCAGCGCCTTGGCCAGCTCGGCCACGCCGAGCTGGCGCGGGCCCGAGGCGAGCAACCGCAGGATCGCGGCCGCCCGCTCGACCGATTGAATCGTCTCTCCCACACCTCGCACCTTAGTGCAGAGGAGTTCGATATTGCCGAACGGTGGTCGTGCGGCGGTCGACGGGCGCGCGGTTCGCGAAAAGGTGCCCGCCCACCAGCAGCGCGGCAGCCGGAGTCGGCCTAGAATGGCGCCAGCGGTGAACCCGGCAGACCACAACGCCCCGTTCAGCCCCGCGCCCGACCCCGGAATGCCCCCTCAGCAACGACATGGTCAGCAGGGAGAGCCCGGCGGGCGTGCGATGGCGGAGGCGAGTCCCCGGGTCACCTGCCACGAGCACAACCCCGGCGAGGTCGCCAGCCCTCCCGTGAATGAGGAGAGCCCGAGCACGCCATGCCCACAAGGAGATGCCCGCGCCGCCTGACCAGACCGGCGGCCCTGTCGATGAGCAGGGCCACCTGGTCCGCCGCGGGCCGTAAAAGGCCGGGGTCGTAAGAACATGCGCCATTAACGGGATGAGAGTCCCGTTAGCCGGGCATGCCGGTATGCGGTGAGGAGTTTAGATGGAACAACCTTCCCGTCTGGCGGGAACCGTGCGGCCGGGGGGCCGCACCGCGAGGGTACGCGCAGCCGTACTCGAGGCCACCCAGGACATCCTGGTCGAGCACGGCTTCCACGGCCTGACCATGGATCAGGTGGCGGCCAGGGCCGGCGTCGGCAAGACCACGGTCTACCGGCGCTGGGGGAGCACCCCCGGCCTGGTGACCGATCTCATGAAAGAGCTGGCCAACCAGTCGTCGCCGCACGCCGACACGGGCGACGTCGAGCGGGACCTGCTGGCCAACGCCGTGTCCGTCTGGGAGGCGGTCACCGACGGGCGGCTCGGCGCCACGCTGCAGGCGGTGATCGCCGCCGGGACCTGCGACGAGGAGGCCGCCGACGCGCTGCGGGCCTTCTTCACCCGCCGCATCGACGAGTGGGCCACCGTCGTTGACCTGGCGGTCAAGCGGGGAGAGCTGCCCGAGGGGACCGACGGCGGTGAGCTGGTCAGGGCGATCTCGGCCCCGCTCTACTACCGCCTGGTGGTCACGAGGGAGCCGGTGACGCGGCGGGACGCCGAGCGGTCGGTGTCGCGCGGGCTGGCCGCCGCGCGGGCCGGCGCGTTCGTTGCCGACTCCTAGCGGGCGCCGTCCGGGCTCACGGGGCCGAGCGCGGCCAGATCCAGCCGTACCACCACAGAATGCCTCCCATGATCACCAGTCCGCCCGCCGTGGCCAGCTTGGCCATGAGGTCCACGGGCGGACCTGTGAAGGGGAGGCGGTCGAGGTGGTGGCCCCAGGGGCAGTCGTTCTCCACGTCGGTCGAGTCGATCAGCGTGTCGGGGTTGTGCTCGGCGACCGAGTACGCCTCGATCTCGGCGCGGCTGCCCTTCCCCACCCGGACCTGCTTGACGACCGTCTTGCGCGCCGGGATCGAGCCGCTCGCCACCGTCCTGCCGTCGGCCCGCAGGTCGTACCTTGCCAGCTGGCGGGTCACGTTGCGGAGCGTGACGGTCGCCCGGCCGGAGCGGCAGGCCACGTCGTCGACCGTCATCGTGAACGGGTCTCCCGGATCTAGCCGCGGCCACGCCCAGGCGGTGGCAGGGAGGAGCAGTGCCACGGTCATGGGCAGCGTGGCCAGGACGACACGAGTACCGATACGCATGCGCTCCCCCCGGAGTGTGATCTTTGCTACGTAAGGTGCCCAAGGGGACACGAAAAGTAACATCGACTCACGAGGGGAGCGCACGCCCCCGGATACACGCCATGATGGATGTATGGCGGAAGCGATCTACGTCGGCGGGTTGTTGGTGGCGACGCCGCTCCTCGATGACCCCAACTTCCGGCGTAGCGTCGTGCTGATCCTCGAACACGACCACGACGGGGGCACTCTGGGCGTGGTGCTCAACAGGCCGAGCGACATCTCGGTGACGCAGGTGCTGCCCGTGTGGGATCCGCTGGTCACGGGGCCTCCGGTGCTCTTCGAGGGCGGGCCGGTGCAGACCGACAGCGCGCTCGCGCTGGCGGCGGTCCCGAGCGGTGAGGAGCCGCTCGGCTGGCGCAGGCTGCACGCCGGCACCCCGGCCGTGTCAAGGCTGGGGACGGTCGACCTGGACGCGCCGCCCGAGATCCTGCAGGGGGAGATCGCGCAGATGCGCATCTTCGCGGGGTACGCGGGGTGGACGTCGGGCCAGCTGGAGAGCGAGATCGCCGAGGGCGCCTGGTACGTCGTCGACTCCGAGGTCGGCGACACCTTCCACGCCGATCCGGGCTCGCTCTGGCGGCACGTGCTGCGGCGCCAGCACGGCGAGCTGGCCTTCGTGGCGACCTGCCCGGACGATCCGACGATGAACTGAGCCCGTCGGCGAGCCCCGCGCCTCAGAGGTCCCACCCCGGCCGCAGCGAGCGCTCGGCCAGCTCGATCGTCTCTGCCATGCGGCCGGTGATCTCCGGCACCGAGCCGTCGCGGCGCGGGCACTCGAAGCCGACGCGCATCGCCGACATGGCGAACGCGACGATCAGGTGGGAGAGCTGGTCGGTGTCGGCGTCCACACCCCTGCGCCCGGCGACCAGCTCCGCGAGACGGCGCTCCGTGCCGGCGCTCCTGGCCACCGACTGGCCGATCAGCTGCGGATTCTCGTCGAGGATCCGGCGGAGTTTGAGGAACCTCTGGTGCTCGTCCTCCGTTGAGCCTTCCATGTCGCTCATCACCGCTCGCACCGCGTGCATGAGCGCCGTGAACGGCGGCTCGTCCTGCGGGCGGGAGCACAGGGTCTCCACCATGAGCTGCTCGCCGTGGTCGTGGAACCACAGCACCAGGTGGTCCTTGCTGGTGAAGTAGCGGAAGAAGGTGCGGGGGGAGATCTCGACGGCCCCCGCGATCTGCTCGACGGTGGTCGACTCGTATCCTTGTTCGAGGAACAGGTCGAGCGCCGCGTCGAGGATCGCCAGGCGCGTCTTCTCCTTCTTGCGTTCACGCAGACCCACAGCGGTCACTCCCTCGAAACCTTTCTGTCATAGTGTGCCATAAGTCATACGCCGTCATGTGAAAGTCGGTTGTCTGAAGTCGTCGGCTGCCATAAATTAGTGAGGCTTGCGATATCTATGCCCTGATCTGGGGCTATATGTCATTTGAGGGGGAGTCATGGCTCAAGCGAAGGCGGTCAACGCGCCGTCGTCGCCCGGCCCGGACCGGACGAGGGCCGGCGGCAATCCGTGGCTGGTGCTGCTGGCGGTCAGCCTGGGCGTCATCATGGTGATGCTCGACGGCACGGTGGTGGGCATCGCCAACCCGGTCATCCAGGCCGACCTGAAGGCGACGCTGTCGGACCTGCAGTGGGTGACCAGCGGCTATCTGCTGGCGCTGGCGGTGTTCCTGATCACCGCGGGCAAGCTCGGCGACCTGTTCGGGCACAAACGCGTCTTTCTCATCGGTGTTGCCGGCTTTGCGATCACGTCCGTGGGCATCGGTCTCAGCGCCGAACTGGCCGGCGTCATTCCCGGCCTCTCGCCCGTCGGCGCGCTCATCGGCCTGCGTGTGCTGCAGGGTCTTTTCGGCGCGCTGCTCCAGCCCGCCGCCCTGGCGCTGCTGCGTGGAGCGTTCCCGGGGGAGAAGCTCAACCAGGCGATGGGCGCCTGGGGCGGCATCATCGGCCTGTCCAGCGCCGCAGGGCCGATCGTGGGCGGTGTGCTGGTCGAGAACGTGAGCTGGGAGTCGGTCTTCTTCATCAACGCGCCGGTCGGGATCATCGCCCTCGTCATGGGCGTCTTCCTGATCAAGGACAACCGCGCGCAGACGATGGCGCGGATCGACTGGCTAGGCGTGCTGCTGCTGTCGGGCGCGATGTTCTCGCTGGTGTGGACGATCATCAAGGCCCCCGACTGGGGCTGGGGCGACAGCACGACGCTGACCTTCCTGGGCGCGTTCGCGGTGCTGATCGCCGCGTTCATCCTCTGGCAGAACAGGGCGCAGAAGATCGGCAGGCAGCCGCTGGTCCCGCTGTCGCTGTTCAGGAACGTCTCGATCTCCATCGGCACCGTGCTGATGATGATGGTGGCGTTCGCGATGTTCGGCGCGATGTTTTTCCTGGGCTTCTTCTTCCAAGGCGTGCACGGCCTGACCCCGCTGGAGGCCGGCCTGCGCATGTTGCCGATGAGCGCCGGCATGATCGTCGCCTCGCCGCTGGCGGGCATGGCGATCGGCAGGCTGGGGCCGAAGATCACGATGGCGGCCGGTCTGCTGATCACCGCGTTCGCCATGTTCCTCATGTCCCAGCTCAGCATCGACGCGTCGTTCCTCGCGAGCGCCATCCCGTTCGTGCTGCTGGCCTTCGGCATGTCGCCGGTCTTCGTGGGCGCCACGGAGATCATCGTGGGCAACGCGCCGCTTGAGCTGAGCGGTGTCGCGGGTGGCGTCCAGCAGTCGGCCATGCAGGTCGGCGGCGCGCTGGGCACCGCGATCCTGGGCGCCGTCATGGCCGCCGAGATCTCCGGCACGCTGCCCGGCTACCTCGGCCCCGCCGCGCAGACGATCCCGCCCGCGCAGATGATCGGGCTGGAGAAGGCGGCCGCCTTCGGCGCGGCGCCTCCCGGGGTGCCGCAGCCGATCGTCGACGCCGTGCACCACTCCTTCATGGACGGCATGCACCTCGCCTTCCTGGTGAGCACCGGCATCGCCGTGCTGACCGCCCTGCTGACGCTGTTCGTCAAGGCCGGGCGCAAGGCCGAGGGCGTGCAGGTCCATGTGGGCTGACCATGTGGGCTGACCGGGCGGGCTGACCGGGCGGCCCTCGCCTTCGCGGCGGGGGCCGTACCGCTGGGTGGAGGACGCGGTCGCGAGCGGGCATAAACTCGGTGGGGTGAGCAGCACGAAGATCCTCCCAGAGCAGGAGACCACGCCGCGGACCTCGCACGGCGACGGCGATCACGAGCGCTTCGCCCACTACGCGGACAAACACAAGATCACCGAGAGCATGGTGACGGGCACGCCCATCCGCGCCCTGTGCGGCAAAATCTGGGTGCCCAGCCGTGACCCCAAGAAATACCCCGTTTGCCCGGAGTGCAAAGAGATCTACGAGGGCCTTCCCTCTGGTGACGGCGAGGGCGACGACAAGCAGTGAGTGTTGCTGAGCGGTAATCCTCCGCCAAACAGCTACGGTCTGTAGCCATATCGGCTCATTCCGTGGTGGAGGATCTATGGCTCGGCGTGCGACGGCCGCCTCGTTGGCATGCCTGCTGGCGGTATGGTTCGCCCCGGCGGTGCAGGCCGGCGCCGCCTACGCGGCCCGTTGCAGCCGTCATGCGCCGGAGGAGCCCTGGCCGCGCTCGCCCCAGCCGGGAGACGTGGCCAAGGTCCGGTCCGAGCTCGCCCGGCGCCTGGCGGGCGTCACGCCGCCGACTCAGATCACCGTGCCCACCGTGGTGCACGTCATCACGCGGCCTGACCGCCAGGTCTCCGACGAGGCGGTCGAAGCGCAGATCAACGTGCTCAACTCCGCGTACGCCGGCCGCTTCGGCGGCGTGGACACCGGCGTGCAGTTCCGGCTCGACGCCATCACGGTCCGGCAGAACGCCGCCTGGTTCGGCGACCCCGTCGGTCACGAGCGGGCCATGAAGAGCGAGCTGCACCAGGGCGGCCCCGGCACGCTCAACCTCTACATCGCCCAGCTCAGCGAGCACATGCTGGGCTTCGCCAGCTACCCCTACTGGTACACCGACGCGCCCGTGCTCGACGGCGTGGTCATCGACTGGCGCGGACTGCCCGGGGGCGCGATGACCAACTACAACCGCGGCTTCACCGGCGTCCACGAGATCGGCCACTGGCTCGGGCTGTTCCACACCTTCGAGAACGGCTGCAAGGAGCCCGGCGACGGCATCGACGACACCCCCGCCCAGGCCAAACCGACGAAGGGCTGCCCCGAGCGCGCCGACTCCTGCGCGAAGGCGGGCCTTGACCCCGTGCACAACTTCATGGACTACGCCCACGACCGGTGCATGTCGGAGTTCACCCAAGGACAGGCCAAGCGGATGCACGAGATGTGGGCGGCGTACCGGCAGGCGACGCCGTGAGCGATGCGGCGCTGACTACGATGTGCTGGTGACAGCACCGAAGGCACTCGACACTCCATACCAGCCGCCGCGAATCTTCGGTTCGCGCTACCGTACCGCGACCCTCGGCATCCTCCTCGTGGTCACGCTGGTCGCTTTCGAAGGCATGTCGGTCGGCGTCGCCATGCCCGCCATCGCCGAGGAGCTCGACGCGCTCAACCTCTACGGGATCAGCTTCTCGGCCTTCCTGATCGCCAGCCTGTTCGCCAACGTGGTGGCCGGCCTCTGGTCCGACCGACGCGGCTACCCCGTCCCGTTCGTGACGGGAGTGGTGCTGTTCGTCATCGGGATGGCACTGGCCGGGGCCGCGACGTCGGCGGTGATGTTCCTCGTGGCGCGGGCCGTGCAGGGGCTGGGGGCGGGAACCACCATCGTGGCGCTGTACGTGATGATCGCCCGGGTCTATCCGGTGGAGTCGCGGCCCAAGGCGTTCGCGGCCATCTCCGCGGCCTGGGTGGTGCCCGCCATGGTGGGCCCGGCCGTGGCCGGATTCGTGGCGGAGAACTGGGGCTGGCGCTTCGTCTTCTTCGGGATCATCCCGCTGGTGGTGCCCGCGCTGGTGATGCTCGTTCCGGCGCTGCGGCAGCCCTCATCGCCGGGCGAGGCTCCGTCGGGCGGGCCGAGGTCGAGGCCGGTGGCCATGACGCTGGCCGCCACCGCCGCGGCCGCCGGCGCGGGGGTGCTGCTGCACGGCGTCGACCGGCTGCACCTGCATCCCGTCACGGGGGCCCTGGAGACGGTGGCGGGGCTGGCGTCCCTGTCGTACGGGCTGTTCCGGCTGCTGCCTCCACGGGCGCTGCGGTTCGGGCGCGGGCTGCCCACCACGGTGATGATGCGCGGCTTCTTCTCGGCCGCCTTCTTCGGCGTCAACTCCTTCATCCCGCTGGTGTTGCAGGAGGTGAAGGGCTTCGACCTGTCGAGCGCGGGCGTTGCGCTGACCACCGGGGCGCTCGGCTGGTCCGCCGGCTCCTACCTGCAGAGCAGGAAAGAAGGGCAGGCGCACCTGCGGATCCGGCTGGGCATGGGATGCATCGCCGTCGCGGTCCTGCTCTGCCTGCTGGCCGTCCTGCCCGGGGTGAGCGGATGGATCGCCGTGCCCGCGTGGATCATCGCCGGCTTCGGGATGGGGTTCGGCATGACCACGGTCAGCATCACGGCGCTGAAGCAGTCGCCGGTCAACGAGCAGGGAGCCAACTCGGCGTCGCTGTCGGTGACGGACATGCTGGGCTCGGCGCTGTCGATCGGCGTCGGCGGCGCGCTGGTCAACCTGATCGGGCACTCCTCCTCCGAGATCGCCACCGGGTTCGTCGTCATCTCGATCCTCATGGCCACCATCGCGCTGAGCGGCACCGTGCTCGCCGGCCGCACCCGCTGAATTCCGCCTCTCCTGTCACAACGACAACGGATCGCCTGATCCTCGTCGCGAGGAGTGATAGGACAGCGGGACAAGGAGGTGTCATGGAGGGTGATCACCGTGTCTGGCCCCCGCAGACGGGCGCCCGGCACCGCCGTACCCCTCCCGAGGACGGCACCCCTCCCGAGGGCCGCACCTCTCCTGAGGACGGCAAGCCCGTGTGGGGCGCGCACCGCGACGGAAGGCCGCGGCGGGGCAAGAACCCCTTCGCGAGCGTCAGGGACACCGACGCCGATGCCAGGCGCTCTCCCGCGCCCGCGGATCCCGCGCCGGAGCGGAACGAGAGGCCCGTGCCCGATCCTGCTCAGGAGGCGGGCTGGGGGTCTGCTTCCGAGCCTGGCGACACCGGCTGGGGGGCTTCTCCCGAGGTCCCGTACGAGACGGGCTGGGGGGACCTCCCAGAGCGTGATGACGGGCCGTCGCAGAGAGGGCGGGAACGGTCCCATCCGCTGGACCTCGGCCCTGACCCGGAGGACGAGGAGCCGTGGAACCCGCGGATCCGCCGGGCCACGTACCCCGGCCTTCAGAACGGCGCGGACAACGGGCAGGACAACGGGTTCGGCGGCGGACGCGGCCGTGGGAGCGGCACGTCGCCGGTCGGCGAGCCCCTGCCGCCGTCGGCCCGCCTCTACGGCTCTCCGGCCGATCCCGGCGCGCGCGGGCGGGTGGGCGGCAGGAGGTGGCGCCGGTGGGCGGGAGCGCTGGTGGCGTTGCCTGCCGGGGCGGGGCTGATCGTGGTGGTGGCCGTCGTGGTGCTGCGGTTCACCGCCCCGCCGGCGGAGACGGGCCGGCTGAGCGACTCGCGGGCGGGGGTGTCGGCGGCGCTGCCGCAGGGGTGGCGCGAAGGGCCGGTGCCGCCCGTGACCGGGTTCACCTCGGTCATCAGGGACGACGCCGGAGCACTCGTCATGGCCAGACCGATGCCGTCGGTGGAGGACGCGGGGAAGGCCGCCAAGGAGGCGGCGGCGCTCTACTCCAGGCTCCTGCTCAAAGGGGACCGCGTGACCGTCGTCGAGGACAGGCAGGTTCCGGGTGGCCACACCCGGGCACTGCGGGCGGAATATCGGGACGTGGTCAACCGGCCGGCCTTCCTGCGAGTGATGCTCCTCACTCGCGGCGCCAGGACCGTCCTGCTCGTCGGGCTGCTCCAGCCCGCCGGCACCGAGCGCAGGCAGGAACTCGACACGGTCATGACGAGCCTGCGGCCGGGATGAGAGCCCGCCCGCCCCCTAACACGTGAGGATCACCTTGGCCAGAATCCTCGGCTCACGGCACGTCTTGTCGGTGGGCCCGATTACTCTAGGGTCACTGTGAGAAAGCGAAGCACACCAACCCCAGAGGTGATGCGGTGAGCACCTTCGCCGCGTCCCACCTTTCGCCTTCCTATCCCGACCGAGCCGCATGGGGCACCGCCCCCAAGCTGCGCGCGTGGCAGCAGGAGGCGTTCGACCTCTACTTCAGGCGAGACCCGCGCGACTTCCTCACCGTGGCGACCCCGGGCGCGGGCAAGACGACCTACGCCCTGCGCATCGCCAGCGAACTGCTCGCCAACGGGGTGATCAGAGCGGTCACCGTCGTGACGCCCACCGAGCACCTCAAGCGCCAGTGGGCCGACGCGGCCGGGCGGGTGGGCATCAACATCGACCCCGAGTTCAAGAACAGCCAGGGCGCCACGTCGCGCGACTACACCGGGGTGGCGGTGACCTACGCGCAGGTCGCCATGCACCCGGCGCTGCACAGGGCGCGCACCGAGGCGCGCAAGACCCTGGTGATCTTCGACGAGATCCACCACGCGGGCGACGCCAAGTCATGGGGCGACGGCGTGCGCGAGGCGTTCGAGCCCGCCGCACGGCGGCTCCAGCTCACCGGCACCCCGTTCAGGTCCGACGACAACCCCATCCCGTTCGTTGCCTACGAGGAGGACGCTGAGGGCCTCAAGCGCAGCGTCGCCGACTACTCCTACGGCTACGGCCCCGCCCTCGACGACGGGGTCGTGCGCCCGGTCATCTTCCTGGCCTACTCCGGCGAGATGAAGTGGCGCACGCGGGCCGGCGACGAGATCGCCGCGACCCTGGGCACCCCGCTCACCAAGGACCAGCTCTCCCAGGCGTGGCGGGCCGCGCTCGATCCGAAGGGCGACTGGATCCGCCAGGTCATGCAGGCCGCCGACCGCCGTCTCACCGAGGTGCGCAGGGGCGTCCCCGACGCCGGCGGCCTGGTCATCGCCACCGATCACGAGACCGCCCGCGCCTACGCCCGCCACCTGCGCAACATCAGCGGCGAGGGCGCCACCGTGGTCCTCTCCGACGACCCCGGCGCGTCGAAGAAGATCAAGCAGTTCGCCGCGTCCCAGGACCGCTGGCTGGTGGCCGTGCGCATGGTGTCCGAGGGCGTCGACATCCCTCGCCTGTGCGTGGGCGTCTACGCCACCTCGACCTCGACCCCGCTCTTCTTCGCGCAGGCCGTGGGCCGGTTCGTCCGCGCCCGCAAGCGCGGCGAGACCGCGTCCGTCTTCCTCCCCTCGGTGCCCACGCTCATGGGCCTGGCCAACGAGATGGAGGTCGAGCGCGACCACGTCCTCAACAAGCGGCCGCCGGAGGACGGCCTCGACGACACCCTCCTTGAACAGGCCAACCGCGAGAAGGACAACCCCGACGTCCTGGGCGACGAGCTGCCGTTCGAGACGATGCAGACGTCGGCCACGTTCGACCGGGTGTTGTTCGACGGGGGCGAGTTCGGCACGGGGGCCGAGCTCGGCTCGGCCGAGGAAGAAGACTTCATCGGCCTGCCCGGCCTGCTCGAGCCCGACCAGGTGGCCACGCTCCTGCGCAAGCGCCAGTCCGACCAGCAGGCCGCCAAGCGCAAGCAGCCGGCCGACGAGCCGCGGCAGACGCTGGCGCCGCACGAGCAGATCGCCGAGCTGCGGCGCGAGCTCAACGGCCTGGTCGGCGCGTGGAACCACCGCACGGGCCAGCCGCACGGGGTCATCCACTCGGAGCTGCGCCGCGCCTGCGGTGGCCCGCCGATCGCCCAGGCGACCGCCGAGCAGATCCAGGAGCGCATCGCCACCATTCGCCGCTGGGCCACCCAGCGGCGCTAGGCGCACCTGCCAGAGACCGGTGACGTGCCGGCCCGATGGGACGGCTCCCGTCGTGGTGGAGATGGTGTCTTCACCCGACGGGAGGGCTTCGCCCGCCACCTCTGGCGGGCGGCTCGTCCGACGCGGCGAGGCGCCTGACCATGATGCGGCACCGCTCAGGCCGGAGCTCGCGCCGGCCGTCCGGGTGGTAGACGACCTCTGTCGTGGCGACCTGCCCGTACGGCCATTCGGCGTATCCGAGACGCAGGTAGAGCCGCTGCGCGTCCTCGTTGTCCAGCCCGACGCCCAGGGCGACCCGGTCGTGGCCCAGGGCGGCGAGCCGGTCCTCGGCCGCCCACAGCAGTTCGGTCCCGATGCCCTGCTTGCGCCGCCAGGGCACGACCTCCAGGTGGGTGAGCAGGGCCACGCCCGGTAGATGGGCGCGTAACTCGGGCTCCTCCGCCGGGGCCAGCCAGACGTACACGTCGCCCACCGCCTCCTGGCCGTCCCAGGCGACGAGCAGGAGTCCGTGGCCGGTGTCCTGCCTGCCCAGCCGGTCGGCGAAATAGGCCTCCTGGCCGAGGGACCGGACCATGGCAGGAAGGTCAGTATGGATGGCTTTGCGAATTTCGGAGGCCCCCACGGACCACAGATTCCCGGATGCCGCTCCCCTGAATCAACAGGCGTTTACCGGGACGCCCACCAGCGCAGCGGCTTGGCCCCCGGCCGGACCACCCACTTCATGGCGTCCGCCACGTCTGATTCGAGCTGCGGGATCCCGGCCAGATGGCCGGCCCAGCGATGGCGATCCGCCTTCCATGCCCGCAGGTAGGAGACGCAGAAGTCCGGGGTGATCAGCTTGAGCCGGCCGAGCGCGGCCAGCAGCGACTCCTCCATGGCGGTGCGGTCGGTGGAGCCGGGCCGCAGCCTGACGCGGCGCAGCACGTCCTCGACGAACGCCCTGCGCCTGGCCAGGAAGCTCGTCCAGTGCGCCGGCCGGGTCGCGGCCTCCCAGCTGGCCCCGTCGCCGTCGAGCAGCCAGTAGACGCCCTCCGCCAGCACGTCGCCGAGCTCCTGGTCACGGGCGCGGACGGGCCGGTCGAACGGGTTGTACGGGCGCTGGGTCACCATGCCCGTCACCGCGAGCCGGCGCAGCGACGTCTCGCCCAGCAAATAGAACCAGTCCTCGTTGTAGATGTTCGGGAAGAACGACGGCCTGCGGGTGGTCTCGACGGCGAGGGCGCCGCCGCCCACGAACGAGTCCTGGTCGCCGCCGGTCAGCCGATGCGCGTGGCACACCACAGAGTTGTCCGGATAACCGCCGATGTGCATGCCCACCGCATCGTAGTCGTCGAGCAGGGCCGCCGCCGCCGCGACCTCCTTGTGTCCTCCGACCACGATGTCGTCGTCCAGGAAGACGACCCGCTGCCAGCCCATCAGGCGGGAGAGGAGCAGCCCGGTGTTGCGTTTGGCGCTGAGATCGGTCGCGCGGTGGAACGGCGTGCCCTTCACCAGCGCGGAGGTCGCGAAATCCGGCAGGTTGAGCCGGGCCGTGTCGTCGACGTCGATCACGATGTGGTCCACGCCGGTCGGCAGCAGGAGCGCCGCCGCCTCGTCCGGGCGGCTCCACCTGCGGCTGTGCAGGGTCACCAGCGGGCAGTCCAGCGCGACGGCCAGGCGGATCGCGTGGCCGAGCCAGCTGGGATGCCGGATCGTCGGTACGACGATCGCGTCGACGGTCCCGGACCCCGCGTGCTCGTGGTACAGGTCGACCAGGTGCCTGTGGGAGCCGTGATGATGCTCCGTGCCGGCTTGTGCTCTCTCATGCTCCATGGAGGGGACCCGGCCATTCGTGTAGCCGGTACGAGGCGACCGTCCAGTCGGGTGTGACGGCGACGCGGCCCTGCACCCTGACCCTCGTGAGGAGGCTGTACGCCTCCGCGTCGCGGAACCGGTCACGCAGGTAGGCGGTGTTGCGGTCGCGAAAGCGCGCGTCCGTGAGCGCGCGCACCACGCCGTAGACGCCTCGCGAGTGCATGCCGTTGCAGATGGTCAAGGTGTGGCTGGTGTTGTCCGGGTTGACGCCGCGGTAGAAGAAGCCGACATCCTCTGTGAGCCGTACGCCATCGCCTGAGCCGCTGGTGACGGTGTAGTGCCTGTGCGTTTCGCCGCCTTCGTCGACCTCGAAGTACGGCCCCCTCTCGCCCTCCCAGTCGGGCACCTGCCGCACCGGGAGCTCGATCCGCGAGAGCATGTACGCGGTGACCTCGTTGTAGTCGACGCCGCCGAGGAGCACCACGTGGGTGGTGAGGTCGTCGGCGCGAAGGTCCTCCGTCGCGCGCAGCGTCACGAGGCTGTGCGGGTTGGCGGCTCTGACATGGCCCCACAGCTCGAACAGGGAGTCAAGATCGGAGTATTTGTAGAGCTCGATGTAGTCGGGGCTCGACGGGTCCGCGTAGGTGATCTTCTCCCGCTCGTCGTGGGGGATCTGCGAGCAGATGATCGTGATCGGTTCGCCGTCGGCGAAGTGCCACGGTCCGTCATGGAGGGCGTCCGGCTCCGGGTCGGAGCTCTCGGCCCCCTGGAAGCGCAGCGCGTTCTTGCGCAGCCGGGTGAGCTCGTCGAGCAGGGCGCGGTGCTCCGCCAGCTCCTCGGCCGTCATGTCCGACAGGGGGAGCACGCGGGCGTGCCCGTTGGCCAGCGATCGCCGGGTGGCGAAGAACGCGGCGTACTTCTCGAGGCGGTGCACGGGCGGGATCTTGATCAGGTGGGTCGACTCCCACGACGAGATCAGTGGAACGCTGACCCCGAACGCGTCGCGCAACTGTGCCTGGGTGACCCGCAGCCCGGGCCATCGGCTGTCGCGGAGTTCGCGCAGCCGGCGCGCCAGCGCGGTCCGCGCGGGTTCGTCACCGCTCATGCCAAGCCTCATTCAAGTGAACTTCAGTGAATATAAGCCCCAGTGGCGAAGTCGGTGAAGAAGTCGCAGCTAGGGCAGCATAACCGTGCTACGTGCGCGAACGGATCGCACAGGAAGCACCAGTCTAGCCACAGCTCCGTGGATGCCAAGGGGGAATGTGTGGGTTGAGAGTGGGTAAATCTCTGCACATAGAGATTCAGTTAATGAAAGCTGAAGTCTACTGAATAAGAGGTGGAGGTGGTATCGCGACCCGAGTCCCATGAGCCGTACCAGGCCAGAGCGGCATCCCGCGCGGAAAACGAGCGCAGGCACCCCTGAGACGACAGCGAAGGGTGGCCCGCGATCCCGGATTTCTTGTCAGAGCGCGTCTCCGCACCAGGGAAACCTTCATGACCACACTAGTCCTCCACCTCTCGGTGGCCACGCCCATGTCATCCGATTCCCGGAACATGTCCCTCTTCATGCTGGCAACCATGATCACGCTGACGCTGGCCGCGATCCGCGGGCTGCTCAAGCGTACGCGCCTGATCATGGTGGTCAGCGGCACGAGCGCCCTGCTCGTGGTCCTCTCCGTCCTCGCCCTCGCCTACCTGATCACCTTCGGAGCGACCTGAGGAGGTCACCGCGCGCGGCGCACCGCCCCCTGCGCTGCGCGCGTGCCGACCGCGCCGCCGCGGGCGCGGTCACGCTGAGTGACTCTGTGTGTTTGGACACAGAGCAGTGACCTCCTGTTAGAAGCTCGACTCAAGCGGCAACAACCACGATTGGCTGTCTTGGGATACGCAGAAGGGCTCCGCCCATGTCGTCTGAGGCCACCGGCAGGTCGACGCTGATCGTCACTTCCGGCCTCTCTCGCAACGCCGTCATCATCAGACTCGAAGGCGAGCTCGACGTCAACGGGCTGCCGGTGCTGAGAGAGCACCTGCAGCGCGTGTGGGAACTGCCCCCGAAGCCGTTCCTGGTCATGGATCTGAGCGCGGTCTGGTTCTGCGACTCGATGGGCATGAACGAGCTCGTCGAGGTCCTGCAGCGCTGCGAGGCCAGGGAGACCAGGCTGCTGCTCGGAGGGGTGCAGGGGGTGATGGGGCGGGTGTTGTCGATCACCGGTCTCCGGCACGCCTTCGAGGTCTTCGACCACACCGACGACGCCCTGCGGCTGACCCGGGTCTGAAAATCTGTCGCGCGGGTGAAGATTCTTCCCTCGCCGTATGAGGTTGTCTCCGGCGGGTGTTGACCTTCACATGACCGTAGCGTCGCCATGTGAGTACTCTTCGTGATCGCCGGTGCCGCAGGGGTGCCGGGTTACCGTGGAGAGGTGCCTGAAGTGAGCCTGTACCTGCCCGATGACGTCCTGAGCCGGGTCGCCGAGGCGGCCCGCGCGCACGAGATGTCCGAAGGGGACTACATTCGCGAGGCGGTCACACGCGCTCTCGCCGAGGAGATCGTCGGCGAACGACCCCGTCCCAAACTCCCGCTGTTCCCGCTGAGCGGGGAGAACCTCACGGCGGAACGCGTCGACGAGATCCTGGCCGAGGGGTTCGGGAAGGACGGGCTCGACTGATGCTGGTCCTCGACACGAGCGGCCTGCTCGCCGCGATCGGTCCCGAGCAACCGCACCACGAGGAGGCACGCCAGGTGCTGCTGTCCGATCCGGGGCCGCTGCTGCTTTCGCCCTACGTGCTCGCCGAAGTGGACTACATGCTCCTCAAGCTCGCCGGAGAGCGCAGGGAGCTCCAGTTCCTGCACGACGTCAGTGACGGGAGCTACGAGATGGTCTCCATGACGGCCGCTGACGTCAGGCGGGCGGTGCACATCGTCGAACGCTATCGAGGCATGTCCATCGGACTGACGGACGCCTCGGTCGCGCTCGTGGCCGGACGGCATGCCACAACCAGGGTGCTGACGCTCGATCAGCGGCACTTCCGGGCGATGAAGCCGCTCTGGGGCGACGCCTTCACGGTGCTTCCCGCCGACGCGAACTGACCGGCCCAGGTCAGCCCAGTACGGGCGTCCCGCGCAGGGTGGCGCCGGCGGCCTTCAGCTCCGCCAGCGCCGCCTCCGTGGTCGCCGGTGCCACGCCCGCCGTGAGGTCGAGCAGCACCCGCACCTCCAGCCCGTGGCGGAGCGCGTCGAGGGCGGTGGCGCGTACGCAGTGGTCGGTGGCGATGCCCGCCACGTCGACCTGGCGCACCCCGCGTTCCTTGAGCCACTCCAGCAGCGGCACCCCGTCGCGTGAGGTGCCCTCGAACCCGCTGTACGCCGCGTCGTAGGCGCCCTTGCTGAACACCTCGTCCACTTCCGACAGGCCGAGGGCCTGGTGGAAGTCGGCGCCGGGCGTGCCGGCGACGCAGTGGGCGGGCCAGGTGGAGGCGTAGTCGGGGGTGTCGGAGAAGTGGTCGCCGGGCGAGATGTGGTGGTCGCGGGTGGCCACCACATGGTCGTAGGGGTGGTCGGCCACGTGACGGGTGATCGCCCCCGCCACCTGCGAGCCGCCGGTGACGGCCAGGCTGCCGCCCTCGCAGAAGTCGTTCTGCACGTCGACGATGATCAGCGCGCTGCCCATACGGGCCACGATACGTCAGGCGAATTCGGTGGGAATCGCCGCATAGCCCCTGCCGAGGTGGAGGGCGTCCAGGGGGAGGGTGGTGACGGCCTTGGCGTGACGTTCGCGGGCGGCGGACAGGGGCTCCCCGCCGACGACCTCGCCGTCGCGCACCAGCTCGTGCAGCAGGGGGATGCCGCCTTCAGGGGTGAGCCCGCCGGTCGTGATCAGCTCGGTGTCGCAGTGGCCCCTCTCGTCGAAGAGCCGGTACGCCTCCTTGCGGCCCCCGCGCGACGGCTTGCCCACCGAGCGCTTGGCCACGGCCTCCAGCCTGCCCGCGGCCGTCTCCCGGGCCACCAGCTTGTACACCAGCGCCGCCGTGGGCACGCCCGACCCGGTCACGAGGGAGGTGCCGACGCCGTAGCCGTCCACCGGGGCGGCGGCCAGGGCGGCGATGGCGTACTCGTCGAGGTCGGAGGTGACGAGGATGCGGGTGTTGAACGCCCCGAGTGCGTCCAGCTGCTCGCGCACCTCCTGCGCGGCCGCCGCCAGGTCGCCGGAGTCGATGCGGACCGCTCCGAGCTTGGGCCCGGCCAGCTCGACGGCCGTGCGGACGGCCTCGGCCACGTCGTACGTGTCCACCAGCAGCGTCGTCTCCTGCCCGAGTGAGGCGATCTGGGCCTCGAACGCGTCACGCTCCGAGTCGTGCAGCAGGGTGAACGCGTGCGCCGCCGTGCCGGCCGTGGGGACCCCGTGAACGCGGCCGGCCATCAGGTTGGAGGTCGAGGCGAACCCGGCGATGTACGCGGCCCGCGCGGAGGCCACGGCGGCGCTTTCGTGCGTGCGGCGCGAGCCCATCTCGATGAGGGGGCGCTTGCCCGCGGCGTTGACCATGCGGGAGGCGGCGGAGGCGATGGCGCAGTCGTGGTTGAGGATGGACAGCGCGATCGTCTCGAGGAGCACGGCCTCGGCGAAGGTGCCCTCCACGATCATGATGGGGGAGGCGGGGAAGTAGAGTTCGCCCTCGCGATAGCCGTAGATGTTTCCCGAGAACCGGTAATCGGCGAGAAACGCCAGGGTGGACTCGTCGACGACCCGGTGCTCGCGCAGGTAGGTGAGTTCTTCGTCACCGAAGCGGAAGCGTTCAAGCTCGTCCAGGACACGTCCCGTCCCGGCGACAACCCCGTAACGCCGCCCGCCCGGCAGGTGTCGCGCGAACACCTCGAAGACGGCGCGCCGGTGCGCCGCGCCGCTTCGCAGGGCCGCCTGCAGCATCGTCAGCTCATAGTGATCTGTGAGCAACGCAGTGCTCATGGTCATTGTCACGAGTCGAAGACTACGGCTCAGATAGGGCAGACTCGGGGATGTGGGTAGCACCGCTCCAATCGCCGTTGAGCGTCCGTCATCGGACGTCCGACCCGATCTGCCTTGGGTGACCATCGTCTGGAACGACCCGGTCAACCTCATGTCCTACGTGACCTATGTCTTCCAAACGGTCTTCGGCTATACCAGGGAGAAGGCCGAGAAACTCATGCTGGACGTCCACCACAAGGGCAAGGCCGTCGTGTCCAGTGGCACGCGTGAAGAGATGGAACGCGATGTGCAGATTCTCCACTCCTACGGCCTGTGGGCGACGGTCCAGCCGGATTCGGTCAAGTGAGGCGGCACGGGTGAGTTCGGGGTTCAAGCCGGGCAGGAACGGCGGCGTGATCGCGGTCTTCGAGGCCGCGGAGGTCTCGCTGCTGCGCTCGCTCGTGTCGATGATGCTCGGCATCGTCTCTCCGGGGCGGACGAGCGACGACCCGCTGGAGCGGGCGCTCGGCATCGGTGACACGGCGGTGCCGTCCGATCCGGTGCTGGCCAGGTTGTTCCCGTCGGCGTACGAGGACGAGAAGGACTCCGCCGAGTTCCGCCGCTACACCGAGGCGACGCTGCGCGACGGCAAGCGGGCGGACGCGCAGACCGTCTTCGACACCGCCGAGCCCGGCCACGCCGAGCTCACGGCCGAGCAGGCCCAGGCGTGGTTGCGCTCGCTCAACGACGTGCGCCTGACGCTCGGCGTCAAGCTCGACGTGACCGAGGAGGTGCACGACGAGATCGCGATGATGTCGGAAGACGACCCCCGCTACCCGGCCTACGTCACCTACGACTGGCTGACCTACCTGCAGGACAGCCTGGTCCGGGCCCTCTGGTAACTTCCGGGGCATGCTGTCGATCTCGCAGGAACTCGCGGACAAGATCGTCGCGCATGCTCGCGCCGATCATCCCGACGAGGCGTGTGGTGTCATCGCGGGCCGGGGCGGCGTGCCCGAGCGGTTCATCCCGATGGAGAACGCCGAGCGTTCGCCGACCTTCTACCGCTTCGACTCGATGGAGCAGTTCAGGGTCTGGAAGGAGATGGACGAGCGCGACGAGGAGCCCGTCGTGATCTACCACTCCCACACCGCCACCGAGGCCTACCCGTCGCGCACCGACGTGTCCTACGCCTCCGAGCCGAACGCCCACTACGTCCTGGTCTCCACCAAGGACGACACCGAGGTGGAGTTCCGCTCCTACCGCATCCTCGAAGGCGTCATCACCGAGGAAGAGGTAAGGTTCATCCCATGATGGTCCGGCAGGTGCAGAGCTTCCTCTTCGCGCACACCGCGGCTGTCGTCGTCTACGACTGTCCGTGAGCGATCCGCTGCGCGGGCTGCCGTCACGGCCCTGACGGGCACGGCGGTCCGGCGAGCCGATCTCCTGGTGGAACTTCCCCGGAATCCGCATCCTGCCGTCGGCGTTGCTGCCGATGGGACGACGACTGACCTGAGGAGACTGACCGCGATGGCCATCGAGGTTCGCATTCCGACCATCCTGCGCAACTACACCGACGGCGCCAAGGCCGTCGACGCCGAGGGCGCCACGCTCGACGAGCTGATCAGCAATCTCGAGTCGCGCCACCCCGGCATCAAGGACCGCCTGGTCGACCAGGGCGCGCTGCGCCGTTTCGTCAACGTCTACCTCAACGACGAGGACGTACGTTTCCTGGGCGGCCTGGGCACGCCGCTGTCCGACGGCGACACGGTGACCGTGCTTCCCGCCGTCGCCGGTGGGTGACATGCGTTTCGACTCGTTGATCGACTCGGTCGGCCGCACGCCTTTGGTGGGGCTGCCGAGGTTGTCACCCGCCTCCGACGTGCGGATCTGGGCCAAGCTCGAAGACCGCAATCCGACCGGGTCGATCAAGGACCGTCCGGCGCTCTGGATGATCCAGGAGGCCGAGAAGGACGGGCGGCTCACGCCCGGCTGCACGATTCTCGAGCCCACCAGCGGCAACACCGGCATCTCGCTGGCCATGTCGGCCAAGCTCAAGGGCTACAACCTGATCTGCGTGATGCCGGAGAACACCTCGGAGGAGCGCCGCCAGCTGCTGCGCATGTGGGGCGCCGAGATCATCTCCTCACCCGCCGCGGGCGGCTCCAACGAGGCCGTGCGCGTGGCCAAGGAACTCGCCGCGAAGAATCCGTCGTGGGTGATGCTCTACCAGTACGGCAACCCCGCCAACTGGCGCTCCCATTATGAGTCCACGGGCCCGGAGATACTGGCGGACCTGCCCACCGTCACGCACTTCGTGGCCGGGCTCGGCACGACGGGCACGCTGATGGGGGTCGGGCGGTTCCTGCGCGAGCAGGTGCCCGACGTGCAGATCGTCGCCGCCGAGCCGCGTTACGGCGAGCTGGTCTACGGGCTGCGCAACGTGGACGAGGGCTTCATCCCCGAGCTCTACGACGAGTCCGTGCTGACCACGCGCTTCTCGGTCGGCTCGGCCGACGCGCTGCGGCGCACCCGTGAGCTGCTGGCCTCCGAAGGCATCTTCGCCGGGGTCTCGACCGGTGCGGCGCTGCACGCGGCGCTGGGCGTGGCCAGGAAGGCGGTCAAGGCGGGCGAGCGCGCCGACATCGTCTTCGTGGTGGCCGACGGCGGCTGGAAATACCTGTCCACGGGCGCGTACGAAGGCACGCTCGAGGAGGCGGAGGACCGCCTCGAGGGCCAGCTCTGGGCCTGACGGCTCGCGCACCGCAGGTCGGCACGAGGGTGGCCGGTTCGGCGAACCGGCCACCCTCGTCCTGTGCACGGCTGCCCCGGCGGAGCTGGAGCCGCCGCGCACGCTCACCCGGTACGGCTAGTTGAACAGCACCCGCAGCGAGAACGTCGCCGAGCTGTCGGTCATCGACGTGCTCATGCCGACGGCCTTGAGCACCTGCGCGTTGGCCTTGTCGTCGCCCTGCATGGAGTTCAGGTACAGGCTCTCGATCTTGTCGAGGTCGACGAAGAGCGCCATGTTGGCCTCTTCCGGGTTGGCGACCGCCGTCTGGAACGTCTCCGAGTCGGCCAGCGTGCCCGTCTCGGCCAGCTTCTTGGCGTAGTCGTCCGTCGTCGCCACGGTGAAGACGCCGTCGCCGGCGACCTTGGCGAGCTGCGGAGCGCCCTGCGCGCCGGTGGCCATCGCCCGCTGGACCTTGTCCAGGATGGCCTGTGCCTTGGCCGGGTCGGTGGCGATGCGCGCGCCGGCCTTGAACTGGTTGTTGCTCAGGCCCTCGCTGTCGACCGCGAACGTGAAGTTCTTGCCGACGAGCGTCGCGAGGTCGCCCGGAAGGTCCAGCCCCAGGCGGGTTTTGGCCTGGGCGAGCATCTGCTGGGCCTGGGTGGCGCCGAGGGCCAGGGCCTGCTTTTCGATGTTGGCCCAGTTCTTGGTGAAGACCTGGTCGAGGCCGGAGATCGACAGGGCGCCGGCCGTGCTCGCGGGCAGGACGCCCAGGTTGGCCGGGGCCAACTCGCCCTCGGGGGCCATGCCCTTGGCGCCGTTGACGACGCCCGCCAGCTCGACGTAGGCGCTGTCGAAGCGGAGCGCGCCGGCGAACCTGGCGTTCTTGACCTGCTCGAGGCTCGCCTTCTGCTCGGGGGTCATGTTCTTCTCGGTCGCCTCGGCGAGGCCGCCGATGTGGGTCCAGAACGACAACACACCCTGCTCGCCGAGCGCGGCCAGGTCGTCGTTGAAGTCGGCGTTGTCGCCCAGGCTGCCTTCGGCCTGCGCGTACTTGGCGGCGAGTTCCGGCTTTTCCGTGATGATCGCGTAGTCCTCGCGGAAGGCGATGCCGTACTCGTCGCCCTCCATCAGCTTGGCGATGCCGGCCTTCGCCAGCTCCTCGTCCGTGATTTGGACGGCCACGGCGAGGTCGGGCTCGTCATTGCCGGACGGGACGGCGGCGAAGCCGATCCTGCTGCCCAGCCACGGGTCGACGTCCTTGGCGAAGTCGACCTTGGAGTCGCCGTCCTTGGTGATCGTGTCGAACAGCGCCTTGCGCGGGTCCTCGCCGGAGAAGGTGTCCTTGGTGACGGTGAACTTCCTGGCCAGCTCGAACAGCGCCACCTTCTGGTTGGCCGCCGGGTCGAGGTCGAGCCTGGCGTAGGCGATGCTGTTGGCGGGCAGCACCTCGTGCGGCTGGGTGCCGCCACCGCCGATGGCGCCCACGGCCCACACGGCGCCGCCGCCGAGCAGCACCACCGCGAGCGCGGCGGCGACGGCGATGATCCAGGCCTTGGGGCCCTTCTTGGCCGGCTCGGCGGGACCGAAGCCTTCGGGGCCCTGCTGCTGCCAGCCGCCCTGCGCGTGCTGGTTCTGCTGCTGCCAGCCCTGCTCCTGCTGCCACCCCTGCTGGGGTTGCTGCTGTTGCCAGCTCTGCTCCTGCTGCCACTGCTGCTGGGGTTGCTGCTGTTGCCAGCTCTGCTCCTGCTGCCACTGCTGCTGGGGTTGCTGCGGCTGCTGCCCGTACCCCTGCTGCTGCCATCCCTGCTGGGGCTGCTGCTGGCCATAGCCCCCCTGGGCCTGCTGGCCGTAAGGCTGCTGCGGTGGGTACGGCTCACCCGATGACATCGGCATCGTCGGGGGGTTCACCGGCTGCTGCCCCTGGTTCCAGTTGTATGCCGTGGTCCGGTCAGGGTCCTGGCCAGAGGGGGGATTATTCACAGACATCACTCAACTCACAAAGTGGACTAATGACCACAGCGAAGGTAGCTGATGTTGGTAGACCGCCGCTTGCAATGCGCTGAAGTACGACTTCGTGCCCGGTTGAACCCCTTCCGTAGCGGTAAGTCTCCCCGTCACGCCGCTAGAGTGTGGAAGCACTAGAACTAAGTTCCATACGAGGTGGGTGCGGATGACGAAGTTCGACGAGGCGACGCAGGCGATCAGGGTCGACGACAACACCTACGACGTGTGCCTCGACCCCGGATACGGGATCGGCGGCCCGCTCAACGGCGGCTACCTGCTGGCCGTGATCATGCGTGCGGCCGTGGAGGCCTCGCCGTTCGACCACCCCGTGACCACGAGCGCGCAGTTCCTCAAAGCGCCGGTCCCCGGTCCCGCCCAGGTCAAGATAGAGCCGCTCAAAGCGGGCAGGACGGCTGCATTCGCCAGGGCCACGCTCGTGCAGGACGGCGTCGCGCAGATCGCGAGTTCGATCACGACGGCCACCCTGCACGGCGCCGAGCCCGTCTACGCCGGCGAACCGGCCTGCGCCATGCCGAGCATCGACGACTGCGTCGCGCTCCCCGACCCCAAGCCTGAGTCGGGCATGATGCTGAACGCCCAGATGGAGGTGCTCTTCGACCCGCCCACGGTCGCCTGGCTGAAGGGCGAGCCCAGCGGCAGGCCCGAGTCGCGGGCCTACTTCAGGATGGCCGAGCCGCAGGACCCCGACCCGTACGTGCTGGCCCTGGCCGTGGACGCGCTGCCGCCCGTGGTGTTCTCCGCAGGCGCGCGCGGCTGGGCGCCCACCGTGGACCTCACCCTGCACCTGCGCGCCCTGCCCGCGCCAGGCTGGCTCACCGTGCTCTGCGGCGGCCGGCTCGTCTCCGACGGCTGGTTCGACGAGGAGGCGGAGGTGCGCGACTCGACCGGCCGGCTCGTGGCCCAGTCGCGCCAGCTGGCCCGCGTCGGCAGGGGATGAGCGTGTGGCCGCGACCAAGGCGCCACCACATCACGACCATGTTTCCCACATGAGCGAGCGCGGCGCGCGACTGTGAGCATTCTTACGCAGAGTTGATCGGGCAGGTCGCCTACCCTCGAAGGCGTGCCGGACGCGAGTATTGGGATCTTCGACAGCGGGGTCGGCGGCCTGACGGTCGCCCGCGCGATCATCGACCAGCTGCCCTACGAGTCGATCACGTACGTGGCCGACACGGCCCGCCAGCCGTACGGGCCGAAGAGCATCGCGGAGGTCCGCGCCTACGCCCTGGAGGTCATGGACCACCTCGTCGAGCACGACGTCAAGATGCTCGTCATCGCGTGCAACAGCGCCAGCGCCGCCGTGCTGCGCGACGCACGCGAGCGCTATGACGTCCCGGTCGTCGAGGTGATCCAGCCGGCCACCAGGAGGGCCGTGCGCGCCACCCGCACCGGCAGGGTCGGCGTGATCGCCACGAGGGCCACCATCGACTCGATGGCCTATCACGACGCCTTCACCGCGGCCCCCGACGTGCAGCTCACCGGCGTGGCCGCCCCGCGCCTGGTGGAGTACGTCGAGCGAGGGGAGACGATGAGCGACGAGCTCATCGAGGTCGTGCGCGACTACCTGGAGCCCATCAGGGCCGCGGGGTGCGACACCCTCATTCTCGGCTGCACCCACTACCCGCTGCTCACCGGTGCGATCTCCTACGTCGCCGGCGACGGGGTCACGCTGGTCT
The DNA here is from genome assembly GCF_052245635.1 of Nonomuraea sp. KM88. Classification (NCBI taxonomy): domain Bacteria; kingdom Bacillati; phylum Actinomycetota; class Actinomycetes; order Streptosporangiales; family Streptosporangiaceae; genus Nonomuraea; species Nonomuraea sp. KM88. The sequence continues at coordinate 190,501 of NZ_JBQQCC010000017.1, read as the reverse complement.
CCAGCGCCGAGGAGACGGCCAAGGACGTCTACCGGATCCTGCACGACCGCGGCCTGGCGGCGGGAGGCGAGGCCACCCCCCGGCACCGCTTCCGCGCCACCGGCGACTCCCTGCTCTTCGCCCGGCTCGGGCAGCGCTTCCTGGGGCCGGAGATCGACGCGGTCGAAGTCGCACCGCGGGGGGGTACCACCTCGAACGGCCACTCGGCCGCATCCGTGGCCGGCCTTCGCAGCTGCGGGAGCGCAGCCGCCGGCGTGCCTAGGGAAGACGCCGGGATCGAGGGGCCGAGCCGCGACGCGGAGCGTCGTACTGGGAAGGAGCCCACATGAAGGTGACCATCGTCGGCTGCTCGGGAAGCTATCCCGGCCCCGACAGTCCCGCGTCCTGCTACCTGATCGAGGCGGACGGGTTCAGGATGTTGCTCGACTTCGGCAGCGGCTCGCTCGGCGCGCTCCAGCGCCACATCGGCCTGTACGACGTGGACGCCATCTGCCTGACCCATCTGCACGCCGACCACTGTCTCGACGTCTGCGGCTACCACGTGGTCCGCACGTACGGGCCGGCCGCGCCGTACCCCATCGTGCCGATCTACGCGCCCGCGGACGCGCCGCGCCGGCTGGCGGCCGCGTACGGCATGCCGGACGAGCCCGGCCTCGAGACAGCCTTCGACTTCGTGCCGCTGGAGCCTGGAACGTTCGAGATCGGGCCGTTCACCCTGACCGCGGGCCTGGTCAACCACCCGGTCGAGGCGTACGGCTTCCGGGTGAGCGGTGGGGGCAGGTCCGTGGCCTACTCCGGCGACACCGGCGAGTCGGGCGAGCTGGTGAAGCTGGCCGCTGGCGCCGACCTGCTGCTGTGCGAGGCGTCGTTCGTCGAGCGGCCGGGGCTGCCGCCCGGCCTGCACCTGACCGGCCGGCAGGCGGCCGAGCACGCCGCCAAGGCCGATGTCGGCCGGCTCGTGCTCACCCACCTCGTCCCGTGGAACGACCAGGCGACCGTGCTGAGGGAGGCTTCCGAAGGCGGCTACGGCGGCCCGCTCGAGCTGGCCCGCAGCGGCGCCGTCTACGACCTGGCCTGAACCTCGCCGAAGTCGCGCATGCGCGGCAGCGGCGAGAACAGCAACGGCAGGAACGCCAGCAGCCTGCCCCCCATGAACACCCACAGGGCCTGCCGCACGCCGATCTGCTGGGCCACGAGGCCGCCGAGCAGCGCGCCCAGCGGCATCATGCCCCAGGTCATGAACCGCACCGACGCGTTGACCCGGCCGAGGACGTGCTCGGGGGTCACGGTCTGCCGGTAGGTGACCTGGCCGACGTTCAGCAGGACCGAGCTCCACGACAGGCCGATCGACGTGATCGCGAAGAACACCGCCCGCCAGTCGGGCTGCGTCATCGGCAACAGCAGGCCGAAGGGCGAGCCGATGGTGACGGCCAGCCAGGTCATCCGCGCGGTGCCGTACCTCCTGGACAGCCAGCCGCCGCTGAGGCCGCCCATCAGGCCGCCGATGCCGCCCGACATGAGCAGCACGCCGATGAGGCCGGGCGCGAGCATGACCTCGTCGGCCAGGAACAACACCGACTGGCCGAGGACCGCGCTCACGAAGAGGTTCATGGCCGCCGACGTGATCACGAACGTGCGCATCAGCCGGTCGTCCCAGACGTACGCGAGGCCCTCGCGGATGCCGCGCATCAGCGGCGTGGGCTCGGTGACGGCGGGCGGCCTGTCCGGCGCCTTGATCCGGCTCAGGAGGAGCACCGAGGCGAGCGCGCCGAGCGCGGTGGCGACCAGCGTGCGGGACGCCCCCAGCAGCTGCACGAGCGCGCCGCCGAGGGCCGGGCCCGACAGCGACCCGCTGGAGCGCACGACCTCCAGCTTGGAGTTGGCGTCGCCGAGCTGCGCGGTGCTGATCAGATCGGGCAGGTACGTGCGGTCGGCCACGTCGTTGAAGACCTGGGCCGCGCCGACCAGCAGCGCCACCAGGAACATCATCTCGATCGTCAGGAACCCCAGCTCGGCCGCGACGGGAATGCTGCCCAGCAGCAGGAACCTGGCCAGATCGGAGGCCATGAGCACGCGGCGCCTGCGCATCCGGTCGACCCACACCCCCGCGGGCAGGCCGATCAGAAGGAACGCCGTTGTCTGCAACGCCGACAGCACGCCGACCTCGGTGGGGCCGGCGTGTAATGCCAGCACGGCAACCAGCGGTAGCGCCACCCGCGAGATATTCGCGCCGAGTTCGTTGGCGACGTGAGAACCGAGGAACCGTAGGAAGTCAGGGTTTCGCAACACCCCCGTTGTCATTGCGTAAGGATCCATGTGTCGGACACATTTGGTCAAGAGCGTCGTGTCGCGGAGATAGGGTGATCTGCATGTCGCGACAGGATGGCCGCAACCCTGACCAGCTACGTCCCATAACCATCACGAGGCAATGGCTCACCCATGCCGAAGGATCTGTGCTCGTCGAATTCGGCGGCACCAGGGTGTTGTGCGCGGCCTCCGTCCAGGACAGCGTGCCCCGCTGGCGCCGCGGCAGCGGGCAGGGGTGGGTTACGGCCGAATATGCCATGTTGCCCCGTGCGACCAATACTCGTAACGATCGTGAATCAGTTCGGGGAAAAATCGGTGGCAGGACCCACGAGATATCGCGGTTGATCGGCCGTTCGCTACGCGCGTGCGTCGATTACAAAGCGTTGGGGGAAAACTCCATTCTGCTCGACTGTGACGTGCTGCAGGCCGACGGCGGCACCCGCACAGCCGCCATCACCGGTGCCTACGTCGCGCTGGCCGACGCGGTGTCGTGGATGCGCGGGCGCAAGATGTGCCCGGGCGACCCGCTGATCGGCTCCGTCGCGGCCGTCTCCGTCGGCGTGGTCGGATCGGTGCCGATGCTCGACCTCTGCTACACCGAAGACGTCGCCGCCGAGACCGACATGAACGTCGTGATGACCGGCGAGGGCAGCTTCGTCGAGGTGCAGGGAACGGCCGAGGGCGCGCCGTTCGACCGCGCGGCGCTCGACCAGCTGCTCGACCTGGCCGTGGCGGGCTGCGAGGAGCTCACGCTCATCCAGCAGGAGGCGCTGGAGTCATGAAGATCGTGCTGGCCACCCGCAACGCCGGCAAGATCGCGGAGCTGCGCCGCATCCTGGCCGGTTTCGAGATCGTCGGGCTGGAGGCGTTCCCCCAGATCGGCGAGGTCGCCGAGACCGGCGTCACCTTCGAGGAGAACGCCCTGCTCAAGGCGCATGCCGTCGCCCAGGGCTCCGGGCTGCCCGCGGTCGCCGACGACTCGGGGCTCTGCGTCGATGTGCTCAACGGCATGCCGGGCGTGTTCTCCGCTCGTTGGTCGGGCCGGCACGGCGACGACCGGGCCAACCTCGACCTGCTGCTGGCCCAGCTGTCCGACGTGCCCGCCGACCGGCTGACCGCCCACTTCGCCTGCGCCGCCGCGCTGGCTCTGCCGTCGGGGGAGTCGCGGGTGGTCGAGGGCGTCCTGCCGGGGCGGCTCGTCACCACGCCGCGCGGCAGCAACGGGTTCGGCTACGACCCGATCCTGGTGCCCGACGGTGAGGACCGCACGACCGCTGAGATGTCGCCCGGCGAGAAGGACGCGATCAGCCACCGGGGCCGGGCCTTCCGCGCGCTGACCCCGATCGTGCGCGAGCTGCTCGGCTCGTAACCACCGTGTAAGAACCGCCGGGCACGGGGCGGCGTACCGTCGAGACGTGCAGAGGAAATCGGTGGTGCCCGCCTGGGCCAGGGCCTTGCTGGGGCTGGTCGCCGGGGGCGTGGCTCTCGGGATCGCGCAGCTCGTGGCCGCGTTCGTCGGTCCTGAGACGTCTCCCGTGCTCGCCGTGGGCGATGCGACGGTCGATCTGACGCCGGCGCCGGTCAAGGAATTCGCGATCAGGACGTTCGGCGAGAGCGACAAGGCCGTTCTCGTCGGCGGCGTGCTGGTGGTGGTGCTCTTCGGGGTCGCGCCGCTCATCGGGATGCTGGCCCTGCGCCGGCTCTCCTACGGCTTCGCGGGGCTGGCCGTGTTCGGTGCGGTGGGGCTGCTGGCGGTGCTGACCCGGCCGGAGGCGGGGGTGCTGGACGTGCTTCCGACCCTGGCCGGCGTGGGCGCGGGCGGCTGTGCTCTGGCCTGGCTCGTACGCCGGGCGACCGGCGACGGCGACCCCTTCCACGGGATCGACGCGCGGCCGCCCCTGCAACCCGCGAAGGTCGGCGCCCCGACCGGAGGCGAAGCCGGCCCGGGGAGTGGCCCGTCGACCGGCCCGTCGAGCGGCACGTCGAGCGGCACGTCGGGTGGCGCCGGAAGCGGTCCGGCGAGCGGCTCCGCGAGCGGCTCCGCGAGCGGTGGCGGGGGTGCCGTGGAGCGGCCCGCCGTCATGTGGGTCGCGGGGGAGCCGCCGGCGTTCGACCGCCGCCGGTTGCTGACCGGCGCGGCGGGCGGCGCGGTGGCCGCCGGGGCCGCCTACCTGCTCGGGCAGACCCTCGGAGGGCGGCAGATGGTCGACACCGCGCGGGCGGGGGTGGCGCTGCCCAGGCCCGCGACCCCGGCCAGGCCGATCCCGGCCGGCGCGGACCTGCGCATCGGCGGGCTGTCGCCGTTCATCACGCCCAACAAGGACTTCTACCGGGTCGACACCGCGCTCGTCGTCCCCCAGGTCGATCCTGGCGACTGGACGCTGCGCATCCACGGCATGGTCGACCGGCCCGTCGAGATCACCTACGCGGACCTGCTGAGGATGCCGCTCACCGAGGCGGACGTCACGCTCACCTGCGTCTCCAACGAGGTCGGCGGCCCGCTGGCCGGCAACGCCCGGTGGCTGGGCGTGCGCATGGCCGAGGTGCTGCGCCAGGCCGGGCTCCGGTCCGGCGCCGACATGCTCCTGTCCACCTCCGCGGACGGCTTCACCTGCGGCACCCCGGTGGACGTGGTGATGGACGGGCGCGACGCGCTCTTCGCGGTCGCGATGAACGGCGAGGTGCTCCCCGTCGACCACGGTTTCCCGGTGCGCCAGGTGGTGCCGGGCCTGTACGGGTACGTCTCGGCCACCAAGTGGGTCGTGGACATCAAGGTGACCCGGTTCGACAGGGACCAGGCGTACTGGACGCCCCGCGGATGGGCGGCCAAGGGCCCGATCAAGACGCAGTCGCGCATCGACGTGCCCAAGGCCGCGGACACGCTGAAGCCGGGGCGGAACACGGTCGCCGGGGTGGCGTGGGCGCAGCACACGGGGGTGGACGCCGTGGAGGTGCGGTTCGACGGCGGGCAGTGGAGGCAGGCGAAGCTGGCCGAGGTGCCCGGGCCGGACACCTGGCGGCAGTGGTCGATCGACTGGGACGCCAGGCCGGGCGAGCACCGCATCGAGGTGCGCGCGACGGACGCGTCCGGCTACACCCAGACCGACGACTTCGCCCCGGTGGCGCCGGACGGCGCGACGGGCTGGCACACGCTCACGGTGAACGTCGTCTGATCCTTGTCGTGGTTTGCGCTGTTTGCCCAGGTAGAGAGGGGGAACTCTGGCGGTCAATCTGCCTGACTGCACCTCCCTGCCGTGGTGACGCCTCTACGATCGGTCGTCGAGCATGACAGGAGGCAGGCCGTGTTCCGCGAGCGCAAGCCGAGTGTCCGGTGGGTCCTTCCAGAGGGGCGTTACGACCCTGTGGTGGCCGAAGGGGTGCGGTGGCTCGACTACGAGCGGGCCGCCGAGGCCGGTGCAGCGCCCCCTGACGGCGGCTCCGCCCCCGCGCACCCGGCCACCTCGGAGCACGAACCACCAGGCCCCACCACCACGGATCCGGGGGAGCCCGCGCAACTCGACGAGCCCGGGGAGCCCGTGCAGCCCGCGCAGTCCAGGGAGTCCGGGGAGCTCGGAGAGTCGGGGAAGCCCGAGGTCCTCGGTGAGCTCGGAGAGTTCGGGGAGCCCGGGGACCTCGACGCATCCGCTGAGCCCCTGGAGCCGGTGGAGCTCGACTGGTTCGATCTGCCGCGGCGGCCGCCCAGGCTCGCCGACTGCCGGCCGTACGGTGTGCCGGGCGGGCTGGCCAGGCCGGACCCGCAGGTCGAGCGGGACCTCGCCGAGTCGCTGCAGCCCGGCGCCCGCTTTCCCGACCCGCGCGGCACCTGGGTGCGGCTGATCAACGGCGGCGGGCCCGCCGACGACCCGTTCCGGGCCTCCAACGCCGCCGACTGCGCGCTCGCCGTGCTGTCCACCTGGCACGGCGAGCCCGCGACCGCCGCGCCCCGGCTGCCCGAGTACGACAGGATCGGCCGGCCGGTGCTGACCGGCGAGCGGGGAAGCACGGCCAGGATCGAGCGGTGGGCGGGCCATCGCCTGCAGTACGCGGGGCAGGGGCGGCACGCCTACCCGCTGATCGCGCGGCGGTTGCTCGACGCCGGGCACGGCGCGAGCGCCGTCATCGTGGTGCGCTGGCCCGGCGGCGGCTCCCACGCCTGGAACGCGGTCAACGCCGACGGCGAGGTGATCTGGATCGACGCGCAGCGGGGGCACATGTCCGTCGAGCCGCCGTACACGACGGTGACCGGGGTGTTCTGCCTGATGCTCGACCGGCAGGGGCGGCCGCGATGAACCTGGACCAGGCCAGGTCGCTGGCGGAGGAGTATTTCAACGGCGTGCTCCCGCTCGATGAGGCGGTGCCGGTGGGGGTGTACGCGTTCGACGCGGGTTACGTCGCCTGGGTGCGGGATCTCGACCCCGACGACCCGGCCAGGCTGCCGGACGCCGTGGGAGGCGGGTGCATCGTGATCGACCGGGCCACGGGCGAGGTGGTGGCCCGGCCGCTCCTCGACCCGGAGACGGTGGCCGAGCTGTGGCCCGGCCGCAGACCCCGCTGAGACCCGGGCGGCCGTCAGGTGACGGTCTTGGGGCACACGGTGCCCCGCGCGGGGAGGCGCAGGCTGATCAGGTAGCGGTTGACGTGGCCGATGATGCAGGAGTTCCCGGCGTTGTAGAGGCCGTGGCCGTGTCCCTGGTACTGGACCGCCGCCGAGCCCGGTACCCGCCGTACGATGTCCGCGCTCCTGCCGTAGTCCGTCCAGGAGCCGACACCCAGGTAGGGCGGCAGTTCCTCGGCGGGCAGCGGCCCGGGCGGATTGGTGACGGGGGTCGGCCAGCCGACACAGCCGAGCGGGTGCCAGAGCTCGGTCCCGGCGATGTTGGGCAGCAGGCGCTCACCTTCGCGGCGCCTCTGCCGGTACTCCTCGTAGTCGCGGAAGACGATGCCGTCGAGGCAGTGGGTCATGTTCATCCCGGTGGACGAGGGCACCTTCGGGCTTTTCCTGGCCTGCCGGACGTAGTCGGCGAACCCTGAGGCGTCACCGTCGACGGCCCGCTTGATCGCCTCCGCAAGCTCCGTCCATCGGGGGAGGTCGGGCTCCTGACCTGGCGAGATGATGCTGGGGGCGGCGGCCTCCTTGATGTCGAACCCGCTGTAGGCGGCCGCCGGCGATTCGCCTTTGACCGGCACCGGGACACGGTCTGCCCGCGCCACCAGCGCCCTCCAGACCTCGCCGACGTCCTGGCCGTGCAGCGCGCAGGTGGTTTTCGCCGCGCACCAGGCGGCGAAGCGGGCGAAGGACTCCTCATGGGAGAGCCTGCTCTGCGCACGGTGCTCGTACGGGTTGACCGCGCCGTCGAACACCATCGCGCGCACCCGGCCGGGGAACAGCCGGGAGTATTCGATCCCGGGTCTGCCGCCGTAGGAGTTGGCGATGAAGCTCAGCTTCTCCTCTCCCAGAGCGACGCGGATCGCCTCCATGTCCCGCGCCACGGAGGCGGAATCCATGTGGTCGAAGAACTCGGGGTCGGCGCTGCGGCATCGCTGCGCCGCCGCCCGGTTGCGCCTGCCCAGCTCGGCGTACTCGGCGCGGGTGTCGGGCCAGGTGATCCACGGGCCGGAGAACAGGCAGTCGAACGACAGCACGCCCTTGTCGACGGTGTTGCGGGGCTCGACGCTGACCACGTCGAAACGATCGCGCAGTTCGGCGAAGCTGCCCGCGTTCCTGCTCAGATCCTCCACGCCCGAGCCGCCCGGCCCGCCGGGGATCGCGAACACCGTGCCCATCCTGCGTTGGGCGCCGGTGGCCGGCAGCAGCCCGACGGTCAGGTCGATCTTCCGCCCGGACGGCTCGGCCCAGTTCACGGGCACCTTGATCGAGGCGCAGCGCATCTCCTTGACGAGGGTCCTGTCCGCGCAGTCCGCCCAGGCCATCGTCGATGCGGGGTCCGGCGAGCTCGCCGCGGCGGCAGGCACAGCCGAGACCAGGACGGCCGCGGCAGCGCCGATCGCCAGCACCTTGATCCGGCGCCCGGCCATCGTGATCACCGTGGCGCCCGCCGTCAGCGCGGCGAGCACGTACGCCACCAGCAGCCCCGCCGCCGCGGCGGGGGGCAGGATGCCGCCGCCGACCCGCGCGATCTGGAGCGGCAGGTTCTCGATCATGAAGGAGCCGGCCTGCGCGCGCAGCGGCATGGGCAGCGTCTTGGCCACCACCGGCAGCACCACGATGATCACGGCCAGCACGACCAGAGCGCCAGGGGTGGAGCGGACGGCGGCCCCGACGCCGAGCCCGATCAGGGCGACCGCGGCCATCGACAGCCCGGCGACGATCACCGAGGGGAGCACGCCCGGATCCGACAGCGGCGTGCCCAGCGTCACCCCTTCGCGGAGCAGCTGCCCGGCCCGGTCGCCGAGCGCCGCCATGGAGGCCGCGTGCATGACGAACGCCAGAACCTGGCCGGCCACCAGCGCGACCGCGGCCAGGCCGGGAATCTTGGCCAGCAGGAGCACCCGCCTGCGTGGCACGGCCACCAGGCTCGTCTGGATCATCCCGGTGCTGTGTTCCGAGGTGATCGCCAGCGCGCCCAGCACGGCGAACACGAAGTAGGCGACCGCGATCCCGTTGCCGATGCCGTCCCCGTTGCCGGGGAAGGCCATCTTCTCGTCCAGCGTCTGGCCGTCGAACCCGCGGCCGATCATGAACGCGATCCCGGCGCAGGCCAGGACGGCCGCCACCGAGCAGGCCAGCACGTAGACGTTCGAGCGGAGCGTGCGAAGCTTCATCCACTCGGAAGCGATCACGTCGATCACCGCACGGCCTCCTTCTGAGTGCTCCCGCTCTCGCTTCTGAACTCGGTGCTGTCCTCCGTGAGCCGCATGAACGCCTCCTCCAGGGACGCGGCGCGCGGAGACAGCTCCACCAGCGCGATCCCCGCGGACAGCGCCAGCGCGCCGATCTCGGCCGCGTCCAGCCCATGGACGGACAGAGCAACGGCCCGGGCGCCGTCGTCCTCGGCCACCACCGTCGCCCCGTGCCCGCGCATGATGGCGGTGAGCTGTTCCGGGTGACGCGTGCGGACCAGCACGTCACCCTCGAAATGCCCGGCCAGGGCGTTCATGCCGGTGTCAGCGATCAGCCGGCCCCGTCCGATGACGATGACGTGGTCGGCGGTGAATGCCATCTCGTTCATCAGATGGCTGGACAGCAGCACGGTACGGCCCTCGGCCGCCAGCGAACGCAGCAGGCCGCGCAGCCAGCGGATGCCCTCGGGGTCCAGTCCGTTCAGCGGCTCGTCGAACATCAGCACCGCCGGGTCCCCGAGCAGCGCCGCCGCGATGCCCAGTCGCTGCTTCATGCCGAGGGAGAAGCCGCCGATCCTCTTGCCTGCGACGTCGGTCAGGCCGGCCTGGTCGAGGACGGCGGTCACACGGGCGCGGCCGATGCCGTTGCTGCGCGCGAGGCAGCCGATATGGTCGCGGGCCGAGCGGCCGCCGTGCACCGCCCCGGCGTTCAGCAGCGCCCCCATCGTGCGCAAGGGCCGGCGCAGCGACGCGTACGGTCGCCCGTCCACCAGCGCCTCACCCGAGGAGGGGACCTCCAGCCCGAGTACGGCCCGCATGGTCGTGGACTTGCCGGCTCCGTTCGGTCCCAGGAACCCGGTCACCAGCCCCGGTTTCACCGTGCAGGTCAGGTCGTCCACGGCGAGCGTGCGGCCGTACCGCATGCTCAGTCCCCTCACTTCGATCACGTCCCGCTCTCCTTCGCCTGGCCGGGCACGATCAGCACGCTCTGATCGGGCCTGCCCAGCCTCGCGGTCACGAGGGCCTGCCTCCATGGGTGCCGGTCCACCTCCCGGGGTGGAAAATCGCCACCCCGGGAGGTGGACCCAGCCCCACTGCCCTGAGCACGTGACCAGCGTTCCGCCCGAGCCTCGAAGGCTCCGGGTCAGCCGGTGGCGAGGGAACCGGTGATCGACGCCCGGGCGGCCCGGCGGGCCGGCAGGACCGCCGCCAGCACCGCGGCCACGCCGGAGAGCACCACGAACAGCACGATCTGCGCGACCGGCACTGAGAAGACGGCGCCGTCCAGCATGGCCATGATCGCGGCCCACCCGAAGGCGCCTCCGAACACGACGCCCACCAGCGCCCCGATCAGCCCGAGCACCAGCGCCTCGACCGACAACATCCCGCGCAGTTGCCGCCGGGTCAGGCCCAGCGCCCGCAGCAGCGCCGACTCCCTGGTGCGCTCGTGCACCGACAGCGAGAGCGTGTTGGCGATGCCCAGCAGCGAGATCAGGATCGCCAGTCCCAGCAGCCCGGTGATGATCATGAGAAGCATGTCCAGCGTCTCGTCGAACTGGCCGCGTACCTCCGTCGAGCTCGACACCTTCACGCTCGGATAGGGAGCCGCGGCCGCGTCGACGACCTCGCGCGCGCGGTCGGGAGGCACGCCGTCACCGATGCGGATCATCACCCGCGCGTCGGGCACCGCCCCGAAGTAGGTGTCGAAGGCGGTCTCCGCCACGGTGACCGGCGGCAGCACCGACTGGTTCCCGTCGAGCAGCGCGACCACCTCCAGCGGCACCGTCCCGGCCCGCGCGGTCCTGAGCCGCACCGAGTCGCCGACCCGCACGCCCAGGCCCTCGGCCTCGTTGTCCCGCAGCGCCACCCGGCCCGCGCCGAAACCCGCCATGGAACCGGCGGTGACGTAGGGCTCGACGGGTCCGCGGAACGTGCCGGTGATCACGTGCCGGCCGCCGATCGTGGCTTCGGCCTGGCGGATCTGCACCACGGAGGCCAGCTCCGGCGCGTCCCGCAGGCTCTCGGCGACGGTCCTCGGGACGACGGAGTCGCGGGATTGGTCCATCAGCACGTAGTCGATGGGGAACTGCTCGTCGAGCTTGGCCGTCATCGTCAGCCTGGTGGACGCGGTGACCACCGAGATCAGCGTCATGAGCGTCACCCCGATCGTCAGGGCGACCGTGGTGGTCGCGGCCCGCTTCGGGTTGCGTCCCGAGTTGCCGACGGCCAGGCGGCCCGGCACCCCGAACAGCCTGCCGGGGATCCAGCCGACCAGCGCGCTCAGCGGCCTGACCAGCACCGGGCCGAAGATCAGCACCGCCAGGAACGTCAGCGTGCCCCCGGCCATCACGACGAGCAGCGAGATCTCCCGGCCGGGTTCGAGCACGAACACGCCGACGGCGGTGGTGCCGAGCCCGGCCACCAGGAAGAAGGCGGCGAAGAGCCCGCGCAGCAGGCCCGCACGGAACGTCTGCTCCTCGGCCTGGCTGCGCAGCGCCGCGACCGGCGGGACACGGGTCGCGGACCTGGCGGGCAGCAGGGCCGCGCACACCGTGACCGCGAGGCCGACGGCCAGCCCTGCCGCCGTGGTGACCGGTGAGAGCGTGACGGCTGCGTCGGTGGGCAGCGGGGCGTCGACCGCGGCCAGCACCGTCAGCGTGAGCGCGGCCAGACCGTATCCGAGCAGCAGCCCCAGCGCGGAGGCGAGCGCGCCCACGACGGCCGACTCCAGCAGGATCGAGCCGAACACCTGCCCCCGCGTGGCGCCGATGCACCGCAGCAGCGCCATCTCCCTGGTGCGCTGGGCGACGAGGATGGTGAACGTGTTGTAGATGACCAGGGCCGCCACCATCATGGCCACGGCCCCGAACAGCAGCAGGCCCAGCGTGAACATCCGTGTCTCGACCCCGGCCGCCCTGGCCAGGTCGGAGGCCAGCTCGTCGCCGGTCTTGACGGTGTACGCGCCGCCGGCGGCCGCCGTGACGGCCTGCTTCAGCCCGGGGGCCGAGCCCGCGACGTCGATCTCGCGGTAGCCCCTGGCACCCGTCATGCGCTGCGCGGTGGCCGTGGTGAAGCCGACCGCGCCGGTGAAGGAGAGGTCCTGGTCGAGGCCGGTGTCGAGGAGGCCCACGAGCCTGAACCGGTGCTCTGCCTTCCCGGCGTCGAGCACGGTGATGGTGTCGCCGAGCCGGAAGCCCTGGGCCCTGGCGGTGTTCTCGTCGAGCACGGCGGCCCGGTCGTCGGTGCCGGGCCCGGTGCCGGCGACGATGTCGGCGCGGTCCAGCGGGCCGGTGACGATCGAGATCGCCGTGGTGGGGAGGTCGCCGACGGTCTTGCCGTCCTTGCCGAGCAGCGGCGCGGCACCGCGGACCAGGCCCTGCGCCTCCGTCACGCCGTCGAGGGCGCGGATCCGCTCCAGCACGCGCTCGGGCAGCACGGAGCCGGGGCCCTCGGGCAGGACGGCGACGTCCACCTTGCCCGCGTCGGCGGTGACCCGCTGGGCGAAACCCGCCTCGACGGTGTCGTTCAGCACGAACGTGCCCGCGATGAACCCCACGCCCAGCATGATCGCCAGCGACGTGAGCAGCAGCCGGAGCGTGTGGGCGCGCAGCCCGGCCAGAGCCGTCCTCAGCACCTCAAGCCTCCAGCTTCACGAGCGTGTCCAGCACGGTCTGCGGCGTCGGCGCGGCGATCTCGGTGACCAGCTCGCCGTCGCGCAGGAACACCACGCGGTCGGCGTACGACGCCGCGACCGGGTCGTGCGTGACCATGACGATGGTCTGGCCCAGCTCGCGCACCGACGTGCGCAGGAACGACAGGATCTCGGCGCCGCTGCGGGAGTCCAGGTTCCCCGTCGGCTCGTCGGCGAAGATCACCTGTGGCTTGCTGATGAGCGCCCTGGCCACGGCCACGCGCTGCTGCTGGCCGCCGGACAGCTCGGTCGGCCGGTGCGAGAGCCGGTCCGTCAGCCCGACGGTCTCGATGACCCGGTCGACCAGCGCCTCATCGGCCTGGCGGGCGGCGATCTCCAGGGGCAGGCGGATGTTCTGCTCCGCGGTCAGCGTCGGCAGCAGGTTGAATGCCTGGAAGACGAACCCGATCCGCTCGCGGCGCAGCAGGGTGAGCTGCCGGTCCGACAGGCCGGTCAGCTCCACGTCGCCGAGGTGCACGGTGCCCGACGTGGCCGTGTCGAGACCGGCCAGGCAGTGCATCAGCGTGGACTTGCCCGAGCCCGACGGGCCCATGATGGCGGTGAACGCCCCGGTGGCGAAGGCCACGCTCACCTCGCGCAGGGCGTGCACCCGGGCGTCGCCCTGGCCGTACACCTTGGTCAGCTCCGTGGCCACGACAGCGGTCGCGGCTCGGCGTTCGGTGAGCGTCACCTTCACTCCTTCTCCCTGGGGGCGCGGGCTTCAACGCGACCAACGCTAGGGGCGGAGATTCCGGGATCCATGGGCCCTGAGGAGGGACTTCAGGTGCGCCCCCAGATGACCCCGGTCAGCCTTTCGGCCGATGGGAGGGCACCACCAGCCCGGCCTCGTACGCGTACACCACCACCTGCGCCCGATCCCGCAGGCTCAGCTTGGCCAGCACCCGGCCCAGGTGCGTCTTCACCGTCGCCTCCGCGACCTCCAGCCCGGCCGCGATCTCCCCGTTGGACAGGCCGCGCGCCACCATGAGCAGCACCTCGCGCTCGCGCGGCGTCAGGTCGTCCGCCGCCGCCGGCGCCTGGCCGGGGAGTTGGGCGGCGAACGTGTCCAGCATCCGGCGCAACGTGCGCGGCGACACCGCGGCGTCGCCCGCGTGCACGAGCCTGATGGCGTTGACCAGGTCGGCCGGCGGCACGTCCTTCAGCAGGAACCCGGCCGCGCCCGCCTTGATCGCCGCGAACGCGTACTCGTCGAGGTCGAACGTGGTGAGGATCAGCACCTTCGCCCCTTCGATCAGCCGGGTGGCCTCGACGCCGTCCATGCGGGGCATGCGCACGTCCATGAGCACGACGTCGACGTCGGTGGACTCGAGGACCTCCAGCGCGGTGACGCCGTCGCCGGCCTCCGCCACGACCTCGATGTCGGGCTGCGCCCCCAGCACCATCCTGAACCCGGCCCGCAGCAACTCCTGGTCGTCGACGAGCATCACGCGTATCACCCGGCCGCTTCCCCCTACGCCGCTTCCGCCATGGGCAACCGGGCCAGCACCTCGAAGCCGCCGCCCTGCAGCGGGCCGGCCGAGACCGCGCCGCCGTACATGCCGACGCGCTCGCGCATGCCGATCAGGCCGTGCCCGTCATGGCTCGTGGGCGCCGCCGCGCCCCGGCCGTCGTCGGTCACGCGTATGAGCAGGTCAGGGCCGGTGAAGTCGATCTCCACGTCCGCCCGCACGCCGGGTCCGCCGTGTTTGAGCGCGTTGGTCAGCGCCTCCTGCACGATGCGGTAGACCGCGAGTTGCCGGCCCTCGGGCAGGTCGGCGGGGCTCCCGCCGATGCGCAGCCGGGCGGGCACGGCCGATTCGCGCACCATCTTCTCCAACCCGTCCAGGCCGGGCTGCGGGGTGTAGTCGGTCGCCGCGCTCTCGTTCTCGCGCAGGACCCCGACCAGCTTGCGCATCTCGGCGAGGGCGGCCCTGCCGGTCCTGGAAATGGTCGTGACGGCCAGGCGGGCCTGCTCGGGATCGTGGTCGAGGGCGTAGCCCGCCCCGTCGGCCTGCACCACCATCACGCTGACGTTGTGCGCCACGACGTCGTGCAGTTCCCTGGCGATCCTGGCGCGCTCGGCGGCGGCCGCCATCCTGGCCTGCTGGTCCCGCTCGCGCTCGGCCCGCTCGGCGCGTTCCTCCAGCCCTTCGAGATAGTGCCTGCGCGTCCTGGCGTACAGGCCGGTCAGCCAGATCGTCACCACGAGGATCGAGCCGCTGAAGAACATGCCGAAGGTGGGCACCAGCCAGTTGACCAGGACCAGCAGCACCCCGACCTCCGACACGAGGAGCGCCGCCAGCGCCCAGTGGAACGAGCACCGGTAGGCCACGCCCCAGAGGGCGATCAGCACCGCCATGTTGGCGGGCATCGGGTCGACGTCGGCCACCCACTGGAAGAAGCTGGCCAGCGCGATGATCGCGAAGGACAGGCGTGGCCGGTCGCGCCACACCAGCGGCACGACCAGCGCTGCGGAGAAGCCCACGTACGAGATCACGCCGGGGTTGACGCCACCGCCCGGCGCCTCACGTCCCGCGTACAGCACTGCCGTGATGAGGCACAGCGCGCCGAGCGGCGCCACACGCAGGACGGCGGCCAGCTTCTCGTGGCGTCTCGACCACGCCTGTACGCTTCCGAACACATCCTCAAGATATGTATCTATAGTGGGGTCTTGGTCAGCCTGGAGGGTGAAGTGTGTGTACGACCCAGGTCTGACGTGACCGTTCCCTTACGCCGGGCTTACAGGCGATCGGGCATTCTTGCTCATCGGGAGCGCCCCTTGTGGGTGAGTAAAGGGAGATCGTGATGGCGGATCATGATCAAGACGCCCGGGTCGCGCGGTGACGAAGAAACGCCGCGCGACCCAGTAGCCCCCGGCGCTCCGGAGCCTAACGGCGCACGTGCAGGCGGACCACCGTGCACATCTCGTCGTCGCGGATCTCGCGCCGGATGCGCCCCACGATGTCCTGGTCGAGCTTGCCCACCACCGCGCCCATGTCCGCCTCCGACGGGCAGGTCACGCTGATCCGCAGGCCGTCATCGCCGACCCGCACCTTGGTCTTGCCCAGGTTCTCCACGTTCTTCAGCCCGACGAACAACATGGCGGTGCCCGTGCCGTTGGGCGTGCCGCGGCGGCCCCAGCCCAGGCAGAGCAGCAGCCAGCGCAGCGAGACCAGCGACAGGAGCAGCAGGGCGAAGGCCAGCAGCCACATGCTCCACGGCTCCTCGGCCAGCGTCCGGTGGAGCTGCGCCGGCAGGACCTTCCCCTTGGGCGGCAGCTCGGACAGACGGCCCTCGCCGCGCAACCACGCGTACGCGCCCAGCCCGGCCAGCACGGTGCCGACGACGGCAAGCCCGACCCGGTTGCCGGCGTACTGCCGCATCACAGTGCCTTCCTGCGCAGCCGGACCACGACCTCGCCGGTGCCGAGCGTGCCCACACCCGCGAGCCGGTCGCCCACCGCGGTGCCGACCTGCCTGAGCATCGCCCCGGTGCTCTCGGCGTCGGTCACGACGGTGACCTCGATGGTGCGCCTGCGCAGGCGCACCCGGGCCTTGTCCACGCCCGCCACCTGCTGGGCCGCGGCGGCGAGCGTACGGCGCAGGCCCGGGCGGGTGATGCCGATGACGATCAGCGGGTCGGACGTCTCCACCGCGACCAGCCTGGAGGTGCCCGGCACGACGGCCAGCAGCACCATCAGCACGCCGGCGCCGCCCACGACCAGGGCGGCGGTGGACACCTTCGGCCACGCGGTCCTGCCCGCCAGCTCCACCACCTCGTTCACCGGCACCCAGCCGAGCGGCGCGCCGAGCAGTCCCGACACCAGCTCCGCCGTGGTCAGGCCCAGCCCCGCGGTCAGTGCGATCGCCACGACGGCCCCTGGGAGGGTCCTGGCCGGCCTGAGTGCCCTGTTCGCCCTGCGCAGTCCGGTGAGCCGCGGGGTGGCGGCGGCGCCGGGCAGTATCTGCTGAAGCGTGGTCATCACAAGGACAGAAGTACAGGGGAGCAGCATGGCCTGAACCGCGCCCTCGCCGCCGATTTGCCTGATCATTACGGGGACGAGGACTAATATGAAAGCCGCTCATATTCATTTGCCTGATATGTCGTTACGCTGCTGGTATGGATGCCCGCCAGCGCTATGATCGCGCCACTGCGGCGCTCGAGCCTCCGTTCGCGATCCTCGACCTGGCGGCCATGCGGGCCAACGCGGCCGACCTCGTCCGCCGGGCGGCGGGCAAACCGATCCGGGTGGCGAGCAAATCGCTGCGCAGCCGTCCGCTGCTCGAACGCATCCTGGCCATGGACGGTTTCCAGGGCGTCATGGCCTTCACCCTGCCCGAGGCGCTGTGGCTGGCCCGGCACGGGTGCGCGGACGTCCTCGTCGCCTACCCGACGGCTGACCGGCACGCGCTCGCCGAACTGGCCGGGGACGCGGTCGCGGCCGGGCGCATCACCGTGACCGTCGACTCGCTCGCGCACCTCGACTTCATCGAGGCGTCCGTGGACGGAGTGCGTCCTCGGGCCGAGCTCCGGATCTGCCTCGACATCGACGCCGGCTACGTCGCCCTGGGCGGGAGATTCCGGGCGGGAGCCCTGCGCTCCCCGATCCGCGAGCCCGAGCAGGCCGCCGACCTGGCCGCCGCCATCGCCGAACGCCCGGGGCTCCGCCTGGCCGGGCTGCTGGCCTACGAGGCCCAGATCGCCGGAGTCGGCGACGACGCTCCGGGCAACGCCCTGCTCGCCCGTGCGATCAGAGTCATGCAGGCGTGCTCCGCCCGGGAGCTCGTCGTCAGGCGCGGCCGCGTCGTGAACGCCGTCCGCCGGGTCGCCGACCTCGAATTCGTCAACGGCGGCGGCACCGGCTCCATCGAGCGCACCGTACGCGAGAAGGCCGTCACGGAGGTGACGGCGGGATCCGGACTCTTCCACCCGAGGTTGTTCGACTTCTACCGCGGCTTCACCGGCCATCCGGCGGCCCTCTTCGCCCTGCCGGTCGTACGCCGCCCGGCGCCGGACATCGCCACCGTGCTCGGGGGCGGCTATCCGGCCTCCGGTGCGGCCGGCAGGAGCCGCCTGCCGCAGCCCTACCTGCCGGCGGGGCTGCGCTTCTCTCCGGACGAAGGCGCGGGGGAGGTGCAGACGCCGCTGCTCGGCCAGGCCGCCGAGGACCTGCGGATCGGCGACCGGGTGTGGTTCAGGCACGCCAAGGCGGGCGAGATGTGCGAGCGGTTCGACACGCTCCACCTCGTCGACGGGGACACCCTGGCCGGATCGGTGCCGACGTACAGAGGCGAGGGCAAGACCTTCCTCTGACCTCCGGCGTGACGCGCCGGGCGAGCCCGGGCGGCCTGCGGAGTGCCGGGCACGCCCGGCGTGACCGGCCGGTGCACAGGAGCGTCAGGCGCGCTGCCGGCGGCGGCGCCAGAACACGAGGGCCGCCCCCACTACCAGCACCGCCCCGACCCCGATGAGGACGGGACCCAGGTCGGGCCGCTCCTCGTCCCACGCCCGCTCGCCATCGTCGGCGTAGCCGGCCGGCCGCGGCGCCACCCCGAGCGCGTCGCCCACGGACGCCACGAAGTGCCCCGCCCTGCTCTTGACGTCGCTCACCGTGCGTTCGGCGACCCGCTTGGGGCTCACCCGGTCGGCAATGGCGTCGACCGTCTGCGCCAACTCGGCGCGCGTCCGCGCGATCCGCCGCTCCAGCTCGTCGGGATCGGTGTCAGCCATGGCTTCTCCTTTCGACCGTGCGTGGCCGCCCCCGCTTCGTGTGCCGTGCGGGCTGCGGCCGTAGTGGTCGTGATCAGTCTGTCAGGTCGGCGGGCCGTACGGCACGGTGGCCAGGCCGGTAGGTTTGCGGGAAGAACCGAGGAGGGCCCCATGACAGAGACCAAGCTCGCGCCCGGCGACGCCGCGCCCGAGTTCGTGCTACCCGCCGCCGACGGAACCACCGTTTCCCTCGGCGACCACCGCGGCAAGCGGGTGATCCTCTATTTCTACCCCGCCGCGATGACGCCCGGCTGCACCAAGCAGGCCTGCGACTTCCGTGACAACCTCAGCCAGTTGACCGCAGAGGGTTTCGTGGTCCTCGGCGTGTCGAAGGACAAACCGGAAAAGCTAGCCAAGTTCGTCGAGCGTGACGCGCTGACCTTCCCGCTGCTCTCCGATCCCGACCTCGTCGTGCACAAGGCGTACGCCGCCTATGGCCCCAAGAAGTTGTACGGCAAGGAGATCGTGGGGGTCATCCGCTCGACGTTCGTCATCGACGGCGACGGGAAGGTGGAGCAGGCGCTCTACAACGTGAAGGCGACGGGGCACGTGGCCTCGTTGAAGAAGAAGCTGGGCCTGGCCTGAGCCGGTTCGCGGGCCCGCGAAAAAGGGCCCGCGCCCTTCTTCGGGCCCTTCTCCGGCCGGCGTTCATCACGGATGCGCGTCGTCCTCACCCGGAGCGCTAAACTGTCTGAAGCCCGCTTTCGGCGGGGACTACGCGGGCGTGGCGAAATGGCATACGCGGCAGGTTTAGGTCTTGTTGGTGGAGACACCGTGGGGGTTCGAATCCCCCCGCCCGCACAAGCGAACGCCCATCGGGCCCTTCCTGCTAGCTTGCTATTTCTCCGTATTGGCCCGGCATTTTCGACCAACGCGACAATCGGCATCCACGTGCCCTCTAGCCGTAGTGGTAGCGGGCCTGCAGGATGACGATCTCGTCGCTCTCGGCGAGATACACCAGGCGATGCTCATCCGTGATACGTCGCGACCATGCGCCTGCCAGCGCGTACTTGAGGGGCGCAGGTTTGCCGATGCCCTCGCACGGGTCGCGCAAGGTGTCCTCGATGAGCCGGTTGATGCGCTTGAGAATCTGCCGATCAGCTGTCTGCCAGTGGACGTAGTCTTCCCATCCTTGGCTGGTGAACGCCACCTTCACCGAGTTGCCTCGTCGTCCAGCAGTTCGTGCGGCTCGTGGCGACCTGTGACCGCCTCGTGATAAGACTCCATCAGCCGGCGTGCGTTGGCGGGGGAGCGGAGCAGATATGCCGTCTCCTGGAGAGCTTCGTATTCCTCCGCAGCCACAAGGTAGGCGTTGCCGCTCTTGGAGACGATTTCCACGGCACTGCGGTCGTTGTTGACCTCTTCGATGAGCGGAAAGAGGCGACGTCGCGCCTCGCTGGCGGTGATGGACACGTCTCCTCCTGTCGAGTCGTACAACATTATGGTACCACTCGATGGTGGTCAGCACTCGATCACGTTGACGGCCAGGCCGCCGCGTGAGGTCTCCTTGTACTTGTCCAGCATGTCGCGGCCGGTGTCGCGCATCGTCTTGATCGCCTTGTCCAGGGCCACGAAGTGGCGGCCGTCGCCGCGCAGGGCGATCCTGGCCGCCGTGATGGCCTTGTTGGAGGCGACCGCGTTCCGCTCGATGCACGGGATCTGCACCAGCCCGCCGATCGGGTCGCAGGTCAGCCCCAGGTTGTGCTCGATGCCGATCTCGGCGGCGTTCTCGACCTGCTCCGGGGTGCCTCCGAGCGCCTCCGTGAGGCCCGCGGAGGCCATGGAGCAGGCGGAGCCGACCTCGCCCTGGCAGCCCACCTCGGCGCCCGAGATCGAGGCGTTCTCCTTGAACAGCACGCCGATCGCGCCGGCCGTGAGCAGGAAGCGGATCACACCGTCCTCGTCCGCATGGGGGACGAAACGGGTGTAGTACGTCAGGACCGCCGGGATGATGCCGGCGGCCCCGTTGGTGGGGGCGGTGACGATGCGGCCGCCGGCCGCGTTCTCCTCGTTGACCGCCAGCGCGAACAACGTCACCCAGTCCATGGCCTGCAGCGGGTCCTTCTCGGCCGGCTCGGACTGCAGGCGGCGGTGCAACTGGTTGGCGCGGCGCTTGACCTTGAGCCCGCCGGGCAGGACGCCCTCCTTCGAGATGCCCCGGCGCACGCACTCCGACATGACCTGCCAGAGGCGCAGCAGGCCCGCGCGGACCTCCTCCTCGGTGCGCCCGAACGCCTTCTCGTTCTCCAGCATGAGCGCGGACATCGACAGGCCGGTGTTCGTGCAGTGTTTGAGCAGTTCTTCCCCGGTGGTGAAGGGGTAGGGCAGGACGGTGTCGTCCGGCTTGATGCGGTCGGCGCCGGTGGCCTTCTCGTCCACGACGAAGCCGCCGCCGACCGAGAAGTAGATCTTCTCCCTGAGCTGCTCGCCCGCCGCGTCGTAGGCGGTGAAGCGCATGCCGTTGGGGTGCTCGGGCAGCGAGATCTTGCGCTCGAAGACGAGGTCCCGGCCGACGACGAAGGGGATCTCGCGCATGCCGTACAGCCGGACGCTGCCCGACTCGCGCATCTCGGCCAGACGCCCTTCGATGGTGTCGACGTCGACCAGTTCCGGCTTCTCGCCGGACAGGCCCAGCAGGACCGCCTTGTCGCTGCCGTGGCCCTTCCCGGTCAGGCCGAGCGAGCCGTACAGGATGGCCTCCACCCGGGCCACGCGCGGCAGCAGGCCGTCCTCATGCAGGCCGCGGGCGAACTTGTGGGCCGCGGCCATCGGGCCTCCCGTGTGGGAGCTCGACGGCCCGATACCGATCTTGAACAGATCGAAGACGCTGATCGCCATTGATGATGCGCCCTTCATGAGTGCCGGGGCCCGGACGCGGGCCCCGGCGTCAGCCGATGAGGCCTGGCAGGGTCAGGACTCGCCCGAGGTGAGCGCGGCGTACTCCTCGGCGGAGAGCAGGTCCTCCGGGTCGCCCTCCATGCGCACCCGGAACATCCAGCCCTCGCCGTACGGGTCGCTGTTGGCCAGGCTCGGATCGTCCACGATGGCCTGGTTGACCTCGACGATCTCGCCGCCGACGGGCGTGTAGATCTCGCTGACCGACTTGGTCGACTCGACCTCGCCGACGGAGTCGCCCGGCTCGGTGACCGAACCGACCTCGGGGAGCTGCACGAAGACGACGTCACCAAGGGCGTCGGCGGCGTAGGCCGTGATGCCGACGGTCACGGTGAGGCCGTCCTCGACCCCGGAAACCCACTCGTGTTCCTTGGTGTAGCTCAGGTCGTCAGGGATGTTGCTCACTTGTTCCTCCTGTAAAAGGGCAGCTCGGCCAGGTCCATGGGTTCATGGCTGCCCCGGATGTCCACAGCCAGGCCTGAGTCGGCGCCGGTGTCCACGTAGGCCAGCGCGATGGGCTTGCCCAGAGTCTGGGAGGGCGCACCGCTGGTGACCTCGCCGACGACGGCGCCGTCCTTGGTGACCGGGTAGCCGTGGCGCGGCACCCGGCGGCCCCGGGCGACCAGACCGACGAGACGGCGCCGCGGCGGGTCGTCCTTGACCGCCTCGAGCGCCGACCTGCCGACGAAGTCGCCCGGCTTGTCGAATTTCACCACCCTGCCCAGCCCCGCGTCGAACGGGGTCAGCTCGGCGCTCAGCTCGTTGCCGTACAGGGGCATGCCGGCCTCGAGCCTGAGCGTGTCGCGGCTGGACAGTCCTGCGGGCTTGAGCCCGTACGGCTCGCCCGCGGTCACGAGCGCGTTCCAGAGCGGCACCGCGTCCTGGCCGGCCACGAACAGCTCGAACCCGTCCTCGCCGGTGTAGCCGGTGCGCGCGATGAGCGCCTGCCGCCCGTCGACGAGCCCGGGCAGGCCCGCGTAGTACTTGAGCCCGGCCAGGTCGGCGTCGGTGAGCGTGGCGAGGATCTCCTGGGAGCGGGGTCCCTGGACGGCGATCAGGGCGTACTGCTGCGAACGGTCGTCGACCACGGCGTCGTACGCCTTGGAGCGGTTCTCCAGCTCGTCGGCGACCTTCTCGTAGTTCGAGGCGTTCGCGACGACCATGAACTCCTCGTCCCCGAGCCGGTAGACGATGAGGTCGTCCAGCACCCCGCCCCGCTCGTTGACGATCATGGTGTACCTGGCTCGTCCGGGCGTCACGGCCGACATGTTGCCGACCAGCGCGTAGTCCAGGGCGGCGGCGGCCTGCGGCCCGGTCACGAAGATCTCGCCCATGTGCGAGAGGTCGAACAGCCCGGCGGCCTCGCGGACGGCCCTGTGCTCCGCGGACTCGCTCCCGTACCGGAGTGGCATGAGCCAGCCCGCGAAGTCGGTCAGCGTCGCGCCGAGGCTTTCGTGCACGTCTCGTAGCGGAGTAGGTCGGGACATTTATCGCACCTCAGGACAGGATTGGATGCCAGCATCCTCCCCCTCTGTCATCGATGCCTGAGAGCTTCGCCCGAGTTTTGCCGGACTTTCACCTTCGGCGAGACCCTGCGGGCCTGCTTTCCAGAGGTCACCTTCCGAAGAGACATGCTCCCGGTCAGCCGTGCGGTCCTTTGCCTTGAGAGGTTCGCGGGGAGGGCTTGCTCCTTCAGGGACCCTGACCGGCTGTCAGGGTGCTCTCCCGCACGGTTTGCTGGTGTGTCACGCCAGCCTAGTAGTGATTTGGGGGTCTTGTCGCGTTCGCTGGTCAGCAGGCGGCCACCAGGGCCTCGAAGAGGGCGTGGTCCTCGGCCGCCTCCGGGTGCCACTGCGCCGCCACGGTGAACGGCCCCGAGTCCAGCTCCACCCCTTCGACGGTGCCGTCGGCGGCGCTCGCGGTCACGGTGAGGCCGGGGGCGAGCCGGTCGACGGCCTGGTGGTGATAGTGCGGCACCGTCACGGGCGCCGTGCCCAGCGCCTTGGCCAGGCGGGTGCCGGGGACGGGGGTGATGGGCAGGTGACCGAACCGTCCGGGCGCGGGGGAGTGACCCGTGTGGCCGACCACGTCGGGCAGGTGCTGGTGGAGGCTGCCGCCAAGAGCGACGTTGAGCACCTGGAGGCCCCGGCAGATGCCGAGGAAGGGCAGCCCGGCGTCGAGGGCGGCGGCCAGCACGGCGAACTCGGCCTGGTCGCGGAATTCGCGGATGTAGCCGGTACGCTCCTCCGGCGTCTCGCCGTACCTCGCCGGATCGATGTCGCCGCCCCCGGCCAGGACGAGCCCGTCCAGGCGGCTCACCACCTGCGCGGCGTCCCCCGCGGGCGGGAGCACGACCGGCTGGCCGCCGGCCCGGACGACCTGCTCGACGTACATGTACGGCAGGAGCGCGACCGGCATGTCCTGCCAGACCGTGAACGTCGCCGGCTCCACGTAACACGTGACCCCGATGACGGGACGTCGCACGACGACCCCCTAGAGCGGCGTGACGTAGGCGCCGGAGATGCCGCCGTCCACCAGGAACTCGCTGCCCGTGATGAACGACGCGTCGTCGCTGGCCAGGAACGCGACCGCCGCCGCGATCTCCGACGCCTCGGCGAAGCGCCCGACCGGGACGTGCACCAGGCGCCGCTGCGCCCGCTCGGGGTCCTTCGCGAACAACTCCTGCAGCAGCGGCGTGTTCACCGGGCCCGGGCACAGCGCGTTCACCCGGATGCCCTCGCGAGCGAACTGCACGCCCAGCTCGCGCGACATCGCCAGCACCCCGCCCTTGGACGCCGTGTAGGAGATCTGCGAGGTCGCCGAGCCCATGACGGCCACGAACGACGCGGTGTTGATGATCGAGCCCCTGCCCTGCCGCCGCATGTACGGGATGGCGTGCTTGCAGCACAGGTAGACGCTGGTCAGGTTCACGTCCTGGACGCGGCGCCACGCGTCGATGCCGGTCTCCAGGATCGAGTCGTCGTCGGGCGGCGAGATGCCGGCGTTGTTGAAGGCGATGTCCACGCTGCCGTAGGTGTCGAACGCCGTACGGAACATCCGGGCGACGTCGTCCTCGTCGGCCACGTCGACGCGTACGAACAGGCCGCCGACCTCGTTCGCGGCCTTGACGCCCGCCTCCTCGTCGAGGTCGGCGCAGACCACCTTGGCGCCCTCGTCGGCGAACCTGCGCGCGGTGGCCAGCCCGATGCCGCCGCCCGCGCCGGTGATCACAGCCACCCGATCCTGCAATCTCTTCACGTGCTGCCTCACTCCCAGGAGATGAAGACGTTCTTGGTCTCGGTGAACGCCGCCAGGGCGTCGGGGCCGAGTTCCCGGCCCAGCCCTGACTGCTTGAAGCCGCCGAACGGGGTCCAGTAGCGGACCGACGCGTTGGAGTTCACCGACAGGGCGCCCGCCTCGACCGCTCTGGACACGCGGAGCGCGCGCCCGACGTCGCGGGTCCAGATGGAGCCGCTCAGCCCGTACGGGGTGTCGTTGGCGATGCGTACGGCGTCCGCCTCGTCCTCGAAGGGCGCCACCGACACGACCGGCCCGAAGATCTCCTCGGTGAACGCACGGTCGGTGACGTCCGGGGTGAGCACGGTCGGCGGGAACCAGTAGCCCTTGCCCTCGGGGCACGACCCCTGGAGGTAGGGGGCGCCGTCCTGGACGAAGCCGCGCACGCGGTCGAGGTGCTCGGCGCTGATCAGCGGGCCCATCTCGGTGCTCTCGTCGCGGGGGTCGCCGACGACGACGCCGCGCACGGCCTCGGAGAGGCGCTCCATGAAGGCGTCGTACACGCTTGCCTGGACGAGCAGCCGGGACCTGGCGCAGCAGTCCTGTCCCGCGTTGTCGAAGACCGCGTAGGGGGCGGCTTGTGCCGCTCTGTCGAGATCGGCATCCGCGAAGATGATATTTGCGGACTTGCCGCCTAGCTCCAGCGTGACCCGCTTGACCTGGGCCGCCGCCTTGGCCGCGATCTCCTTGCCCACCTCGGTCGAGCCGGTGAACACGATCTTGGCCACGCCGGGGTGCTCCACCAGCCGGGCGCCCGCGACCTCCCCCGCCCCGGGCAGCACCTGGAGCACCCCCTCGGGCAGGCCCGCGGCCAGGGCCAGCTCCGCCAGCCTCAGCGCGGTCAGGGGAGTCCACTCGGCCGGCTTGACGATCACCGTGTTGCCGGCCGCCAGCGCCGGGGCCACCCCCCACGACATGATCAGCATCGGGAAGTTCCACGGCACGATGACGCCCACCACGCCCAGCGGCTCCTGGAAGGTGACGTCCACGCCGCCGGGCACCGGGATCTGCCTGCCGTGGTCGCGCTCGGGCGCCCCGGCGTAGAAGTGCAGCACGTCGCGTACGGCGCCGGCCTCCCAGCGGGCGTTGCCGATCGGGTGCCCGGCGTTGGCCAGCTCCAGCCGCGCCAGCTCCTCGCCGTGCTCGCCCACCAGGTCGGCGAACCTCCTCAGCAGCCGTGCCCGGTCGCCGGGCGCCACCCGCCGCCAGGCGGCGTACGCCTTCCCGGCACGCTCCACCGCCCGGTCGACCTCGGCCGCGTCGGCCAGTTCGACGTCGGCGACGACGTCCTCCGTCGCCGGATTGACGATCTTCATCGGTCACCCGTCACATTCGCTCGAAACCACGGAACATCTCCCAGTCCGTCACCGCCGCGTCGAACGCCGCCAGCTCCACGCGCGCGTTGTTCGCGTAATGCTCGACGACCTCCTCGCCGAACGCTTCGCGGGCCAGCTTCGACCCCTCGAACAGGGGGAGCGCGTCCCGCAGCGTGTGCGGAACGGTCTCCGCGCCCGAGTCGTATGCGTTGCCCTCGAACGCGTCCTCCAGCGGCAGCTCGTTGTCGATGCCGTGCAGCCCGGCCGCCACCATCCCCGCCACCGCGAGGTACGGGTTGACGTCACCGCCCGGCACGCGGTTCTCGATCCGCAGCGACGGCCCGTGCCCGACGAGCCTGAGCGCGCAGGTGCGGTTGTCGACGCCCCACTTGATCGCCGTGGGGGCGAAGCTGCCCGGCACGTAACGCTTGTAGGAGTTGATGTTGGGGGCGTACAGGAGGGTGAGCTCGCGCAGGCAGGCCTGCTGCCCGGCGATGAAGCGGGCGCCGAGCTGAGAGAGCCCGTACGGCCCCGGCCCGGCCATGACGGGGTCGCCGTCGAGGCTCCTGAGCGAGATGTGGATGTGGCAGGAGTTGCCCTCGCGCTCGTTCGGCTTGGCCATGAAGGTGATCGACCTGCCCTCCTGGGCGGCGATCTCCTTGGCGCCGTTCTTGTAGATGGCGTGGTTGTCGCAGGTCTTCAGCGCCTCGGCGTAGCGGAAGGCGATCTCGTGCTGGCCCAGGTTGCACTCGCCCTTGGCGGACTCGACGTAGAGCCCGGCGCCCTCCATGTCGCGCCTGATCCGCCGGAGGAGGGGCTCGATGCGGGCGGTGCCCAGCAGCGAGTAGTCGACGTTGTAGAGGTTGGCGGGCGACATGTCGCGGTAGCCGCGCTGCCACGCCTGCTCGTAGGTGTCGTCGTAGACGCAGAACTCCAGCTCGGTGCCGACGTACGCGGCCAGCCCCCGCTCGGAGAGCCGGGCGAGCTGCCTGCGCAGGACCTGGCGGGGGGAGGGCGGCACGTCGCCGCCGTCCTCCCAGGTCAGGTCGGCCATCAGCAGGGCGGTGCCCTCCTGCCACGGCACCCGGCGCAACGTCGTCAGGTCGGGTTTCATCACGAAGTCGCCGTAGCCGCGCTCCCAGGACGACATCGCGTAGCCGGCCACGGTGTTCATGTCCACGTCGACCGCGAGCAGGTAGTTGCACCCCTCTGAGCCGTGGTGCAGCACCTCGTCGAGGAAATAGCGTGCGGACAGCCTCTTGCCCTGCAACCTGCCCTGCATGTCGGCGATCGCGAGGAGCACGGTGTCGATCCGCCCGGACGCCACCTCGTCGCGCAGCTCGCTGACGGAAAGGTATCCGGTGCTCGCTCCATCGCTCACGCTACGCCGCTCCGATCTGCGCTGACACGCGTCCCCGTTGATTGGGCTAGTCTTAGACCATTGATGTGTATGGCGGGATCCCTTGTCAAGACCTGAGGACACGTTGGACGAGTCGGCGCGTTTGATGACGGTGCTGCGCCCGGTCCGGGCCGGCAACGCCTTCGAGGAGACCGTGGAACGCCTGCTCCAGGCCATCAAGCTCGGTCTGGTCGCGCCGGGCGACAAGCTTCCCCCCGAGCGCGAGCTGGCCGTCAGGCTCGGCATCAGCAGAGTGACGCTGCGCGAGGCCATCCGGGCGCTGTCCGACGCGGGATACCTCGAGGTGCGAAGGGGCCGTTACGGCGGCGCGTTCGTCACGTACGCGCCGCCCGAGCCGGACGCCGGCCACCTGCGCGAGGCCGTCAAGGAGATGGGCATGGCCGACCTGTCGGACGCCCTCACGTTCCGCCTGGCGGTCGAGTGCGGGGCGGCCCAGGTGCTGGCGATGTCCCGGCCGGCGGAGGGGCAGCGGGCGGTGCTCGTACGCCGGCTCGCCGACGTGAACGAGGCCGGCCTCGACGACTACCGCCGGCTCGACACCGCCTTCCACCTGGCGATCGCCGAGCTGACGGGCTCGCCCCTGCTCGCCACGACCTGCGCGGACGCCCGCTCGCGGGTCAGCGACCTGCTCAACGCCATCCCCATGCTCCAGGTCAACCTCGACCACGCCGCCGTGCAGCACCAGGCCATCGTCGACGCCATCCTGGCGGGCGACCCCGACGCGGCCCGGCAGGCGGTGGCCGAGCACCTGGAGGGCACGGCGGCCCTCCTGCGCGCGTTCCTGGCCTGAGGGCCGCCGGTTGCGCGCATAAAGGGCTCATCGGCTCGTAGCATCGTTTCCAGCATCATGGGGACCTGGTTTCAGCACACCATCATCGCCACAGGACGGCTGCCGCTGTTCTGCTACTTCGTCGCGCTCATCGTCGCCTTCATCGCCACGCGCATCAACGTCCGCCTGATCAGGGCGAAGATCGGCTGGTTCCGCAACGTCAGCGTGGGCGAGATGCACATCCACCACGTCGTGTTCGGCGTCGTGCTGATGATGGCCGGCGGGGTCGCCGGCCTCATCGTCCCACCGGCGTCGCAGGTGGGCACGGCGGCCGCGGCGTGCGTGTTCGGCATCGGATCGGCGCTGGTGCTGGACGAGTTCGCGCTGATCCTGCACCTGCACGACGTCTACTGGGAAGAGGAGGGGCGCACCTCGGTGGACGCCGTCTTCATCGCGGTCGCCGTCACCGGCCTGCTCCTCATGGGGTTGCGCCCGCTCACCTGGGACTACGGCACCCCGGTCAACCCCGCCGTGCTCATCATCGCCAACCTGGCGCTGGCCGTCGTCACCCTGCTCAAGGGCAAGATCTGGACCGGGATGGCGGGGCTGTTCATCCCGCCCATGCTGGTGGTGGGCGCGTTCCGCCTGGCGCGGCCGGGCTCGCCCTGGGCCCACTGGTTCTTCACCAGGCAGTCACCGCGCAAGATGGCCAAGGCGATCCACCGGGAGGAACGCTGGCGGCGGCCGGTGATCAAGGCGAAGATCGCCTTCCAGGAGTTCCTCTCAGGGCGACACGATCTGCCGTCCACGCGGCGCGGGCGGTGGAACGCCTGAAGCATGGAGCTTCCTTCCTTCCAGCGGCGTTTGCTCCCGGCCGTGTCACCCGTGTGTGAGACATACGGTCTGGTGCTCGCGGGCGGTTACGCCATGAGAGCTCATGGCTTCACCGACCGGCCGGGCGCCGGCCTCGACTTCGCCACCGCCATGGAGACCCCCCTTCGCGAGGTGGCGGGCGGCGTCGCCGGCGCGTTCCTGGACGCGGGCCTGCGGGCATCGATCACCGACGTCACGCCGCGGACGGCGCGCCTGATGGTCGAGGACATGACGACCGGGGAAAGGTGTGCGATCGACCTGCTGCGCGAGGCGTTCCAGCAGCGTCCGGTCACCTGCGGCGCGGTTCTCGTGCTGGGCGTCGACGACGCCGTCGGGCTGAAGATGCGTGACGTGCACGAGCGGAGCCTGGCGTGCGACATCATCGACATCGCCGCGGTCGCGGACCTGTACTCCTACCGCCGCCTCGAACGGCTCGCGGCCGTGCACCATGACGGCTTCTCGCCTCATGAGCTGCTCATGCGGCTGGAGCGCGTCGAGGGCATGACCGTTGAGGCGTTCGAGGCGTACGGCGTGGACGAAGCGCGGATCGTGGAGATCCGGCAGTTCGTGCAGGGCTGGGTGGAGGACCTCAAGCTGCGGCGGGTCGACGACGGTGACGCCGGCCATGACGATCCCGATCTGCCGGACATCGACTGATCTCCTGCAGCCCGTCAGCTAGTCCGCGCCCACCAGTTCGGCGAACGTCCGGTCGGGCGCGGTCGGCGCCTCGCAGGTCGTCGGAATGCGCCGCTTCCGGATGCCGTCTCCTCCTCACGAAGGAGAAGTCAACCAAAGTTGACATACTAGGGTTGTCAATTTAGGTTGACTCTGGCGATCGGTGCCGATCGAGGGCTCCCGTTCGTTGGAGCAAAGTCGAGAAATGTCGTGAAGGGGGTTGCGGTGGTCAAGGAGTTGCTCGCCTACGTACGCCCGCACAGAAAGGTCCTGTTCCTGGGCGGCCTGCTGGGCCTGATCGGCTCGGTGGCGGGTCTGGCGATGCCGTTGCTGGCCAAGTACGTCGTCGACGCGTTCGGCCAGAACACGTCGATGGCCGGACCGCTGTTAGGGCTCACCGTCGCGGTGCTGGTGGGCGCGGTCGTGTCGGCCGGTGGCAGTTACCTGATGGAACGCACGGGCGAGGGCATCGTGCTCGGCGCCAGGCGCGGGCTCGTGGACCGGATGTTGCGCCTCAAGGTCGCCGACGTCGACCGGCTCAAGCCCGGAGACCTGATGTCGCGGGTGACCAGCGACACGACGCTGCTGCGCGCCGTGCTGACCAACGGCATCGTCGAGTCGGTGAGCGCGGCGTTCATGCTGGTCGGGGCCATCGTCATGATGGCGGCCATGGACGGCGTGCTGCTGCTGATCACGCTGCTCGTGGTGGTGGTGATCGGCGGGCTGGTCGCGTTGATCATGCCGAGGATCCAGCGGGCCCAGACGCACGCCCAGGAGGCCGTGGGCGAGATGGGAGCCGTGCTGGACCGGGCGCTGCAGGCGTACAGGACGGTGAAGGCGAGCGGCGCGGAGGAACGGGAGATCGCCGAGGTGGGCGAGGCGGCGGTCCGCGCCCGTGACAGGGGCCTGCAGGTCGCCGGGTGGACCTCGCTCGCGGGCGTGGCGACGTGGATGGCCGTGCAGATCGCGTTCCTGTGCGTGCTGGGCGTCGGCGGGTCGAGGGTGGCCTCCGGCACGCTCGAGGTGTCGTCGCTGATCGCGTTCCTGCTCTACCTGTTCTACCTCGTGCCGCCGATCGGGCAGCTGGTCCAGGGCGGTGTGCAGCTCCAGCAGGGACTGGCCGCGCTCAAGCGGATCAAGGAGATCGAAGAGCTGCCTGCTGAGCCGACCGAGCCGGTCCGCGTCGCCCAGGGCAGCGTCGAGCCGGTCGGGGTGACGTTCGAGGGCGTGGTGTTCCGGTACGGCGACGACCGGCCGATCGTGCACGACGGGGTCACCTTCGAGGTGCCGCCCGGCGGCCTGACCGCGCTGGTGGGGCCGTCGGGGGCGGGGAAGTCGACGGTGTTCGCCCTGCTCGAACGCTTCTACGACCACCAGGGCGGCACGATCAGGATCGGCGGCCGCGACATCCGCGACTGGCCGCTCGGCGAGCTGCGGGCCGCACTGGGCTACGTCGAGCAGGACGCCCCTGTGCTGGCCGGCACGTTGCGGGAGAACCTGCTCTTCGCCGCCAGGGACGCCACGGAGGAGGAGCTGCGCCGCGCGATCGCCCGCACCCGGCTCGACGACCTGGTGGCCAGGCTGCCCGAAGGGCTGGAGACGGCGGTCGGGCACCGCGGGGTGCTGCTGTCCGGCGGCGAGCGGCAGCGCGTCGCCATCGCCAGGGCGCTGCTGCGCAAGCCCAGGCTCCTGCTGCTCGACGAGGCCACCTCGCAGCTCGACGCGGTCAACGAGCTGCGGCTGCGCGAGGTCATCGCCGAGGTGGCCGCGGAGACCACGGTGCTCGTCATCGCGCACCGCCTGTCCACCGTGACCAACGCCGACCGGATCGTGGTCATGGAGGGCGGAGGGGTGCGCGCGGTCGGCACGCACGACGAGCTGGTCGGCCTGGACGACCTCTATCGCGAGCTGGCGGCCACCCAGTTCCTGGTGAGCTAGCCGATGTAGTCTGCGGGTGACATTGATGAATGCTCTCATTCAGGAGGGTCACCATGAGCCGCAGCGTGCGCGCGCCGCGAGGCACGACGATCACCGCCAAGGGGTGGCCGCAGGAGGCGGCGCTCCGCATGCTCCAGAACAACCTGGACCCGGAGGTCGCCGAGCACCCCGAGCAGCTGGTCGTCTACGGCGGCTCGGGCCGCGCCGCACGTGACTGGCCGTCGTTCGACGCGCTGGTCAGGACGCTGACGACGCTCGAGGGCGACGAGACCCTCCTGGTGCAGTCGGGGCGCCCCGTGGGCGTGTTCCGCACCCACGAATGGGCGCCCCGGGTGCTCATCGCCAACTCCAACCTGGTGCCCGACTGGGCGAACTGGGAGGAGTTCCGGCGGCTGGAGGCGGCCGGCCTCACCATGTACGGGCAGATGACCGCCGGCTCGTGGATCTACATCGGCACGCAGGGCATCCTGCAGGGCACGTACGAGACGTTCGCGGCGGTCGCCGACAGGCGCTTCGGCGGGTCGCTGGCCGGGACGATCACGCTGACGGCCGGGCTCGGCGGGATGGGCGGCGCCCAGCCGCTGGCCGTCACCATGAACGGCGGCGTGGTCATCTGCGTCGACTGCGACCCGCGCTCGGTCACCCGCCGCATCGAGCACCGCTACCTCGACGTGGCCGCGGAGTCGCTGGACGAGGCGCTGCGGCTGGCCTACGAGGCGCGCGACGCCCGCAGGCCGCTGTCGATCGGGGTGGTGGCCAACGCCGCGGAGGCGGTGCCCGACCTGCTGGCCCGCGGCGCGGAGATCGACATCGTCACGGACCAGACCTCGGCCCACGACCCGCTGATGTACCTCCCGGAGGGGGTGGCCTTCGAGGACATGGCGGCCGAGCGCGACAAGGACCCGGCCGGGTTCACCGAGCGGGCGCGGGCCTCGATGGCCCGGCACGTGAGCGCCATGGTGGGCTTCAAGGACGCCGGCGCGGAGGTGTTCGACTACGGCAACTCCATCCGCGGCGAGGCCCGGCTGGCCGGCTACGAGCGGGCGTTCGACTTCCCCGGGTTCGTGCCGGCGTACATCAGGCCGCTGTTCTGCGCGGGCAAGGGCCCGTTCCGGTGGGCGGCGCTGAGCGGCGACCCGGCGGACATCGCCGCCACCGACCGGGCGATCCTGGAGCTCTTCCCGGAGAACGAGGCGCTCGCCAGGTGGATCAGGAAGGCCGGCGAGCAGGTGCACTTCCAGGGCCTGCCCGCGCGCATCTGCTGGCTGGGCTACGGCGAGCGCAACCTGGCGGGCGAGCGGTTCAACGACATGGTGGCGTCCGGCGAGCTCAAGGCGCCCGTCGTGATCGGGCGCGACCACCTCGACAGCGGGTCGGTGGCCTCCCCCTACCGCGAGACGGAGTCCATGGCCGACGGGTCCGACGCGATCGCGGACTGGCCGCTGCTCAACGCCATGCTCAACACCGCCTCGGGGGCCGCCTGGGTGTCCATCCACCACGGCGGCGGGGTCGGCATCGGGCGTTCGATCCACGCCGGCCAGGTAACGGTCGCCGACGGCACCCCGCTCGCCGGAGAGAAGCTCGACCGGGTGCTCACGAACGACCCGGGTACCGGCGTCATGCGCCACGTCGACGCGGGCTACGACGAGGCGGCCACGGTGGCGGAGGAACGCGGCGTCCGCATCCCGATGCGCGAATCCTGAGTGACTCCTGATGCCGATGTGGGATGAGGACGCCGGGGTCGCGGCGTTGGAGGAGGCGTGACGGGCGCATATCACAGCGGGCTGGACCGGTTGCTCGACGGTCGCAGGCTCTCACCGGTGCAGCGGAGGATCACACTCTATTTGTCGGAACACCTGGAGGAGGCCATCTTCCTGTCGAGCGTGGAGCTGGCCGAGCGGGCGGGGGTGAGCCAGCCGTCCGTGACCAGGTTCGCGATGGTGCTCGGCTTCGCCGGCTATCCGGAGCTGCGGCAGGCGCTGCGCCCGCTGGTGCTGGGCGGGCCGCCGGAGGGCCCGCAGGAGAGCCTCATCAAAGGGGCCATCGACCGCGAGATCACAAACCTGGCCTCGGTGCGCGACCGGCTGCCGTCGCTCCCGCTGAAGGAGCTGGGCGAGTGCCTGGCCGCCGCCGAGCCGCTCCCGGTGCTGGGCCTGCGCGTCTCGGCGGGGCTGGCCACCACGTTCGCCTACTACGGCCGGCGCGTCCATCCCGACGTGCGCCTGCTCGCGCACGGCGGTTCGGAGCTGATCGACGGCCTGCACGCCGCCCGCCGCGCCGGGGCGGAGTGGCTGGTGGCCGTGGTGCTGCCGCGTTACCCGGTCGAGGTGATGAACGCCCTGGAATACGCGGACAAGCTCGGCTACCGGGTGGCCGCGATCTGCGACCGGCCCGACTTCCCCGCCGAGGTGGTGCTGGACGCGCCGGTCGGCGACCGGCTGGTGTTCGACTCCCACGCGGCGCCGCTCGCCCTGGCCATGGCCCTGGTGGAGGCCATGGCCGACGCGGCGCCGCTGCGCACCCAGGCGCGGCTGGAGGAGTACGAGCGGATGACGGACGAGACCGGCACGTTCCTAACCGGCGATCCTGCGTAGCGAGCGCATCGACCAGATCGTGGTGAGCACCGCCAGCACGATGAACAGCCCGAACGCCACCGGGATCGACGAGTCGGACAGCCGCCCGGCGAACAACGCCCGCCCGGCCTCGACCGCGTGGTAGAGCGGGTTGATCGGGGCCAGCGCCTTCATCCAGTCGGGCGCGAACGAGATCGGCACGAACAACCCGGCCAGCAGCATGATCGGCAGCATGAACAGGTTGAGCGTCTGCGACATGCCGTTCTCGTCGCGCACGGTCAGCGCCAGCCCCTGCGACAGTCCCGAGGCGAACAACCCGGTGGCCGCCATGAGCAGCAGCACCAGCACCAGCTCGACGACCCCGATGCGCACGCCCATCGCGGTCGCCACGACCAGCACCAGGATCGCCTGGCACACCAGCACGACCATGTCCTTCGCCACCCGCCCGAGCACGATGGCCGGCCGCCACGCGGGGCTGACGGCGTATCGCTCGAGCGAGCCGTTGCGCAACTCGGCGATCAGGCCGAACCCGGAGAACAACGAACCGAAGACCGCGATCATCATCATCGACGCCGGCGTGAACATGCGCAGCGCGTCGACGGTGGTGCCGCCCGGGGTCATGGTCTTGAGCAGCGGTGCGAACATCAGCAGATAGAGCACCGGCTGCATGATGCCGAACAGCGGCCAGACGGGATTGCTGAACGACTTCTTCAGCTCGTAGCCGGTGAACAGGACGGTGTGGCGGATCATGAGTCGGCTCCAGCGTCACGAAGGGTGCGGCCGGTCTTGGCCAGGAAGACGTCGTCGAGGGTGGACCTGTCGAGCGCGATCGAGCTCAGCCCGATCCCCTGCTCCTCCAGCGCCCGCAGCAGCGCAGGCAGCGTGTGCTCGCCGTCGTCGACGTAGACGCGCAGCACGTCCTCGTCGACGCGGGTCTCGCGGGCCAGGGGCCTGAGCGTGTCGGCGGCCTTGCCGAGGTCGTCCGCCCTGAGCGTGATCACGTCGCCGGACACCTGCCGTTTGAGGTCGCCGGGGGTGCCCTCCGCCACGACCTCGCCGTGGTCGACGATCATCAGCCGGTCGCACAGGGCGTCGGCCTCGTCGAGGTAGTGGGTGCTGAGCAGCACGCTCGTGCCCGCCTCGCGCAACTGCCTGATGCGCTCCCACAGGTTGGCGCGGTTCTGCGGGTCGAGGCCGGTGGTGGGCTCGTCGAGGAAGAGCAGCGGCGGGCTGTGCACCAGCCCGATGGCGATGGCCACGCGCCGCTTCTGGCCGCCGGAGAGCGTACGGCCCGGGCGGTCGGCCATCTCGGTCAGGTCGAAGCGCTCCAGCACCTCGGCCGTGGCCCGCTTCGGATCGGCCACGTTGTGGATCCTGGCGGCCATCACGATCTGGGCCCTGGCGCTCGTGGTGTCCTCCACCCCGCCGGCCTGGCTCACGTAGCCGAGGTTGCGGCGGACGGCGGCGGGCTCCTTGAGCAGATCGTGGCCGGCGATGACGGCCGTGCCCGCGTCTGGGGCGATCAACGTGGAGAGCATGCGGATCGTGGTGGTCTTTCCGGCGCCGTTGGGGCCGAGCACGCCGAAGATCTCGCCCTTCTTCACCTCCAAGCCGACACCGCGTACGGCCTCGACGGTCTGTGTGCCTTTCCTGCTCCTGGTGGTGAACGTCTTGCGCAGGCCGTCTGCCTGAATGATCATGAGGATTCTCGCTCCTTCTGGGCGACTCGCCCACCTCGAGCTGCCCGATCGCCGGCCGGCCCGGGCTTTCGGCATGGCTCTGGTCAGGCGGGGTTTCCCGCCCGGGTGCCGGGGGCGCCGTGACGTCCTCCGGCGCCTGAAACGTGTTCGAAGGTCTTCGCGCTCATCGCGAGCTGAGGCATCTTGCCACACAAGGCGCCTGGAATCTCCCTCTTTTTCGGCCAATCCATGAACCGCGGCGGGTCGACGGCTCCAGCGTGCCCTGTCAAGGTCAATAAGCTGGGCTCATGAGTGAACGACCGACGGCGCTGGTCACCGGCGCTTCCCGGGGCGTCGGCGCGGCCGTCGCCAGGGCCCTGGCCCCGACGCACGACGTCCTGCTCGGCGGCCGCGACGAGGCCGCGCTCGCCGCGACGGCGGCCGAGCTGCCCGGCGCGCGGCCGTGGCCGGTGGAGCTGACACGGGTCACGCAGGCCGACGTCGAGCACGTCGAGCGGCTCGACGTGCTCGTGCACTGCGCCGGGATCAGCGAGCTGGGCCGGATCGCCGACCAGCCCGCCGACGTGTGGCGCAGGACCATGGACGTCAACGTCGTCGCCGTCGCCGAGCTGACCAGGCTGCTCCTGCCCGCGCTCAGGCGGGCCGGCGGCCACGTCGTCTGCGTCAACTCGGGCGCGGGCCAGCGGGTGAACCCCGGCTGGGGCTCCTACTCCGCCAGCAAGTTCGCGTTGAAGGCCCTCGCCGACGCGCTGCGCCTGGAGGAGCCCGAGCTGCGGGTCACCACGGTCTACCCCGGCCGTACGGCCACCGACATGCAGCGCGGCGTGCGCGAGTTCGAGGGCGGGGACTTCGAGCCGGAGCGTTACCTCACCCCGGAGAGCGTGGCGCGGGCGGTGCTGGCCGCCGTCACCGCGGGTCCCGACGCCCACCTCACCGAGCTGACCATCCGGCCCAAGGGCTGAATGGGTCCATTCACTAGAGTGGGGTCATGCTTGAACCACTCGCGCACGTAGGACGAGATCCGGCGACCGGCGGCTACGTCAGAGACGCCTGGTCGCCCGCTGACCTGGAGCTACGCGAATGGTTCGCGGGAGAGGCCACGCGCAGGGGGCTCGACCTGCGCGAGGACCGCAACGGCAACCTGTGGGCATGGTGGGGCGACCCCTCGCCGCGGCGGCCCGGCGTGGTCACGGGCAGCCACTTCGACTCGGTGCGCCAGGGCGGCGCGTACGACGGGCCGCTGGGCGTCGTGTCGGCCTTCGCCGCGCTCGACCTGCTGAGAACGCGCGGCGTCACCCCCGCCGTGCCCGTCGGGGTCGCCTGCTTCACCGACGAGGAGGGCGCCAGGTTCGGCGTCCCCTGCATGGGGTCGCGGCTGCTCACCGGCCTCCTTGAGCCCGATCGGGCGCTCGGGCTCAAGGACGACGACGGCGACACGCTGGCCGACGTCATGACCCGGGCGGGGCGCACCCCCCGCGCGATCGGGCGTGACGGCGAGACCCTGGCCATGATCGGCACGTTCGTCGAGCTCCACGTCGAGCAGGGGCGCGGCCTCGTGACGGAGGGCCGCCCTGTGGGGGTGGCCGACGCGATCTGGCCGCACGGGCGGTGGCGGTTCGACTTCCGGGGCCGGGCCGACCACGCGGGCACCACCCGGCTGGCCGACCGCGACGACCCTATGGTGCCGTTCGCCCGCATGGTGCAGGCCGCGCGGGAGCTGGCGGAGCGGCACGGCGTGGTGGCCACGGTGGGCAAGGTCCGCGTCTCGCCCGGCAACGCCAACGCGATCCCCGGCCTGGTCTCGGCCTGGCTCGACGCGCGCGGCGCCGGCGAGGCGGCCGTACGCGCCCTTGTCGCGGACCTGGCGGCCGAGGCCCCGGCGGACGTGCGGGAGGAGTCGTGGACGCCGGTCGTCGACTTCGACGTGGCACTGCGGGACCGGCTGGCCAGGGTGGCCGGAGGCGACACGCCCGCGCCGATCCTGGCGACAGGAGCCGGGCACGACGCGGGAATCCTGGCGACGGCGGGTGTCCCGAGCGCCATGGTGTTCGTCAGGAACCCCACCGGCGTGTCCCACTCGCCCGATGAGCACGCCGAACGGGCAGACTGCGAAGCGGGAGTCGTGGCACTCGCGAACGTGCTGGAGGATCTGTGTCGCTGACCGAGACGAAGTCGAGATCCTGATGGGCGAGCGGAGCGCCGTGCCTTTCGAGGGGGTCGCGGGGGCCGAGACCCCCCGCGTGTACTGGTGCGAGCAGGCGTGGCTGCCCGACGGCGTCACCGACGGCGTGCTCATCGAGATCGAGGGCGCCAGGATCGCGCACATCGGCCAGGGCCCGCCTGGCTCCGCCGAGCGGCTGGCGGGGCTCACCATCCCCGGCCTGGCCAACGCCCACTCCCACGCCTTCCACCGCGCGCTGCGCGGCAGCGCCCAGGAGGGCAAGGGCGACTTCTGGACCTGGCGCGAGCGGATGTACACCGTGGCCGCCAAGCTCGACCCCGACTCCTATCTCCGCCTGGCCAGGGCCGTCTACGCCGAGATGGCGCTGGCCGGGGTGACGTGCGTGGGCGAGTTCCACTACCTGCACCACGCCGCGGACGGTCACCCCTACGACGACCCCAACGCGATGGGGCACGCCCTCATCCAGGCCGCCCGCGATGCCGGCCTGCGCATCGCGCTGCTCGACACCTGCTACCTGTCCGGAGGCATCGGCGTGCCCCTGGACGGCACGCAGCTGCGCTTCACCGACGGCGACGCCGAAGGCTGGGACGCCAGGGCGGAGGAGCTGGCGGCGGCGTACGAAGGGCAGCCCGACGTGGAGATCGGCGCGGCCGTCCACTCGGTGCGCGCGGTGCCGCCCGAGCAGATGCCGGTCGTGGCCGAGTTCTCCCACCGCAACGCCGCGCCCCTGCACGTGCACGTCTCGGAACAGCGGGCGGAGAACACCGCGTGCGTCGAGACGTACGCGGCCACGCCTGTCCAGGTGCTGCACGAGCGGGGCGTGCTGGGGCCCCGCTCGACAGCCGTGCACGCCACCCACCTGGCCGACGTGGACATCGAGCTGCTCGGCCAGTCGGGCTCCTACATCTGCATGTGCCCCACCACCGAACGCGACCTCGCCGACGGCGTCGGCCCGGCCAGGGCGGCGGCCGACCGCGGGGCGTCCATCACGCTCGGCTCCGACAGCCACGCCGTGATCGACCTGTTCGAGGAGGCCAGGGCGGTCGAGCTGGACGAGCGGCTGGCCAGCCACCAGCGCGGCCACTGGCGCGCCGACGAGCTCCTCGCCGCCGCCACCGTCACGGGGCACACCTCGCTCGGCTTCCCCGGCGCGGGGCTGCTCGTGCCGGGCGCGTGGGCCGACCTGGTGTCCGTACGCCTCGACTCCGTGCGCACGGCGGGCGCGCGCGGGCTGGAGGCCGTGGTGTACGCGGCCACGGCGGCCGACGTGCACACGGTCGTCTCCGGCGGCCGGCGCGTGGTCACCGACGGGCGCCACCGGCTCGGCGACGTCGGCGCCATGCTCGCCGAGGCGATCGGCGCCCTGCGATGACCGCCCGGACCGGATCCCGGCGCGCCACCCCGCGGTGACCGCGTAGATCGGCGCCCCTGCCAAGACCGACCACTCAGGAGGAACCATGACGGGCACGACGCTGATCGACGGGATCGGGCTCCTGTACACCGGCGACCCGGAACGCGAGGAGATCCCCGACGCGGCACTCGTCATCGACAGCGGCCAGGTCGCCTGGACCGGGCCCGCGAGCCGGGCGCCCGACGCCGACGAGCGCGTGGACGCCGGAGGCAGGGCCGTCATCCCCGGCTTCGTCGACAGTCACGCCCACCTGGTCTTCGCCGGCGACAGGACCGCCGAGTTCCAGGCCCGCATGTCCGGCGAGCCCTACACCGGAGGCGGCATCAGGACCACGGTCGCCGCCACCCGCGCGGCCGGCGACGCCGAGCTGGCCACCCGCGCCCTAGGCCTGGTGAACGAGATGCTCGCCCAGGGCACGACCACCGTGGAGATCAAGAGCGGCTACGGCCTGTCCGTCGAGGACGAGCGCCGCTGCCTGGAGATCGCCACCGCGCTGACCGACGAGACCACCTTCCTCGGCGCGCACGTCGTTCCCTCCGGCATGGACTCCGACGCGTACGTCCGGCTCGTCGCCGGGGAGATGCTCGAAGCGTGCGCCCCCTACGCGAAGTGGGTGGACGTGTTCTGCGAGCGCGGGGCGTTCGACGGTGACCAGACGCGGGAGATCCTGACGGCGGGCGTGAAGGCGGGGCTCGGGGCGCGGGTGCACGCCAACCAGCTGACGGAGGGGCCGGGCGTGCGGATCGCCTGCGAGATCGGCGCCGCTTCCGCCGACCACTGCACCCACCTCACGCCGGCCGACGTGGATGCGCTGGCCTCCTCCGGCACCGTGGCGACGCTGCTGCCGGGGGCCGAGTTCTCCACGCGGTCGCCGTACCCGGACGCGCGGCGGCTGCTCGACGCGGGAGCGACGGTGGCGCTGGCGACCGACTGCAACCCGGGGTCGTCGTTCACGTCGTCGATGGCGTTCTGCGTGGCGCTGGCCGTACGCGAGATGCGGATGACGCCGCTGGAGGCGATCAGGGCGGCCACGTACGGCGGGGCACGCGCGCTCCGGCGTACGGACGTAGGCTGGTTGCGGCGCGGAGCCCGCGCGGACCTCGTCATCCTCGACGCCCCCTCTTATGTGCACCTCGCTTACCGACCTGGCGTTCCCCTTGTCCACCAGGTGTTTCACGGCGGCCTCCTCCTTGAGGAGGACATCCAGAACCCTCCCTCCGACGTAGTGCTTTAGGGAATCTTTGCCTGTGGCCGGACGTTGGCCCGGTAGGGAACGCAGCTGCGGGAACGAGGTGCCTGGGGATGGCAAGGCCTACGGGGAGTCGCACGCAAGAGCAGCATGTCGCCGACCGCGACCTGCTGGGGACCTATCTGGCCGAGATCGGCCGGGTCCCGCTGCTCACGGCGGAGGAAGAGGTGGAGCTCGCCAAGCGGATAGAGGCGGGGCTGTTCGCCGAGCAGTTGCTCGACAGCGGGGGCTCGGAGCCGCGCATCGGGGACGCGGCGGACGAGGAGCTGGAGCGCCTGGCCATTTCCGGCCAGCGGGCGAAAGACGAGTTCATCCAGGCCAACCTGCGCCTGGTGGTGGCGGTGGCCAGGAAATACTCCGGCCGGGGGATGCCGCTCATCGATCTGGTGCAGGAAGGAAACCTCGGCCTGGTCCGCGCCGTGGAGAAGTTCGACTACCGGCGGGGCTACAAGTTCTCCACCTACGCGACGTGGTGGATCAGGCAGTCGGTGGGGCGGGCCATCCACGAGCAGGCGCGGCCGGTGCGGCTGCCCACGCACGCGGGCGAGCAGATGACCCGGTTGATGCGCGTGCGGCGCGACATCCTGGCGGAGTTCGACGCCGAGCCGACCGACGACGACCTCGCCGAGATCCTCGACCTGCCGATCGAGCGGGTGCGGGAGCTGCGGCGGTGGGCGTCGGATCCGGTCTCGCTCCAGCTCGGGGTGGGCGACGAGGACGAGACCGAACTGGGCGACATGATCGCCGACGAGACGTGGGCGGATCCCGAGCAGCAGGCCATCGACATCCTGGAGCGGGAGCGGCTGAACGAGTGGCTGACCGGGCTCGAGGGCGTCACCAGCGAGATGTTGCGCTGGCGCTACGGCCTGCTCGACGGGCGCGAGCACACGCTCACGGAGGTCGGTGAGCGTTACGGCATCGGCCGCGACCGCGCCCGCCGCATCGAGCGGGACGCGCTGGCCCGCCTCCGCAAGATGGCCACGGCCGCCGCCTAGGACAACGGGCGCGTGGGCCTACGGCGGGATGAGCGGGCCGTAGGCACGCAGTGCGGCGCCCGGCCCGAGGGGGTTCCCAAGAAAGCTTTTCAAGGGAGCAGCCCGAACGCGACCTGAGCAGCCCCACCGGCAGAAGCAAGCAGATCGGGGCTTCTCTGGGGGACCACCGGCACGCTGCGAAGCACGCACACGTAGGGTCGGGGGATGCGTGTGGAGATGCTGCGGCGGTATCCGGTGAAGTCGATGCTGGGCGAGGAGGTCGGGCAGAGCGAGGTGACCGAGCGCGGCCTTGCGGGGGATCGGGTGCGGGCGGTGCTCGACGTCGCCACCGGCAAGATCGCCAGCGCGAAGAACCCGCGGCTCTGGCGTGGCCTGCTGACGATCGAGGGTGCGCGGGTCCCCGGTGACGTGGAGCTGTCGCGGATGCTCGGTCGTGAGGTGCGGGTGATCGACGTGCCGCCGGCGGGCGCCGAGTTCGAACGGTCGGTGCCTGAGCAGGTGCTGGCGGAGGGGATCGAGGCGGAGGTGCCGCACACGGTGGGCACGCTCGGTGGGGCGTCTCCGGACGGCACGTTCTTCGATTTCGCCCCGATTCACCTGATCTCCACGTCCGCTGTCGAGCGGATCGGAGCGCTGAGCCCGCGCGGGCGTGTCGAGGCGGTCCGTTACCGGCCCAACCTGGTGATCGCGACGGACGCGGAGGGGTTCCCGGAGAACGCCTGGGCGGGCCGGGAGCTGCACGTGGGCGACGAACTGGTGCTCAAGGTGATCGTGGCCACGCCTCGCTGCGCCGTGCCAACTCTGGCGCACGGGCCGCTGGATCGCGACACGGAGGCCCTGCGCACCGTGGCCAGGCACAACCGGGTGCCGGTGTTCGACATGGGGCCGCAGCCGTGCGCGGGGGTTTACGCGCGGGTGCTGCGGCCCGGTCCGGTCAGGAAGGGCGATCGGGTCACGCCAGCGGGGTGAGGTGTTCGTCGAGGTCGTCGAGGATCTTGCCGGCGGCCGTGACGCCGATGCCGGTCATCCAGATCTCGTCGTCCACGGGGTGGGCGTGGCCCGACGTGACGGCCTTCAGGTTCTTCCACAGGGGACCGGCGGTGACCGTGGCCTGTGACTTGGCGGCGGCCTCGCCGTACGCGCTGTAGAAGATGGCGTCACCGTCGGCCTTGGCGATGTTCTCCTGGCTCAGCTTGCCGAAGCGCCTGTCGTCCTGGCCGGCCAGCTGCTGCGCTTCGGGCCGCGGGACGGCCGCGTCGCCCAGCACGATGCCGCTGAACGACTCGGGCCCGTACATCCGGATCTCGGTGGGCATGAACCGCACGATGCTCACCTCCAGCTTCGAGAACTTCGCCCCCACCTGTTCGGCCCGTGCCTCGTAGTCCGACAGCAGCCGCGTGGCCTGTTCCTTCTTGCCCAGTGCCTCGGCGTCGAGCAGGAAGTTCTCCTTCCAGGTGATGCCGACGCGCTCGGTGAAGACGGTG
The DNA here is from genome assembly GCF_052245635.1 of Nonomuraea sp. KM88. NCBI lineage: Bacteria > Bacillati > Actinomycetota > Actinomycetes > Streptosporangiales > Streptosporangiaceae > Nonomuraea > Nonomuraea sp. KM88. Next base: position 147,156 of record NZ_JBQQCC010000017.1, on the reverse strand, counting down.
GGCGCGATCTTGCTGAGCTTGTCGTAGAAGGGGGCCTGCCGGAACTTGGAGCCGAGGATGAGGTCTGGTTGCAGCGCCATGATGGCCTCGAGGTTCAGCTCCTGGAGGGTGCCCACCGCCTTGGTGGACTTGAGCGCGGGGCCGAGGTATTCGGGCCAGGTCTGGTTCTGGGAGGCCTGCGCGGCGCCGACGGGCGTGAGGCCGAGCGAGATCATGCTGTCGAGCTTGTCGGTGTCGAGCACCACCACCCGCTTGGGGGCCATGGGCACCTTGGTCTCTCCCATGGCGTGTTTGACGGTCCGGGTGGGACCGGCCTCCTGCGAGGAGGTGGAACTGCCGCAGGCGACGAGGGTGAAGGAGAGCGCGGCGGCGAGGGCCAGGCGGAGACGCATGGGCATTCCTTGATCGTTAGGTTAGGCAAGCCTAAGTATCCCACGCGCCGATAGTGCGGTGCGGAAATGGTGCCTGTGAGAAGGCCGAAACGTCGGCGAAACACCCGTACGGCGAGATTCACGAACGTGAAACACACCTGGTCGAGCCACGAAACCCCGGCCGAACACGCTGTGGCCACACGTCACATGTAAGGAGGGTCGCGTCGTGAAGATCGATAGCGGCACGACTGCCTGGATGCTCACAGCCGCCGCACTGGTGCTGTTGATGACTCCGGGCCTCGCGTTCTTCTACGGGGGCATGACCAGGGCCAAGAGTGTCCTGAACATGATGATGATGTCGTTCGGCGCCATCGTCACCGTCACCGTCACCTGGATGCTCTTCGGGCACTCGCTGGCCTTCACCGACAACCCCAGCTCGGCCCTCAACACCTTCGTCGGCGGCTTCGACGCCCTGGGGCTGCAGAGCCTGGTCGACACCGCCACCGCGGACGACGGCACCGGCATGCCGAGCCTCGTCTTCTCCATGTTCCAGATGACCTTCGCCATCATCACCGTCGCGCTGATCAGCGGCGCGATCGCGGACCGGGCGAAGTTCGGGGCGTGGATGCTCTTCACCGCCATCTGGGCCACGGTCGTCTACTTCCCGGTCGCGCACTGGGTGTGGGGCACCGGCTGGCTCAACACCATGGGCATCGAGGACTTCGCCGGCGGCACCGTCGTGCACATCAACGCCGGAGCCGCAGCGCTCGCGCTCGCTCTCGTGCTCGGCAAGCGCCAGGGCTGGCGCAAGGAGCCGATGCGGCCGCACAACCTGACGCTGGTGCTGCTCGGCGCCGCCCTGCTCTGGTTCGGCTGGTTCGGCTTCAACGCCGGCTCCGAGCTGGCCGTGGACGGCATCACCGGGCTGGCCTTCATCAACACGCAGGTGGCCACCGCGGTCGCCGTGGGTGCCTGGCTCCTCGTGGAGAAGCTGCGCGACGGGCACGCCACCAGCCTGGGCGCCGCCTCCGGCGCGGTCGCCGGTCTGGTCGCCATCACCCCGGCCTGTGGTTTCGTCGACCCGTGGGCGGCGATGGTCATCGGCCTGCTGGCCGGCGCGAGCTGCGCCTACGCCGTCGGCCTGAAGTACCGGCTCGGCTACGACGACTCCCTCGACGTGGTCGGCGTGCACCTGGTCGGTGGCGTGGTCGGCGCCGTCGCCCTCGGCTTCCTGGCCGCCTACCCCGCCACGGACCAGCAGAGCGAGGGGCTGTTCTACGGCGGTGGCTTCGGGCAGCTCGGCCTGCAGGTCCTCGGCCCCGTCGCGGTCGGCGCCTACTCCTTTGTCATCACGTGGGTCATCGGCACGATCATCCACAAGACCATCGGCTTCCGCATCTCCTCCGAGGACGAGGTCACCGGCGTCGACATCACCACCCACGCCGAGACGGGTTACGACCTCGGCACCGTGCACGCCTCCGGCGTGAGCTCGCCCAACGGCCCCGTCACCGCTCCCGCGACGAAGAAGGTGGACGCATGAGGCTCATCACAGCGATCATCAAGCCCTTTAAGCTGGATGACGTCAAGGCCGCCCTCGAGCAGTTCGGCATCAAGGGCATGACGGTCAGCGAGGCGAGCGGCTACGGCCGCCAGCGCGGCCACACGGAGGTCTACCGCGGCGCCGAATACCAGGTCGACCTGGTGCCGAAGGTCAGGATCGAGGTCCTCGCCGAAGAGGACGACACCGAGGACGTCATCGACGTCATCGTCAAGGCCGCGCACACCGGCAAGATCGGTGACGGCAAGGTCTGGTCCGTGCCCGTGGACACCGTCATCCGCGTGCGCACAGGGGAGAGGGGCCCGGAGGCCCTGTGAGGAAACCCAGGCGACGCCCGGACGACGGGGTCCGGGCGGAGCTCGGCAAGGGGGCGCAGGAGTGAGGGGCGAGGCCCGTTCGTACGCCGCGGCGCGCAAGGAGCGGGCCGCGGACACCGACCGCTGGCTCAAGGATCTCTTCCGTACGGCCGGCGACGGCCGGCACGTTTCCCTGGTCGCCGTCGGGAGCCTGGGCAGGGGCGAGCTGGCCCCCGGCAGCGACCTCGACCTCGTCCTGCTGCACAACGGGCGGGCCGACGTCGCCAGGATCGCCGACCGGATCTGGTATCCGATCTGGGATTCGGCGGTCAACCTCGACCATTCGGTCCGCACGGTCGAGGAGGCGGTGACCGTCGCCCGCCAGGACCTGAAGGCCGTGCTCGGCCTCATCCAGGCCCGGCACGTGGCGGGCGATCCCGAGCTGACCCGCAAGGCCAGGGAGGCGGTGCTCGCGGAGTGGCGGGCCGACTCCCGGCGCCGGCTCGGCGAGTTGCGCGCCGCCGCCGACCAGCGGGCCCGCGCCAGCGGCGAGCTGGCCTTCCTCCTCGAACCCGATCTGAGGGACGGCCGCGGCGGGCTCCGCGACGTCCAGGCCATGCAGGCCGTGTCCGCCGCCTGGGTCGCCTCGGCACCCGGCCCTCGGGCGCGGGAGGCGTACGAGCTCATCCTCGACGTGCGGCACGCGCTGCACGTCGTCACCGGCCGTGGCACCGACCGGCTGGTGTTGCAGGAACAGGACGCGGTGGCCGGGCTGCTCGGCCTGCTCGACGCCGAGGCGCTGATGCGCAGGCTCGCCGAGGCGGGCCGCACCGTCTCCCACGCGTTCGACGCCACCTGGCGCACCGTTGACAGGCTCCTGTCAGGCCCCGCTCCCCGGGGCCGCCGCCCGCTGGCGGACGGCGTGGTCGAGCACGGCGGCGAGGTGGTGCTCGCCCGGGGGATCGACCCGCGCAAGGACCCCGTCCTGGTGTTGCGGGCCGCCGCCGCGGCGGCCGACTCGGGGCTGCCGCTCGCCCCTGCCACGGTGTCCGTTCTGGCTGCTCAGTCGCCGCCGATGCCGGTGCCGTGGCCCGAGGAGGCGCGCGACGCGCTGGTGTCGGTCCTCGGCGCGGGCCGTGCCGCCGTGCCCGTGTGGGAGGAGCTCGACCAGGCGGGCATCCTTGTCAAGCTGCTTCCTGACTGGGAGCGCGTACGCCACCGTCCCCAGCGCAACCCGATCCACCGGTTCACGGTCGACCGGCACCTGATCGAGGCCGCCGCGAACGCCGCCAGCCACACCCGCGAGGTCTCCCGTCCCGATCTCCTGCTGATCGGTGCTCTGCTGCACGACATCGGCAAGGGGTGGCCCGGCGACCACTCGGTGACCGGCGAGGTCGTGGTCCGCGACATCGCCACCCGCATCGGCCTGCCCCCGTCCGACGTGGACACCCTCGCGACCGTCGTCCGCCACCACCTGCTGCTGCCGGAGACCGCCACCCGCAGGGACCTCGACGACCCCGTCACGATCGAGAAGGTCGCGGCCACGGTCGGCACGCGGGAGGTCCTCGACCTGCTGGCCGCGCTGGCGGTCGCCGACGGCAACGCGACCGGCCCGGCGGCGTGGAACGGCTGGAAGGAGGGGCTGGTCGCCGACCTCGTACGCCGTGTCAGGTCCGTGCTCGCCGGCTCGCCCCCGCCCAGGCCGCCCGTGCTCTCGGCCGAGCAGGCCGCGCTCGCCCGGCACGGCGGCGGCGCCGTGCGCGTCAACGGGGGAGCGGTCACGGTCGTCGCTCCCGACCGGGTGGGCCTGCTGTGGAGCGCCGCGGGCGTGCTCGCCGCGCACCGGCTCGTCGTGCGCTCCGCCTCGGCCGCCTCCGCGGGGTCGACGGCCGTGATCGAGTTCTCCGTCATCCCCGAGTACGGCTCGCCGCCCGACCCCGCGACGCTGGAGGCGGATCTCCGTCTCGTCCTTGCTGGGCGTCTTGACATCGAGCAGCGGCTGGCCCGCCGTACACGCTCCATGAGGCCGCCTCGCGTGCCCGTCGCCCCACCCCGCGTGACGTTGGTGGACGACGCTTCCGCGACCGCCACCGTGGTGGAAGTCAGAGCCCATGACAGGCCGGGGCTGCTGTGGCGCATCGGGCGGGCGTTCGGCGAGTGCGGTCTTGACGTGAGGGCCGCCCGCGTGGAGACTCTCGGCGCGGAGGCGGTGGACGTCTTCTACGTAGTGGATCGCGCCGGTCGCTCCCTCAGCGGCGACGCGCAGAGGGCTCAAGTCCGTGATCAGGTGCTTGCCGCACTGAGATAACCAACAGCACACGACTGGCGGACATCTTTGTAACAATGGTGTCCGAAATGCCTGGTAAGTCGGATGCTGTGGATACCTTGTGGACGGCTTGAGGGCCTGTTGACTGAGGGGACGATTGAGGGGTAGCGGAAGCAGTGACTACGGGGAACTCCGGCGGCGGCCCAGCCGCGCAGCGGGACCGCGAACGGCGGTCACTGCCTCGTTTTGGCTTGCGCAACTGGCGCGTGCGGTGGCGGCTCACCGCGCTCATCCTGGTGCCCACCATCGCCGGCGTCGTGCTCGGGGGAGCGCGCGTGGTCGAGTCGGTCCAGAGCATCGGCGTCTACGACCGCACGGCCATCGGGGCCGAGCAGTCCGGGCGCATCCGCGACCTCGTGCAGGCGATCGGGCTTGAGCGTGACACCGCCGGATGGGCGGGCGCCGGCCGCGCCGTGCGCAAGAAGCTCGCCGCCCCGCTGGAGCAGCGCAAGGCCGCCGTCGACACGCTGGTCAGGGCCGTGCGGTCCGACCTCGACACGATGGACACCTCCTACGGTCCCCGCATCGTCAAGGCCGCCGCGCAGGCGAGATACGACCTGAGCCGGCTGGAGCAGATCAGGGAAGAGGGCCAGACCGACCCCGTCCGCTACGACTTCCTCACCGACACCCTCCTCAGGCTGCACGACGAGCTGAGCCTGCTGTCCGACGACTCGCAGATCATCGGCCAGTTCCGCGCGCTGAGCGCGCTCGCGTCGGCCAAGGAGGAGATCTCCCGGCAGCGCGTCCAGCTGATCCAGGCCTCCTACAACACCCAGCGGGTGGGCGCCGACGAGGTCGAGGCGTTCATCGCCTCCAACGCGCGCCAGCAGAGCGACATCGCCGCCGTCGGCGCGGAGGCCGGCCCCGACGTCGGGCTCGCCCTGTCCAGGAAGCTGACCGGCACCGAAGAGTACGTCAACGTCCAGCTCACCAAGGCACGCGCGATCACGCTGGTCAGCGGCCGGTCGCCGGGCGCGCGGATCACCGAGAACCTGATCTCCGCCACGGGCGACCGCGAGCAGTGGTTCAAGCAGAACACGACCACCATCGACGTGCTCCACGGGATCGAGGAGGACCTGGCGGGCAAGGTCGGCCTGCGCAGCCAGGAACTGCGCAGCGCCGAGATCCGCAACGCGGTCATCGCGGGAGTGCTCATCGTGGCGCTGCTGCTGCTCGTCCTGCTCCTCACCGTGGCCATCGCCCGGTCCATGGTCGGCCCGCTGCGCCGGCTGCGCACCGAGGCCCTGGAGATCGCCGGTTTCCGGCTCCCCGACGTGGTACGGCGGCTGCGCGTCAGCGGCGAAGGCTCCGTGGGCGAGGTACGCCCCATCGAGGTCGAGGGCAACGACGAGATCGGCGAGGTGGCCAGGGCCTTCGACCAGGTGCACCGGCAGGCCGTGCGGCTGGCGGGCGAGGAGGCCGAGCTGCGCAGCAACATCAGCTCGATGTTCGTCAACCTCTCGCGCCGGACCCAGACGCTGGTCGAGCGGCAGATCTCGCTGATCGACGGCCTGGAGAAGGGCGAGCAGGACGGCGGCCGGCTGGCCGACCTGTTCAAGCTCGACCACCTGGCCACCCGCATGCGCCGCAACTCGGAGAACCTGCTGGTCCTGGCCGGCCACGAGGCCACCCGCCGGCGCAGCCAGCCGGCCAAGCTGGTCGACGTCGTACGCGCCGCGCTGTCGGAGGTCGAGGGCTACGAGCGTGTCCAGGTCAAGGTGCACCGGGGCACCTCGGTGGTCGGCAGCGCCGCCAACGACCTGGTCCACCTGGTCGCCGAGCTGGTCGAGAACGCCATCCAGTTCTCCCCGAACAACTCCCAGGTCACGGTGACCAGCAGCCTCATCGAGGGCGGCGGCGCGCTGGTGTCGGTGACCGACGCCGGCATCAGCATGACCGAGGACGAACTGGCCGAGGCCAACCGCCGCCTGGCCGAGCCCCCGGTCGTGGACGTGTCGGTCTCCCGGCGCATGGGCCTGTTCGTGGTCGGCCGGCTGGCGCTGCGCCACGGCATCAGGGTGCAGCTCAGGAAGGGCGAGGGCGCGGGGCTGATCGCCATGGTGCTGCTGCCGCCCGCGCTGATCGCTGACGGAGCGCAGCAGCCGCTGCCGCAGCGGCCGTCGTTCGGCGGCGGGACCATGCCGGGTCAGGCGGCCGCCCCAGGCCAGGCCGGCGTGCCGGGTCCGGCGGGTGTGCCGGTGCCCGGCCAGGCGGGTCAGTCCGCCCAGAACGGGACGTTCCGGTCGTTCGGCAGCTTCGACTCCTTCGACCCTGGCTCCTTCCGCCCGGGCGGCAACGGCAGGGCCACGGGAGCGCCCCGGCCCGGTTCCGCCACGTACGACAGCGCGCCGGGGACGCCGAGGCCGGCGTTCGGGACGCACCCGTCCGACCCCGGCAGGGCGGGTGTCAACGGCTTCACCGCCGACACCGACGGCGGTTCCTACCGCAGGCAGCCGGCCTCGTTCGACTCGGGAACCTACCCGTCGTACCCGAGCAAGGGCTCTCCGCCATCCGGAAATGGCGCGTTCCAGACGCCGCCGCCGTCGTACTCCACGAACGACGTGCGCAGGCCGGACCCGGTCCCCTCGGTCGACGTGTCGCCGGTGGGGCAGGAGCAGGAGGAGTTCCTGCCGATCTTCGCGTCGGTGGAGTCGGCCTGGTTCCGCAGGCCGCCGGAGGAGCAGGCGGCGCAGGCGGAGGGCGGCGGCGATGCCACGCCGGGGCAGGCCGTACGCTCTGGGGAGGAAGCGTGGCGAACGGCCGCTGACGCCGGCTGGCAGGCGGCGGCCGCCGCGAGCGAGCCGAGTCTCGGCGGGATCACCGCCGCCGGGCTTCCGAAGCGCACCCCCAAGGCGAATCTGGTCCCCGGCACGGCGGCCGGCCAGGCGGCACAGCAGCAACAGCCGTCGCGGCCGGCGCCGGCGCAACCGGTCTCCGCAGACCGGATGCGCAGCAGGATGGCCGGTTTCCAGCAAGGTGTGCGACGGGCCCGCCAGGAAGTACGTGGACAGGAGGAACAAGAGTGAGTGAGCGTCCCGCTGGGGAGGATGCGTGACAACCCTGAGCCATGAGGCACATCGCTTCGACTGGCTGATCACCGACTTCGTCCGCAACACGCCAGGTGTGGCGCACGCCGTCGTCGTCTCCGCCGACGGCCTGTGCCTGGCGGCGTCGGAGGGCTTCCCACCTGACAGGGCCGACCAGCTCGCCGCGGTCTCGGCGGGCCTGCTGAGCCTGACCGTGGGCGCGTCCAGGGTCTTCGAGGGCGGGTCGGTGACGCAGACCGTCGTCGAGATGCAGCGTGGCCTGCTCCTGGTCATGGCGATCAGCGACGGTTCCGTGCTCACGGTGCTGGCCGCGCCCGACTGCGACATGGGGCTCGTGGCCTATCAGATGACGCTGCTGGTGGACAGGGCGGGACAGGCGCTCACCCCGGCCCTGCGCGCGGAGCTTCAGGCGGCCAGGACGCGGTGATGAACTGATGGGAGAGGGTCGTGTACGGCGTTGACGGGGCCGGGGACGACGAGCCCTTGTTCCGCCCCTACGCGGTGACCGGCGGTCGATCCGAGCCCCGCTATCACCTCGCGATGGAGACGTTGATCTCGTCGATGTCGATCCCGGACGAGGAGATGGCCCTGCTCACCCCCGAGCAGGAGGCCATCATGCAGCTGTGCAGGACGTTCCGGTCGGTCGCCGAGATCTCGGCCCTGCTCCGTGTCCCGCTGGGCGTCGCCAGGGTGCTCGTGGCGGACATGTCCGATGAAGGGCTTGTCCGCCTGCACCGGCCGCACCTCAGCGAGGGACAGCCAGACCTCAACATGCTCGAAAGGGTGCTCAGTGGACTACGCAGGCTCTAGCCCCGGCCTCACGTCGACCAAGATCGTCGTCGCGGGCGGGTTCGGCGTCGGCAAGACGACGTTCGTGGGGGCGGTGTCCGAGATCCTTCCGCTCACGACGGAAGCGGTGATGACCGACGCGTCCGCGGGCATCGACGACCTCGGCCTGACGCCCCACAAGCAGACCACGACCGTGGCGATGGACTTCGGCCGTCTGTCGCTGGATCGTGACCTGATCCTCTACCTGTTCGGCACGCCCGGGCAGCACCGGTTCTGGTTCATGTGGGACGACCTGGTGCGCGGCGCCATCGGCGCGGTGGTGCTGCTCGACACGCGCCGCCTGGCCGACAGTTTCCCGGCCATCGACTACTTCGAAGAGGCCAAGCTGCCCTTCCTGATCGGCATCAACGGCTGGGAGGGCCAGTTCCCGCACTCCGACCAGGAGGTGAGGGAGGCGCTGGCGCTGTCGCCGCAGGTGCCGATCGTGCGCACCGACGCCCGCAACCGCGAGGCGGTCAAGTCGACGCTGATCTCGCTGGTCGAGCACGTCGTACGGCTGCGCTCCGCTCCCGTGCGCTAGCGCTCCCGCTACGAGCGGGCGTTGCCCGGAGCCTGACCGCCCTCGTCGGCCCGGCTGTCCACCAGCGCCTCGATGCCGTCGAGCACGCGCCGGAGGCCGAACTCGAAGGCATGCTCGGGGCTGTAGGCGGCGTTGAGCTGCTCCCCCACCGCCTGACCCACCCGGGTCGCCGTGGGATAGCGGTCGACGTCGGCGATCCTGCCGAGGAAGGGCGAGTGCGCGGCCCACCACTGCTCGTCGGTCATGCCCGTCCGGGTCTCGGCCTGCGCGGCCTCCACCGCGCCCCGGGCGGTGCCGTGCACGAAACCGGTGATCAGGGTGATCACCGAGTCCATCTCCACGTCCGTCAGCCCGATCCCGTCGATCGCGCGCAGCTCGTAGTCGTACTTCGCGGTGACGTTCGGGCCGAGCACCGGGCGGCTCGTCGCCACCTGCAGCAGCCAGGGGTGGCGCAGGTAGAGGGCCCAGTTCGCCCTGGCGATCTGCTCCAGCCGGCCCCGCCAGCCGCCGGGCACGTCCTCCGGCCTGCCGGTCTCGCCGTAGACGGTGTCCAGCATGACGTCGAACAACTCCGGCTTGCCGGGCACGTACGTGTAGAGCGACATCGTCCCGACGCCCAGCCGCTCGGCCACGCGGCGCATGGACAGCGCCTGCAGGCCCTCCGCGTCGGCCACCTCGATGGCGGCCCGCACGATGCGGTCGACGCTCAGCTCCGGCTTGCCCTTGCGGCTGGCCCGCTCTCCGGTGCGCCAGAGCAGCGCCAGGCTGCGCGCCGGGTCGCCCTTGCCCGAGTACTCGACGGTCACCGTTGTACGGTACACCGTACGGCAGTCATCCTGGCACTGCGCCCTGTCCGCGGAATACCGGTAGTGGCCGCGCACCCGCGCACCGACGATCCGGAGCCAGGAAGCGCGGGTCAGGCCGGCCGGGGGTGGCGATAGAACTCCACGGGCTCCGGGGGCAGCGGGGTGTTGCCGAGGATGAGATCGGCCGACTTCTCCGCGAGCATCATGACCGGGGCGTAGATGTTGCCGTTGGTGACGTACGGCATCGCCGAGGCGTCCACCACGCGCAGCCCGTCGAGGCCGTGGACGCGCATCGTCCCCGGGTCCACCACCGCCGTCTCGCCGGTGCCCATCTTGCAGGTGCAGGAGGGGTGGAGCGCGGTCTCGGCGTCCCTGGCGACCCAGTCGAGGATCTGCTGGTCGCTCTGCACGGCGGGGCCGGGGGAGAGCTCGCCGGCGTCGAGGCCGGCCCAGGCGGGCTGGGCCAGGATGGTCCTGGCGTGCCTGACGGCCTCCACCCACTCGCGGCGGTCCTGGTCGGTGGAGAGGTAGTTGAAGCGCAGGGCCGGCTTCTGGCGGGGATCGGCCGACGTGATCCGCACCGAGCCCCTCGCGTCGGAGTACATCGGGCCGATGTGCACCTGGTAGCCGTGGCCGCCGGCCGGGGCTGAGCCGTCGTAGCGGACCGCGATCGGCAGGAAGTGGAACATCAGGTTCGGGTACGCCACCTCGTCGTTGGAGCGGATGAAGCCGCCGGCCTCGAAGTGGTTGGTGGCGCCGGGGCCGCTCCTGCGGAAGAGCCAGTCGGCGCCGATGAAGGGCCTGCGCCATCTGGCCAGCGACGGTTGTTGCGAGACCGGCTGCCTGCAGCCGTGCTGGACGTACACCTCCAGGTGGTCCTGCAGGTTCTCGCCCACGCCTGGAAGGTCGTGCACCATCTTCACGCCCAGGGGCTCCAGCAGCTCGCGCGGGCCGACCCCGGACAGTTGCAGGAGCTGGGGGGTGTTGACGGCGCCGGCGCTCAGGATGACCTCGCCCGCCTCGATGCGCTCGCCGTCGCACCGCACGCCGACGGCCCTGGTGCCGTCGAAGAGCACGCGCTCCACGAACGCGCGGGTTCTGACCGTGAGGTTGCGCCGCCGGCGTACGGGGTGCAGGTAGGCGCGGGCCGCGCTGAGCCGGCGGCCGCGGTGGACGTTGCGGTCGAAGGCCGCGAAGCCCTCCTGGCGGTAGCCGTTCACGTCGTCGGTCAGCGGGTGGCCGGCCTGCTGCACGGCCTCGAAGAACGCCTCGAAGAGCGGGCCGCGGGCCGGGCCGCGTTCGAGCTTCAGCGGGCCGTCGCCGCCGCGGAAGTCGGTGCCGGGCTCGGCCAGGCAGGTCTCCATGCGCTTGAAGTAGGGCAGGCAGTGCGCGTGGTCCCAGCGCTCCATGCCGGGGTCGGCGGCCCAGCGCTCGTAGTCGAGCGGGTTGCCGCGCTGGAAGATCATGCCGTTGATGCTGCTGGAGCCGCCCAGCACCTTGCCTCGGGCGTGGTAGACGCGGCGGCCGTGCATGTGCGGCTCGGGCTCGGACTCGTATTTCCAGTCGTAGAAGCGGCTGCCGATCGGGAACATCAGCGCGGCGGGCATGTGGATGAACACGTCCCACAGGTAGTCGGGCCTGCCCGCCTCCAGCACCAGCACGGACGTCGAGGGGTCGGCGCTGAGCCGGTTGGCCAGGGCGCAGCCCGCGCTGCCGCCGCCCACGATGACGTAGTCGTACCTCAACGGGGAATCCAGTCCTTCCACACGATCTTGTTCTCGGCGACCCATCGCTCGGCCGCCTGCTCGGCGGTCATCTTCTCGTTGATCATGTCGCTGGCCACGGTGTTCTGGTCGTCGTTGGTCCAGCTGAAGTTGCGGACCAGCTCGTACGCCGGCCCGCCGGTCTCCGCGAACCGCCGGCTGACGATCTTGTCGAGCAGGTAGGGCGGGTAGTCGCAGGCGACCTTGGCCGGGACCTCGTCGCAGCCCACCGCGTACGGGGGCAGCGCGACCTTGACGAGTCTGACCTTGGTGAACAACCATTGCGGTTCGTAGAAATACATGAGCAAGGGCGTCCGATTCCTCGTCGCGGACTGGGCCGCCTTGATCAACGCCTCCTCGCTGCCCGAGTAGACGACTTTGTAGTTGAGGTTGAGGTTCTTGACGAGTGTCTCGTCGTTGGTCACGAACGACGGGTCGCCGTCCAGGATCTGTCCGGCATTTCCCGTCTTTGGGGTGCGGAAGAGGTGTGCGTATTTATTGAGGTTTCGGTAGTCCGTAATGTCGGGATATTTCTTGGCCATCCACTCGGGGACGTACCAGCCGATCACTCCCTTGTTGCCCGTGAGACCGGCCGACAGGGCGACCTTCTTCTCCTCGATGAACTCCCTCTTCAGATCGTTGTGCCCCCAGTTCTCGACGATCACGTCCACCTTGCCGGACTCGAAGTCCTTCCAGGATTGCGCCTCCGCCGCCTTCCGCGTCTTCACCGCGTATCCCAGCTCGTGCTTCAGCAGGTACGCCAGCACGGCAGCCTGGGCCTCGTAGCCCACCCAGGCGTGGACGTCGATGGCGACCGTCCCCTTGGACACGGTGGCCGAGTCGGGCTCCCCGGTGGAGCAGGCCGCCAGGAGCAGGGCCGCGACCAGCGGCCCGACGAGCGTCTTCGTTCGCATCAGAGGTCTCCGTGCCCGGGCCCCGCGTGCCGGGACCCGGGTCGTCGAGGGGCTACTTGGGGATCCACGCCTGCCACTTGGCGGGGTTGGCCTCGACCCACTTCTTGGCGGCCTCCTCGCCGGTCATGCCGTTGTTGGTCATGTCGTCGGCGACGGCGTTCTGGTCCGCGTTGGTCCAGCTGAAGTTCTTGACCAACTCGTACGCCTTGCCGCCGGTGTCGGCGAACTTCTTGCTGACGATCTTGTCGAGGTCCATCTCCGGGTAGTCGCAGGCCACCTTCTTCGGGTCGGCGTCGCAACCCTCGGTGTAGGGCGGCAGGTTGACCCGGACCAGCTCGGTCTGGCTGAACAGCCAGTGCGGGTCCCAGAAGTAGAACAGCAGCGGCTTCTTCTGCGCCTGCGCCTGCTGGGCGCCCTTGATCAGGGCCGCCTCGCTGCCGCCGGTGACGATCTTGTAGTCGAGCTTGAGGTTCTTGATCAGCGCGGCCTCGTTGCTGACGTACGACGGGTCGCCGAACAGCAGCTGGCCCTTGCCGCCCGACTCGGAGGTCTTGAACAGCTCGGCGTACTTGTTGAGGTTCTTCCAGTCGGTGATGTCGGGGTGCTCGTCGGCCATCCACTTGGGGATGTACCAGCCGATGACGCCCTTGTTGCCGGTGGAGCCCGCCTCGACGGCGACCTTCTTCTCCTCGATGAACTGCTTCTTCAGGTCGGGATGGCCCCAGTTCTCGATGATGACGTCGACGTCGCCGGTCTCGAAGCCCTCCCAGGCCAGCTGCTCCTTGATCTCGGGCAGCTCGACCTCGTAGCCGAGCTCGTTCTCCAGCAGGTACGCCACGACGTTCGCGCTGGCCTCGTAACCGACCCACGGATTGATGGCGATCTTCACCGTGCCGGCGGAGGCGCCCGAGGCGCTGGCGCCGGCCTCCGGCGCGGCGGAGCTGGTCGAGGTGTCGACCGTGGCTCCGCCGCAGCCCATCGTGGTGAGTCCCAGGGCGAGAAGGCCTGCGAGCAGGCGAATCTTCATGTGAACTTCCTCTTTCGGGGGGAAGAGCGCCTGTCGGCGCCCTGCGTGATGCGGTCGAGCATGACTCCGAGGAGCACCGTGGCGATGCCGGCCACGAAGCCCATGCCGAAGTCGGTCCGCTGGGAGAACCCGAGGACCACGTCGTAGCCCAGCGCGCCCGCCCCGACCAGGCCGCCGATGACGACCATGGCCAGCGTCATCACGATGCCCTGGTTGGCCGCGAGCAGGATGGCCCTCCTCGCCATGGGCAGCTGCACCTTCCACAGCAGCTGGCCCGGGGTCGAGCCCGCCGATGCGGCAGCCTCGACGACCGTGGCGGGCACCGCTCTGATGCCGTCCTCGACCAGGCGTACGACCGGCGGGACCGCGTAGATGACGGAGGCGAAGATCGCGGTGAACCTGGTGGTGCCGAAGAGCGCCAGGGCCGGCAGCAGGTAGACGAACGCGGGCATGGTCTGCGCGGCGTCGAGGATGGGCCGCTGCACGGCCGAGAAGTGCGGCGAGCGGGCCGCGGCCACCCCGAGCAGCAGGCCGATGGCCAGCGTGACGAGCACCGCGACGGCGACCGTGCTCATGGTCATCATGCTGTGCTCCCACAGGCCGAGCAGCGCGATGGCCAGCAGGCAGGCCAGCGCCGTCAGCGCGGGACGCAGCCCGCTCACCCGCCAGGCCGCCGCCAGCACCGCGAGCGCCACCAGCCACCAGGGGGCCGAGGTGAGCAGCGACTGCAGCGGGTTCAGCAGGGCCTGGGTGGTGGCTTCCCTGATGAACGTCGTCACCGGGTACCAGGTCGTCTCGGCCCAGCGGACGGCGGCGTTCACCTCCGCCACGACGTTGAGGGTGAGGTTCTCGGGCCAGACGCGCGGCGACACGGGGATGAGCGCGAGCCCGGCCAGCGCCAGCGCTCCCGCCCCGGCCAGGTCGACCCGTGAGGTCCGGGCGTGCGCGTCCCTGCGGGAGAGGGCCATCGTCATCCGGTCGAGCGTCACCGCCATGATCACCACGGCCACGCCCGCCGGGAGCATGATGCCGACCTGGGCTCGCGACAGGCCGCGGATGATGTCGCCGCCCAGCCCGGGTGCCGAGATCAGGTTCGCGATGACGACCATGGACAGCGCCATCATGATCGTCTGGTTGACCGCCAGCGCCATCGTGGACCTGGCCAGCGGGAGGTAGACCTTGAACAACGTCTGCCGGCCCGTGGCTCCCAGCGAGGCGGACGCCTCGACCGCCGTGGGGGAGACCTCCGAGATGGCCAGGGCGGTGATGCGGATGGCGGGCGGGATCGCGTAGATCATCGTCGCGATGGCGCCGGCGGGCGCGCCGATGTGGAAGAACAGCGCGAGCGGCGCCAGGTACGCGAACGTCGGCATGATCTGCATGACGTCGAGGACCGGCGTCAGCGCTCTGCGCACGCGCTCGGAGAGCCCGGCCCACACGCCCAGCGGGATGCCGACGGCCAGCGACAGCAGCACCGCCACCGCGACCAGGGCCAGCGTGTCGACGCTCGACTCCCAGAGGCCGAGCAGGCCGAACGCGCTCACGCCGCCCACCGCGAGCGCCGCGATCCACCGGCCGCCGGACAACCAGCCCAGCGCACCCATGACGCCCGTGAGTCCGGGCCAGCCGAGCGCGAACAGGACGGTGTGGAAGGCGTCGTAGAGCCCGCCGACGAACAGCCTGATGTAGTTGAGGAAGTACAGGAAGAGCGGGTTGTCGTTCCTGTTGTCGTCGATCCACTCGCGCAGCTCGGTGACGGCCAGGAACGGCGCCGCCTCCCTGCTGTGCGGCAGCGTCGCCGTGTCGCGGAAGGCCAGGTACGCCGCCGCGACCAGGACCGCCGCCCCCGCGGGGGCCGCCCACCCCGGCAGGCCGAGCCAGGCCGGCCTGCCGGCGGCCGTGGCGCTGCTCATGCGCCCGCTCGCACGGGGCTCTCCTGGCCCGACAGGAAGGACAGCAGGTCGACCCGGTCCACGACGCCTGCCAGCTCGTCGCCGTCCACGGCCCTGATCGGGTGGGCGGAGGCGGCGGAGGCGGCGATGGCGTCCCTGATGACCGTGGTGACCGGTAACTCGGGCCCGTCCAGCGACTCGCCGGGCTCGGGGGGCCGGCAGAGCCGGCGCAGCGTCAGCACGTGGCTTTTCGGTACGTCACGGACGAAGTCGGCCACGTAGTCGTCGGCCGGCGCGCCCACGAGCTCCTCCGCGGTGCCGAGCTGCACGATCGAGCCCGCCCGCATGATCGCGATCCGCTCGCCCAGCTTGAGCGCCTCCGACAGGTCGTGCGTGATGAACACCATCGTCTTGCCGACTTCCCGGTGCAGGCGGATGACCTCGGCCTGCATGTCGCGCCTGATCAGCGGGTCGAGCGCGCTGAACGGCTCGTCGAACAACATCACCTGCGGGTCCACGGCCAGCGCGCGGGCCAGCCCGACCCGCTGCTGCATGCCTCCGGAGAGCTGGTCGGGGTAGGCGCCGGCGTGGCCGTCGAGGCCGACCAGGGCGAGGATCTCCTCGGCCCGCTCGTGCCTGGCGGCCCTCGGCGTGCCCTGGATCTCCAGACCGTAGGCGACGTTGTCGATCACCTTGCGGTGCGGCAGCAGGCCGAAGTGCTGGAAGACCATGCTGACCTGGTGCCGCCGGATCTCGCGGAGCCGGGCGGGCGAGGCGCGGCCGATGTCCTCGCCGCCGATGGTGATCTCGCCGGCGCTGGGCTCGACGAGCCGCGTGAGGCAGCGTACGAGGGTGGACTTGCCGCTGCCGGACAGCCCCATGACCACGAAAACCTCGCTGGGGCGTACCTCGAAACCGACGTCCCTGACCGCGGCGGTGCAGCCGGTCTTCTCTCTCAGCGCGGCGGGATCGAGATGTCTGTCCTCGCTGTTCAGCACTTTCTGTGCCTTGGGCCCGAAGATCTTCCATAGGCCGTCGACGGTGATGGCCGCGCTGTGAGAATCGCCCACACTCGCCTCCTCGTTATGACGTCGCTCAACATATGTGGTGATTAGCGACATTCTCAACGCTGTGACACTCCGGAGATCACGGTGCGGCTTCCGTGTTATGCGTTGAAACGTACTAACCGCTCATTAGCGGACATCTATCTTGATCTGGGTTAATCTCTCGCCCGGGTGCTTCACGCATGGTGTCCCAAGTTCTATCCTCAGGAGTCACACGACTCGACTTTTGTCGCGTTAAGTTCGGTTGGCCGTCCTGTATGGGATGTGTTCCAATTACCCGCACTTGCTGATTTCCCCCGGGGCGTATGCCCCTCATATACGCCGATTCGGGCGAGGTGCGTTCGGTGAGTACACAGCTGGGCGAGAGGCAGGCCGGCGAGAGCGGCTGGCGGCTGCGCAACTGGCGCGTGCGGGCGCGCCTGGTCGCGCTCATCCTCATCCCCACGGCCGCCGCCGTGCTGCTCGGCGGTGTCCAGGTGCTCGCCTCGACCTCCGCCGCCGGCGACTACACCCGTACGAACCAGTTCGCCCGGATGTCCGCGGAGCTGGGCGAGCTCACCCACCAGGTGTCCACAGAACGGGCCAGGACCGCGTGGTACATCGCCCGCGACCGGCCCGCGGTCGAGCTCGGCACGGTGCGCGCCCAGATGGACCAGACCGACCTGTCCGTCAAGCAGGTGCGCGGCCTCGCGCAGTCCCTGCTGAACGACGTGAGCGGGCGCACCGCGGACCAGATCGAGACCCTGCTCAGCCGCCTGAACGACCTGAGCACCCTGCGCGCGCAGGCACTCGACGCCAACCTGCTGCCCGGCCCGGCCGTCGAGCTCTACACGACCGTGATCGCCGACCTGCTGTCCGTGCACAACGAGCTGATCAAGGGCAGCGTCGACGACGAGCTGTTCCGCCAGACCCGCATGCTCGACGCGCTCGCCCGGGCCAAGGAGAGCGTCTCCTACCAGCAGGCGCTGGTCACGATCGTGCTGGTCGAGGGGGCGTTCGACCCCGACCAGCTCAAACGCTTCCTCGGCGAGCAGTCCAAGGAGGCCAGCGAGCGCAGGGGTTTCGCCGAGGAGGCCACCTCAGGCGAGCGCCGCTTCTTCGACGAGACCGTCAACGGCAGGTCCGCCGAGCGCATGTTGTTCCTGCGCGAGCTGGTGATGATCAGGGCCACCAACGAGCTGCCGCTGCGCGGGCTCGACCAGGCCAAGCGCGACGACGCCAAGGAGTGGCACGACGCCGCCGCGGTGGTCGTCGACTCCATGCGCACGGTCGAGCGGCGCCAGGCGGAGGGCATCGTGGCCCGCAGCGAGGCGCTCAGCGCGGACGAGCGGCGCAAGGCGTACGTGACCGCGGGCGCGGTCCTCGCGCTGCTGGTGGCGGTGCTGCTGATCACCACCGGTGTGGCCAGGTCGCTCGTACGCCCCCTGCGCCGCCTGCGCAGCGAGGCACTGGAGATCGCGGGCCGGCGGCTGCCCGACTTCGTGCAGCACCTGCGGGAGTCGCGCGACGGCGCGGTCAACGCTGAGGTGCCGCCCATCGGCATCTTCTCCAGGGACGAGGTGGGCGAGGTCGCACGCGCGTTCGACGAGGTGCACCGCGAGGCCGTACGGCTGGCGGGCGACGAGGCGCGGTTGCGCTCCAACGTCAACGCCATGTTCGTCAACCTGTCCAGGCGCAGCCAGACGCTCGTCGAACGGCAGCTCACGCTGATCGAGCGGCTGGAGCGCGGAGAGCGCGACGACGCCCGGCTCGGCGACCTGTTCAAGCTCGACCACCTGGCCACCCGCATGCGGCGCAACAGCGAGAACCTGCTCGTCCTGGCCGGCCAGGAAGCCGCCCGCAAGTGGAGCGAGCCGGTCGAGCTGATGGACATCGTGCGGGCGGCGCTGGGCGAGGTGGAGAGCTATGACCGGGTCAGCATCCAGGTCGAGTCGGACGTCGCGATCGCCGGCCAGGCCGTCACCGACGTGGTGCACCTGCTCGCGGAGCTGGTCGAGAACGCCGTCTCCTTCTCCTCCCGGGACACCAAAGTCATCATCTCCAGCGGCCGACTCGACGAGGGCAGCCTGATGGTGTCGGTCACCGACCAGGGGATCGGCATGAGCCCCGACGAACTGGCCGAGGCCAACTGGCGGCTGGCCAATCCGCCGGTCGTGGACGTGTCGGTGTCGCGGCGCATGGGCCTGTTCGTGGTCGGCCGGCTGGCGCTGCGGCACACCATCAAGGTTCAGCTGCGGGCGCAGGACATCGGCGGGCTGACCGCCATGGTGCTGGTCCCGCCGATGTTGCTCACGGAGGTGCCGAGCGCGCTGCCCGCGCAGGGACGGGTCCAGGTGCCGAGACAGGCGCAGGTGCGTACGCCGTCCTTCGGGACCGCCGACTCCTTCGCCGCCCCTGTGCACCCGCCCCCGCCCGCCTCGCTGACGGGCCCTCCGCCCGGGCATCCGTCGTTCGACGCCGCACCCGTGGCGGCCGAGCCGTCGTCGTGGTTCGGCCCGTCGCCGACGACCCTGCCGGCCGCGCCGCCGCCCACCCTGCCGCCCACCCTGCCGCCCACCCTGCCGCCCACCCTGGGAGAGCAGCCGCCGTACACCTATCCGGGCGAGCAGCCGCCGTACACGCAAGCGGCCGCGCCGCCGCCCGACCTGGCAGGGCCGTCCCAGGACGAGTTCCTGCCGATCTTCGCCGCCGTCGAGGAGAGCAGCTGGTTCAGCAAGGCGGCCCCCACCGCCGACCACCGCGACTCCTCCTGGACCTCGCCCGCCGACCAGGGATGGCAGGCCGCGGGCGCGGCCGCGGAGCCCGCCCAGAGCGGCACCACGAACTCGGGCTTGCCGAAAAGGACGCCGAAGGCGAATCTGGTACCAGGCACCGCGAATCCGGCGCCCGCTCCCGCTCCCGCTCCACCGCTGTCCCCTGATCGGCTGCGTTCCCGGCTGGCCAGCTACCAGCAGGGCGTGCGCAAGGGCCGTGCCGAGCTCGAGGAGGACTCGTGAAGGAGCTGAGCCAGGCCGCCAGGGACGTCAACTGGCTGGTCACCGGCTTCGTCGAAGAGGTGCCCGGCGTGGCGCACGCCGTCGTGGTCTCCGCCGACGGGCTGCCCATGGCGTACTCGCGGGGCTTCCCCAAGGACCGCGCCGACCAGCTCGCCGCCATCGCGGCGGGCCTGGTCAGCCTCACGCACGGATCGGCGCGGGTCTTCGAGGGCGGAGGGGTCACCCAGACGCTCGTCGAGATGGAGCGCGGGCTGCTGCTCGTGATGTCGATCAGCGACGGATCCTGCCTGGCGGTGCTGGCCGCACCCGACTGCGACATGGGGCTGGTCGCCTACCAGATGACGATCCTGGTCGAGCGCGCGGGCCAGGTGCTCACGCCCGCCGTACGGGCGGAGCTGTCCGCCGCGCGTCCGTGGTGATCATGTGTGTTTACAGGCCGCAGACCCGGGGCTTCAGTCCTGGGGATAGGCCGGAATGGGGGTCAAGCTTTAACATGATCAAGCGCTATCATGTTAAGCATGTCCCAGATCGTGAAGCGGGCCTACAAGTACCGCTTCTACCCGACCCCCGAACAGGCGGATCTGCTGAACCGCACGTTCGGGTGTATCCGGCTGGTCTGGAACAAGGCACTCGCCGAACGCAACCGGCGCTACACCGACGAGCACGTCTCGACTTCGTACGTGGACACGGCCAAGTGGCTGACCGCATGGAAGCAGGACCCGGAACTGGAGTTCCTGCGCGAGGTGTCGAACGTCCCGTTGCAGCAGGCGTTGCGCCGGCAGCAGGTAGCGTTCAACAACTTCTTCGCCAAGCGTGCCCGCTACCCGCGCTTCAAGTCCAAGCACAAGTCGCGGGCATCGGCGACGTTCCAGAACAACGCCTTCTCGTTCCGGGATGGCGTGGTGAAGCTGGCGAAGATGGACGCTCCGCTGGACATCGTGTGGTCGCGTCCGCTCCCGGAAAGAGCCGAGCCGTCCACGGTGACGGTGTCGAAGGATGCGGCGGGACGCTGGTTCGTGTCCCTGCTGGTCGAGGAGAAGATCAGCCCGCTGCCGCCCGTGGATGCGCAGGTCGGGGTGGATGCCGGGCTCACTCATCTGCTGACGCTTTCCACCGGCGAGAAGATCACGAATCCGCGCTGCGAACGACGGGACAGGCGGCGCTTGGCCAAGGCGCAGCGGGAGTTGGCCCGGAAGGCGAAAGGCTCGGCGAACCGGGCCAAGGCCAAGCTGAAGGTGGCGCGGGCGCATGCCCGGATCACCGACCGGCGTCGGGACTTCCTGCACAAGGTCACCACTCGATTGGTGCGCGAGAACCAAACGCTCGCGATCGAGGACCTGACCGTCCGCAACCTGGTCAAGAACCACTCGCTGGCCCGCGCCATCTCCGACGCCTCCTGGCGGGAGTTGCGGGGGATGCTGGAGTACAAGGCCGCCTGGTACGGGCGGACGCTGGCGGCCGTGGACCGGTGGTTCCCGTCGTCGAAGCTGTGCTCGGCTCGCGGATGCGGGCACGTCAACGGGTCCATGCCGTTGAACGTCCGTTCGTGGACCTGTCCTGCCTGCGGGAGCGTCCACGACCGGGACGTGAACGCGGCGAAGAACATCCTCGCGGCCGGGCTGGTCGAGAGGTAAAACGCCTGCGGAGGGCTGGTAAGACCGGCCCCGGAGTCTTCCGGGGAGGCGTGGCCCGATGAAACAGGAACCCCGATCCGGTGACGGATTGGAGTCCCCTGCCTTTAGGCGTGGGGAGGAGTCAAGGGAGTGAACCGTGGCATCGTGGGATAACGGCGAGCCGGAGCCCGAGCGCAGCTCGCTCGTCCGCATGTACGCCGTCACCGGCGGAAGGACCGCGCCGCGCACCGAGCTGGCCATGGAGGCTCTGGTGTCGTCGGCGACCTCGGCCCAGCTCGGTTCGACCTACACCCGCGAGTTCCGGGCGATCAGCGAGCTGTGCCGGCAGGTGCGGTCCGTGGCGGAGATCTCGGCGCTGCTCAGCGTCCCGCTCGGAGTGGCGCGGGTGCTCATCGCCGACATGGAGGCGGACGGGCTGGTCAGGGTGTACCAGCCGCAGCTGAATGCGGGATTACCCGATAGAAACCTGCTCGAAAGGGTGTTAAGTGGACTTCGCAGGCTCTAGCCGGCTCACCTCGACGAAGATCGTCGTGGCGGGCGGGTTCGGCGTGGGCAAGACCACGTTCGTGAGCTCCGTGTCCGAGATCCTGCCGCTGACCACCGAGGCGGTGATGACCGACGCGTCGGCGGGCATCGACGACCTCGGCCACACGCCGGGCAAGACCACCACCACCGTCGCCATGGACTTCGGGCGGCTCTCCCTGGCGGACGACCTGATCCTCTACCTATTCGGCACGCCCGGCCAGTACCGGTTCTGGTTCATGTGGGACGACCTGGTCCGCGGGGCCATCGGCGCCGTGGTGCTGGTCGACTCGCGCCGGCTCGCCGACAGTTTCCCCGCCGTCGACTACTTCGAGGAGTCGCGGATCCCGTTCGTGGTCGGCCTGAACGGCTGGAACGGCGAGTTCCCGCACGTCGAGAGCGAGGTGCGGGAGGCGCTCACGCTCTCGACGCACGTGCCGATCGTCCGCATGGACGCGCGGGCGCGCCCGGCGGTCAAGCACACCCTCATCACGCTCGTCGAACACGCCATGGCCGTACGCGCCGGCTGACCTACCGGCCGCTCCACCAGTGGGCGGCCACCAGCTCGGCCACCAGGGTCTCCGTGAGCAGGGCCACGTCCGGGTCGCCGTCGTGCCGGTAGCGGATGGCGGCCGCGGCGTCCTTCACCTCCGCGCCGACGGCCAGCACGGTCGAGCCCCGCAGGCGTACCCAGTCCATGGCCTGGTCGTCGTAGCGGGAGCCCGGGTAGAGCAGGGCCCGGTAGTCGAGGGTCTTGGTGAGGTAGACGTCCACGTGGGACCAGTCGCCCGTCTCGCACGCGTCGGCCGGGCGGCGCGGGCCCTCGCGGAACATCAGCGCCGACTGCTCCGCCGACGACAGGCGCTCGGCGGGGGCGACGGTGTAGACGCCGTGCGGGCCGTCGAGCAGCTCCAGCGCCCGCGGGAGCCAGGCGTCCCGGCGTTCCAGCAGGTCGGCGGTGGCCTCGGCGGCCCGCTCCACCAGGGCGGGGACGTCGCGGTCCCGCCCGGTGAGCGTGGCCTCCATGAGCAGCAGCAGCGTCAGGGTGTGCTGGAACGTCCGGCACGCGACGCCGCCGCGCTCCTCGCCCGCGTGCATGGGGATCACCAGGTCGGCCGCCTCGGCGAGGGGCGAGCCCGGGGCGTTGGTGAGCACGGCGACGGGGGAGGGGCCGCCCGCGTAGCGGGCCGTGGCGTCGAGGGTCTCCCCGCTGGCGCCGGTGGCCGAGATCGGCACGACCAGGGTGTCCTGCCTCGCCGGACAGGTGGCGGCGGCGGAGGCGTAGTCGGCGTACGCGTCGACGCCCGCCGCGCGCAGGCGCAGGGCCGCCACCCCGGCGGCGTAACGGGAGCTGCCCATGCCGAGGAAGAGCACCCTCGTGACGCCCGGAGGCAGGGCCAGGAACGGGTTCTCCTCGGCCAGGGCGCCGGCCAGGCTCCGCAGCGCCTCCGGCTTGGCCTCCAGGTCGGACAGGTAGAGCTCGGGATTCACGCGTTGTCCTCGGCGTTCTCTTCGGGATACCAGGTGCGCAGGACGCCCATGGGGGCGTAGCGCCAGCGGGGCAGGTGGCGGGCGGCGTAGATGAGCTCCCGGCACTCCTGCTCCACCTCGAACGGGCGGATCAGCCTTTCGTCCAGCAGGTCGGGCCTGCCCCGCTCGGCCAGCCGGGCCCGGTAGGCGGACAGCAGGGCGGCGCGGGCGGCGGCCGCCCACGCGGCGGCCTCGGCGGGCGGCGTGGACCGCCGCCTGATCGCCACCTGCGCCACGTGCTCCAGGCTGGTGGTGAGCTGGGCGACGTCCCTGGCCGCCGGCTGGTACGGGTCCGCGCCCGCGACCGTGGGGTTGCCGTCGAAGTCGATCACCGCGTACCCCTCGTCCCACCGGAGGATCTGGCCGACGTGCAGGTCGCCGTGGATCCTGATGCGCGGGCCGGCCGCGGGGACGGCCAGCGGCGCCAGGTCGCGCCGGAGGGCGGCGGACCTGGCGGCCAGCCATTCGCCGTCGTCGCCGCCGGTCAGTTCCAGGGCCTCCGCGAGCGCGCACCCCGCCCGCTCCGCCAGATCGGGGCCGGCCCCGGCGGGCGGCGGCAGCGTGGAGAGGGCGAGATGCAGGTCGGCGGCCAGGCGGCCGAGCGGCGCGGCGAAGGCGGTGGCGCCGGTTCCATCACCGGTTCCCCCCGGCGACGCGGCTTCGTCGACGCACCACTCCCAGCCGTCCCGCGCCCCGGGCAGGTAGCCCGTGACCAGGGCGAGGAGGTGATCGCGGCCGTCCAGCTCCGCGGTCAGCGCCGCGTAGGGAGGAGCGGTGTCGTTGAAACCCGCCTCAACGAGATGGGCGAGGAGCTCCGGGGCGGGATGCGGCAGGGGAGCCGGCGGGGTCAGCCACTTGACAACGACCTTTTCGGCCACGACAACGGAGTGGTTTGTCTGGTCCACGTGCGGGCCGAAACCACGCTCACCTGGGGCCCCAGTGTGGAGATCCCCGGAGGCGTACGAGAAGGTGGGCAACGGGCGGAAGCGCCGCACCGCGAAGGGCGGCGGCGGATCCTCGCCCAGCAGCCCCACGAGCGCGGTGGTGAGCCCGCGATCTCGGCCGGTGAGGGGCTTCTCACCGAGAGAGATCAACCGGGGCCCTATTGAATCCCAATTCAACACGATCGCCAAACTTCCAGGTAGCAATGTCATAAAAAGTCTTGCCCATGTTGATATCTGCTGCAACACTCCTGATCTGGTCCGCTGTGTCCGGTAAGGTCGCGCGACCCCTCTTAACACCGCAAATTCAAGAAGGAGTAGCGGCCGTGTCCCGTACCCGGTTCACCCGTCGTCTCCCGGCCGCCGTCGCGGTGGCCGGCCTCGCGCTTGCCGTCGCGGCGTGCGGCGGTGAGTCGTCGACAAGCCCAGAAGGCACGAACGCGGCGGCGGCCGACGACCTCAAGCCGAACGCGGACCTGACGAAGCAGTCGATCCAGGTGACCGTTTGGGACGGCTACCTGCCCGAGGAGTTCACCAAGGGGGCCAAGGACAAGCTCAAGGTCAAGGACATCAAGATCGCCCTGCACGCCACCAACGAGGACGCGATGGCCAAGCTCACCGCCTCCGGTGACAGCGGGGTCGACGTGGCGTTCGTGTCCGGCCAGTACGCCCAGGCGCTCAACGAGCAGGGCCTGCTGGAGCCGATCCACCCCGAGCTGATCCCCAACCTGGCCAACCTCTACCCCGAGGCCACCCAGCTCTCCTACGACAAGGGCAACAAGATCTCCGTGCCCTACACCTGGGGCACGACCGGCATCTGTTACCGGACCGACCTGGTGAAGAAGAAGCCGACCAGTTGGAACGATCTTCTCAAGCCGCCGGCCTGGGCCGACAAGAAGGTCACCATGATGACCACCGAACGCTGGCTGGCGCTGCCGGCGCTCAAGGCCCTCGGCTACTCGGTCAACACCGACAAGGACGAGGAGATCGCCAAGGCCAAGGAGCTCCTCGTGGCGCAGAAGCCACATCTGCTCGGCTACGACGACACGACCTTCGGCGACAAGCTGAAGTCCGGCGAGGCCATCATGGTCGAGGCGTGGGACGGCTGGTGCCCGACGACCGACCCGAAGGGCAACATCGCGTTCGCGGTGCCGAAGGAAGGCAGCGACCTCTGGGTGGACACCATGGTGATCATGAAGTCCTCCAAGAACAAGGAGGCCGCCCACGCCCTCATCAACTACATCCTCGCCCCCGAGAACCACAGCTGGGCCGCCGAGAACATCAACTACAAGGTGCCCAACAAGGCCGCCATGGAGCGCGTGAAGGTCGCCAAGGGCTCGCTGCTCGGCATCAAGCCGGACGAGCTGCTCGACGGTGAGTCGATCGTCGACCTCGGACAGGCGTCCACGAAGTACACCCGCCTGTCGACGGAAGTCACGGCGCAGTCGTAACAGCGGTGACCTCTGAGCTCAAGGCCCGGTCGGCGTCCCCTTCGCGCGGACGCCGGCTGGGCGCGTTCGTGTTCCTGTCGCCGGGCCTGACCTACCTCGTCGTGCTCCTGCTGGTGCCGCTGGCCCTGGTGCTGAGCAACACCGTCTTCCAGCGCGGGCGCTTCGGCGGCATCGTGTACGAGTTCACCACCGAGAACTTCGCCCGCCTGATGGACCCGCTCTACCTGGGCGTGGTCGGCGGCTCGCTGCGCATCGCGGCCCTGACGACGGCCATCGCGCTGCTGATCGGCTATCCGACGGCCTACGCGATCGCGCGGCTCTCGCCCCGGTGGAAGACGATCGCCCTGGTCGCGATCGTGCTGCCGTTCTGGACCAACTTCATCATCCGCGTCTACGCGTGGATCATCCTGCTCAGCGGTCCCGGGCTGGTCAACAGCGGGCTGGCGGCGATCGGGCTCGGGCCGTACGAGCTGCTCTACAACCAGGGTGCGATCGTCGCCGGGCTGCTCTACTCGTACCTGCCGCTGATGGTGCTGCCGCTGTACGCCGCGATCGAGCGGCTGGACCCGCAGCTCAGGGAGGCGTCGGCGAACCTCGGCGCCTCGCCGTTCACCACGTTCCGCAAGGTCACGCTGCCGCTCACGGTCCCGGGCGTGCTGAGCGGCTGCCTGTTCGTGTTCGTGCCGAGCTTCGGCAACTTCGTCATCCCCGAGATCCTGGGCGGCAACAAGTCGATCATGGTCGGCAACCTGATCCGCGACCAGTTCCTGAAGGCGCGCGACTGGCCGTTCGGCTCGACGCTGGCGCTGGCGCTCATCGCGGTGCTCCTGGTGCTGCTGATGGCGCAGGCATGGGTGGCGCGCCGTGCGTAGGTCCAAGCTGCTGTTCGTCCCGCTCTGGGTGACGTACGTCTTCCTCTACCTGCCGATCGTCGTGCTCGTCGTCATGTCGTTCAACGCCGGCGAGTCGGCGTACACCTATGAGGGGTTCAGCCTCAAGTGGTACGGCGAGCTGGCCGCGGACGAGCGCGTCAGGAACGGCCTGATCAACACGCTGATCGTGGCCGTGGGGTCGACCGCGATCGCGACCGTGCTGGGCACGCTGCTGGCCGTCGGCCTGGCCCGCCATTCCAGGTCCAAGGCCCTCGACGCGCTGGCGCTGATGCCCGCCGTACTGCCCGACCTGGTGCTGGCGATCGGGCTGCTGCTCTTCTACGGCGTGATCGCGCTGACGCTCGGCCACTACTCGGTGATCCTCGCGCACGCCCTGTTCTCCATGGCGTTCGTGGCCGCGGTGGTGCGCACCCGGCTGTCCGGGGCCGACACCTCGCTGGAGGAGGCCTCGCGCGACCTCGGCGCGGGACACGTGGTCACGTTCATGAAGATCACGCTGCCGCAGCTGGCGCCGGGCATCGTGGCGGGGGCGCTGCTGGCGTTCACGCTGTCGCTCGACGAGTTCGTGATCGCCTTCTTCACCATCGGGAACGCCGAGCCGACGCTGCCGATCGTCATCTACTCGATGATCCGTTTCGGGGTGACTCCCAAGATCAACGCGCTGGCCGCGATCCTGCTCCTCGTGAGCTTCGTAGCGGTGATCGCGGGCCAGCGTCTGACGAGGATCGGAGAGAGACAGAGTGCTGAAGGTTGACGGGATCACGCGCAGGTTCGGCGACGTCACCGCGCTCGACGGCGTCTCGCTGGAGATCGGCCAGGGCGAGTTCTTCGCCCTGCTCGGGCCGTCGGGGTGCGGCAAGACCACGCTGCTGCGCATCATCGCCGGGTTCGAGACGCCCGACCGGGGCACCGTCACCCTCGACGGGGAGGACCTGCTGGCCCTGCCCCCGAACCGCAGGCCGATCAGCCTGATGTTCCAGTCGTACGCGCTGTTCCCGCACATGACCGTGGCCAAGAACGTCGCCTACGGCCTGGAGCGGGAGCGCCTGCCCCGCCAGGAGATCAGGCAGCGCGTCGGCGAGGTGCTGGAGACGGTCGGGCTGACCGCGCACGCCTCGCGCAAGCCCGCCCAGCTCTCCGGCGGGCAGCGGCAGCGGGTGGCGCTCGCCCGTTCCATCGTCAAGCGGCCGCGCCTGCTGCTGCTGGACGAGCCGCTGTCGGCCCTGGACAAGAAGGTCCGCGCCGACATGCAGCTGGAGCTGAAGCGGCTGCAGCACGACGTCGGCATCACGTTCGTGGTCGTCACGCACGACCAGGAGGAGGCCATGTCGCTGGCCGACCGCATCGCGGTCTTCGACAGCGGCACGGTGTGCCAGGTGGACGAGCCCGTCCCGCTGTACGAACGGCCGCGGTCGCCGTTCGTGGCCGGTTTCGTCGGCGCCAACAACCTGTTCGAGGGCGTCGCCGGCGGCCTCGACGGGCTCGAGAGCGAGGAGTTCGGCGTGCTGGCGGGCACGCCCATGACCGAGCTCGCGGCGGGCAGCAAGGCGCTGCTCGCGGTACGCCCCGAGAGGGTGAGGCTGGTCGACGAGAGCGAGACCGCCGGCCTGCGGGGCAGCGTCCTCGACGTCAGCTTCTACGGTGGCGTGTCGCACATCTCCGTGGACGTGCCGGGCCGGGTCGAGCCGGTGCTCGTCGCCGTCCAGGGCGCCAGCGCGGTGGAGGCCGGGGCCAAGGTCAAGGTGCGCTGGAACGCCGAGGACGCCGTCATCATGGCGGTCGATCAGTGAGACAGGTCGTTGCCCGTGGCCGCCCGGGCGTAGGAGAGGATCAGTTCGGCCGCCTCGGCCGGGCCGATCACCGGATGCCTGGCCGTGATGCGGTAGCCGTACGCGTCCTCCAGCGCCACGAGATTGCGCGCGACCGTCAGCGAGTCGGCGCTCAGCCGGAACACCCCCAGCGCCGCTCCCGTGTCGAGGATCGCCTGGTACATCGACACCTGGCGGTCATAGAGCGAGGTGAGCAACACGCCGTAGACCCTGTTGCGGCCCGCGGCCCCGCCCAGTTCGTTGAGCAGGCGGACGTCGGGGTCGAGCGGCCCGGTCGGCAGCCCCGACCTGATGGTCACGACCAGCTTCTCCACCGGATCGGTGAAGTCGGCGAGCCGGCGCAGCCGCTGCTCGTAGAAGCGCTCCATGCCGGCGTGCTGCGCCTCGACCAGCAGTTCGCTGAGGTCGGGGTAGTGGTAGAGCACGGCTCCGGAGGTCAGGCCGGCCTCCTCGGCCACGTGGGAGAGTTGTACTCCGTCGATGCCATGGCGGATGATGGCCCTGCGCGCGGCCTCGATCAAGTCGATGCGCCGGTCACTCCGGCTTTTACGCTGAGCCACCCCCACCACCTTCACCCGTTCGGCTGCTGTTCAGTTGGCCGTGACCATAGTGCCCTTAAGTTGACCTTCACGCTAGATGCGTTTTTGAATTCCCCTTCAAATTGATCAGCAGTTCCGGAGTCTCCATGTCTCTCACCATCCTGTTCATGCCGGAAAGCGCCTACGGTCCCACCAACAACAGCATCGGCATCGGCGACATCCTGCGTCGCCGCGGTCACCGCGTCGTCTTCGCCGCCGAGGCGTCGTGGAAGGGCAAGCTCGAAGCACTCGGCTTCGAGGAGGACCTGGTCGACCTCGCTCCGCCACCCGACGACGCCGAGGAGCAGGACCCCGGGCAGTTCTGGAAGGACTTCATCCGCGAGACCGCGCCCGAGTACCGCAAGAGCACCCGCGAGCAGCTCGAGACCGTCGTCAAGCCCATCTGGGCCGAGCTGATCGACGGCGCGAAATACTGCGAGCCGCAGCTCAAGGCCATCATCGAGCGGGTGCAGCCGGACATCATCGTCGAGGACAACGTGCTCACGTTCCCGGCTCTGGTCACGGCGGGCAAGAAGTTCGTCCGCATCGTCTCCTGCAACCCGCTCGAGGTCCGCGGCGAGAACGTCGCGCCGGTCTTCTCCGGGCTCCCCGCCGGCGACCGCTCGGAGTGGGAGGCCTTCCGCGCGGAGTACGACCGCACCCACCGCGAGCTCTGGACCGCCTGGAACGAGTGGTGCGTCGAGCAGGGCACCGAGCCGCTGCCGGAGCTCGACTTCATGCACAACGGCGACCTGAACCTCTACGTCTATCCGGAGATCGCCGACTACGCCGACGCCCGGCCGCTGGGCGACACCTGGCACCGGCTCGACTCCTCGGTCCGCGAGACGGAGGAGAAGTGGGAACTGCCCTTCCGGCGTGGCGAGGGCTCGCTGATCTACTTCTCGCTCGGCTCGCTGGGCTCGTCCGACGTGGAACTGATGCGGCGGGTGATCGGCGTGCTGGCCGACACTCCGCATCAGTACATCGTCTCCA
This sequence comes from Nonomuraea sp. KM88, assembly GCF_052245635.1. Lineage (NCBI taxonomy): Bacteria > Bacillati > Actinomycetota > Actinomycetes > Streptosporangiales > Streptosporangiaceae > Nonomuraea > Nonomuraea sp. KM88. The sequence continues at coordinate 117,356 of NZ_JBQQCC010000017.1, read as the reverse complement.
AGGGCCCGCTGCACGAGGAGATCGAACTTCCCGCCAACATGTGGGGCGCGGAGTTCCTTCCGCAGACTAGGATCATCCCACTGTGTGACCTCGTCATCACCCACGGCGGTAACAACACGACCACCGAGGCGCTGCACTTCGGCAAGCCGATGATCCTGCTGCCACTCTTCTGGGACCAGTACGACAATGCCCAGAGAATGGATGAGTTGGGCTATGGTGTCAGGCTTTCGACCTACACCTTCACCGACGACGAGCTGAAGGGGGCGGTCGCGCGGCTGCTCGGCGACACCGGGCTGCGCGCGAGGCTGGCCGCCGCGGGCGAGGAGATCCGGCGCCGCGACGGGCTGCGCAAGGCCGCCGACCTGATCGAGCAGCTCGGCAAGTAGCACGACCCCTGAGAGCGAAGTCTTCCGATGCGTGAACTGATCAACCCCGCGACCGGGCTCCCGTGTGCCGAAATTCCGGACACGCCGGTGGAGGGCGTGGCGACGGCCGTACGGTCGGCGCGCGCGGCGTTCGAGACGTGGTCGCAGACCACTCCGGCCGAGCGCCAGCGCCTGCTGCTGCGGCTGGCCGACCTGGTGGAGGCCGACGCCGAAGAGCTGACCAGGCTCGAAGTGGAGGAGACGGGCAAGCCCGCCGCGGTGTTCAGAGACGGAGAGCTGCCGTTCGCCGTCGACAACCTGCGCTTCTTCGCCGGCGCCGCCCGCTCGCTCGAAGGGTCGGGCGCCGGCGTGTTCAGCCCTGGCTACACCTCGGTGATGCTGCGCCGCCCCGTCGGGGTGGTGGGGTCGATCGCGCCATGGAACTTCCCCTTCGTCATGGCCGTGTGGAAGGTCGGCCCGGCGGTGGCCGCGGGCAACGCGGTGGTGATCAAGCCCGCCCCTCAGACGCCGCGTACGACGCTGCGGCTGGCGGAGTTGTTCGCCGAGGCGGGCGCGCCCGAAGGGCTCGTCCAGGCGGTCACCGGGGGCGCGCAGGTCGGTCAGGCACTGGTCACCGACCCCGGGGTCGACATGGTCAGCGTCACGGGCTCGACGGAGACCGGCCGCGCCGTGATGGCCGGGGCGGCGGGCACGCTCAAGCGGGTCCATCTGGAGCTCGGCGGCAAGGCCCCGGCGCTGGTCTTCGAGGACGCCGATCTGGCCGAGATGGCTCACGGCGTGGCCATGGGGGCGACGTACAACAGCGGGCAGGACTGTACGGCGGCCACCCGCGTCTACGTCGCCCGCGAGGTGTACGCGGACGCGGTCGAGGCGATTCGGGCAACTCTTGCCAACATCACCGTCGGCGACCCGTGGGACCCGGCGACCGACATCGGCCCTCTGATCTCGGCGGCCCACCGGGACCGGGTGCACGGGTTCGTCTCGAGGTCGGGCGGGCGGATTCTCCACGGGGGGTCGCCGATCGATGGGCCGGGGTTTTACTATTCGCCTACGCTTGTCAGCGAGGTCGGTCAGGACAGCGAGATCGTCCAAGGCGAGCTTTTCGGCCCTGTGCTGGTCGCTCTGCCGTTCGAGGGCGAGGACGAGGCCGTCAGGCTGGCCAATGGCACCACGTACGGCCTGGCGTCGTCGGTGTGGTCGCGCGACGTGTCGCGGGCGATGCGTGTGTCGCATCGGCTCGACGTGGGTGTGACCTGGGTCAACGACCATCTGCCCATCGCCAGCGAGGCGCCGCACGGCGGGGTGAAGGGCAGCGGGTTCGGCAAGGACATGAGCCAGGAGGCGGTGCAGGACTACTCGGTGACGCGCCACCTCATGGTGAAGCACGCGGCACCGGCCGAGCGGGATTCGTTCCGGCCCGCCTGAAAACGTGTACGGCGGTAGACGCCCCGAAGTGCTGCTTTGGGCGTGTTTGATGGGATATGTTCGGTTGGCCGATCTGGTACGGGTTGTGTTCCAATTACCCAGCCGGACAGAATCCCATGCGCCACACGCGTGTCTGATTTTTTCGAGCACGTACCGGCGAGAGGTTGCGAGAGTCAGTGAGGACGGATAACCCCAGACATACGAGGTCAGGGGAGTACACAGGCGGACGGTTCCGGCTGGGGAACTGGCGTGTGCGCTCAAGGCTGGTCGCGCTGATCCTCATCCCCACGGTCGTGGGTGTGCTGCTCGCCGGCATCCAGCTGGCCGACGCCATCGGCACGAGCGCCGAATACCGCCGGCTCACCCAGGTCGCCGAGCTGGTGCAGCGCATCGGCGCGCTCAACCACGAGCTGGGCAAGGAACGCACGCTCACCGCGTGGTACGTCGCCGACCGCAGGAAGGCCCAGCGCTTCGTCCAGGTCAAGACCCAGCGGCAGACGACCGACAAGGCCAAGCAGGACGTCGTCAACGCGGCCTCGGCCATCGACGCCGCCCACTCGGCCCGCGTCCGCGAGGGCGTCGCCAGCATGAACCGCTGGCTCAACGGCCTCGACAGCCTGCGCGCCTCCATGGTCGGCAACGTGCCCCCGCGCGCCGTCATCGGCACCTACACCACGATGATCGAGGTCTTCTCGTCGGTCCAGGCCGGCATGGGCGACGGCGTCACCGACGACTCCCTCCTGGGCGACGTCGCCGCGCTCGGCGCGCTCCAGCGGGTCAAGGAGGAGGTCTCGCGGCAGCAGATCATCCTCCTCGTGGCACTCGTCCAGAGCAAGCTCGACAGCGACGACTGGGCGGAGTTCCTCGGCTCCTGGAACAAGCAGCAGGCCGAGCAGCTCACCTTCGAGCAGGAGGCGTCCCCGGCGGACCTGGAGGCGTTCCACGAGGGCGTCAAGGGCCTGGAGGTCGACCTCGCCGACGCCATGCGGCAGCGGGCGCTCGCCCAGGTGCGCGCCCTCAACCGGATCAGGGACCTCGACGTCACCACGCGCGCCGACCGTACGCGCTGGTTCGAGAGCACCACCGCGGCCGGTAACGCCATGCGCAAGGTCGAGGACGGCCTGGCCACCAAGATCGTGGCCGGCACCCGCGACCTCAGCGACACCGAGCAGCGCAACGCGATCATGTCCGGTGCGATGATCCTCGTGCTGCTGCTCCTCGTCCTGATCATCACCACCCGCGTGGCCGGCTCGCTGGTCCGCCCGCTGCGCCGGCTGCGCGCCGAAGCGCTCCAGGTCGCCACGACCCGGCTGCCCGAGACAGTCCGCCTGCTGCGCGAGTCCGGCGAGGGCGCCCATGTGCCCGAGATGCCGTCGGTCGGCGTCAACACCCGGGACGAGATCGGTGAAGTGGCGCGGGCGTTCGACGAGGTCCACCGCGAGGCCATCCGGCTGGCCGGCGACGAGGCCAAGCTGCGGGCGAACGTCAACTCCATGTTCGTCAACCTCTCCCGGCGCAGCCAGACTCTCGTCGAGCGGCAGCTGCAGCTCATCGAGGGCCTGGAGCAGGGCGAGGAGGACGAGCAGCGGCTCGCCAACCTGTTCCGCCTCGACCACCTGGCCACCCGCATGCGCCGCAACAGCGAGAACCTCCTGGTTCTCGCCGGCCAGGAGGCCGCGCGCAAGTGGAGCGAGCCGGTGCCGCTGGTCGACATCGCCCGCGCCTCGCTCTCCGAGGTCGAGAACTACGAGCGCGTCCAGATCCAGATCGCGTCCGGCACTCTCATCGTCGGCCCGGCCGTCACCGACGCCGTCCACCTGCTCGCCGAGCTGATCGAGAACGCCATCTCGTTCTCTCCCCGCGAGAGCAAGGTCCAGGTGACCAGCTCGCCGGTCGAGGGCGGCGTGCTCGTGTCGATCAACGACCTGGGCATCGGCATGAGCCAGGAAGAGCTGGCCGAGGCCAACTGGCGGCTGGCGAACCCGCCCGTCGTCGACGTGTCCGTGTCGCGGCGCATGGGTCTGTTCGTGGTCGGCCGCCTGGCCCTGCGCCACGGCGTCCGGGTGCAGCTCAGCATGCGGGAGACGGGCGGGCTGAGCGCGCTCGTCATGATGCCCGACATGCTCATCAGCGACGGCTCGGGCGCGCCGCAGCAGGGCGGCCAGTACGAAGCGTTCACGACGTTCGACCCGAGCATGTTCGGGCAGCCGTCCACCAACGGATCGGGCTCCCGCTCCGGGGCGCCCTCGGGCGAGAGCTCCGAGCAGGTCGTGGACACGCAGTGGCCGGGGTCGCTGCCCGCGCCGGGCACCGGCAACTGGCCGTCGTTCGGCGATCAGCAGCAGCCCGCCGCCTTCGGCGAGCAGCCCGAGCAGCAACCTGCCGCGTTCGGCGAGCAGCCGCCGGCGTTCGGGGAGCAGCCGCCGGCCTTCGGCGACCAGCCGGCTCCGTTCGCGGGCCAGCCGCAGGAAGCGCAGGAGGAGCCGGCCTGGCCGTCCTTCGCCCAGGAGCCGCCGGCCACGCCGTCGCCGTTCGGCGAGCAGCGCTGGCCCTCGTTCTCGGACGAGCCCCCGCCCTCCTCCGCGTCGCAGCCGTTCGCGGAGAACCGGTGGCCGTCGTTCGCCGAGCAGCCCCCGCCGCTGCAGGATGACGAGCCGCGCTGGCCGTCGTTCGCGACGGAGCCGCCGCAGCAGCAGCCGCAGGACGAGTCGCGGTGGTCGTCGTTCGCCGACCCGTTGCCGCGCAGGTCGTTGTTCGAGGCGGAGGACCGGCCGCGGCCGCAGTTCGACCCGTCGTACCACTCGCCGTTCTCGGAGGAGCCCAAGCCCGCCGACCAGTTCGAGCAGAACGGGAATTCCGCCTACAACCCGTTCGGGCCGGGCGACTACTCCTCGCAGGACATGACCGGGCCGCTGCCCGCGGTGCGCAACTCGCCCATGGAGGAGCAGAGCGAGGAGTTCCTGCCGATCTTCTCGTCGGTCGGCTCCGACTGGTTCCGCAGGCCGGAGCCGGAGCAGCTGCGGCCTCGTCACGAGCCGCAGCCCGAGCCCGAGCACGAGAGCACCGCGGTGCAACCGGCGGTGCCCGCGGACCCGCCGCCCGCCGCTCCCGCCCAGCAGACGCCGGGCAAGCTGCCTCAGCGCAAGCCGGGGCAGTCGGGCGCCGGCGCGTCGTGGTCCTCGCCCGCGGACACCGGCTTCCAGGCCGCGCAGGCCGCCGCGCAGCCTGCGCAGGCCGGCACGACGCCTTCGGGGCTGCCCCGGCGCGTCCCCAAGGCCAACCTGGTGCCCGGCACGGCCAGCCTCGCCGAGCCCCAGGCCACATCACCGGCGCCGCAGATCTCACCTGAGCGGTTGCGCAGCAGGCTCTCCAGCTTCCAGCAGGGTGTCCGGCAAGGCCGAGCGTTCACCCGCGGAGAAGAAAATGAGGAGGACAAATGAGAGAAATGAGCCAGGGAGCGCGCGGCATCAGCTGGCTGATCACGGACTTCGTGAACAACGTGCCCGGCGTCGCTCACACGGTCGTGGTGTCGTCCGACGGGCTGCCGCTGGCCTTTTCCGAGGGCTTTCCCAAGGACCGGGCCGACCAGCTCGCCGCGGTCGCCTCAGGTGTGATCAGTTTGACCCAGGGAGCGGCGCGGGTCTTCGAGGGCGGTATGGTGACCCAGACCGTCATCGAAATGCAGCGGGGCCTCCTGATGATCATGTCCATCAGCGATGGGTCCTGCCTGGCTGTCCTGGCCGCACCAGACTGTGACATGGGGCTGGTGGCATACCAGATGACTCTGCTGGTCGAGCGGGCGGGCCAGGTGCTGACTCCGGCGGTGCGCGCGGAGCTGCAAGCGGCCCGTCCCCGCTAGGGGGCGGTGACAGGAGATCATGGTGTCAGGTCAGGGTTGGGCTGGTGATAGTACCCCGCCGCATCCGGCGGTTCCCCGTCCGCAGAAACCGAGTTCCCTGGTACGGCCCTATGCCGTGACCGGGGGGCGTACCGCGCCGCGGATGAAGTTCGCCATGGAGGCCCTGGTGTCCTCCGTGACATCGGAATACCAAGACATTTCCCTACTTAGTCCGGAGTATCAGGCGATCATTCAGCTGACCCGGAACGTCAGGTCGGTTGCCGAGATCTCCGCCCTTTTACGCCAGCCTCTCGGTGTGGTCCGGGTGTTGATCGCCGACATGGCGTCGGAGGGCCTGATCCGCGTGCACCAGCCTGCGCTGGACGCGGGAAAGCCGGACCTCAACTTGCTCGAAAGGGTGCTCAGTGGACTTCGCAGGCTCTAGCCCCGGCCTAACCTCGACGAAGATCGTCGTGGCCGGGGGCTTCGGCGTGGGGAAGACGACGTTCGTGGGTGCGGTGTCGGAGATCCTGCCGCTCACCACCGAAGCGGTCATGACGGACGCCTCGGCGCACGTCGACGACGTCTCGCTCACGCCGAACAAGACGACGACGACCGTGGCGATGGACTTCGGCCGGGTCTCCCTCGACCGTGACCTGATCCTCTATCTGTTCGGCACGCCCGGGCAGCACCGGTTCTGGTTCATGTGGGACGACCTGGTGCGCGGCGCCATCGGCGCCGTGGTGCTGGTCGACACGCGCCGCCTGGCCGACAGCTTCCCGGCGATCGACTACTTCGAAGAGGCCAAGCTGCCCTTCGTGATCGGCATCAACGGCTGGGACGGCCAGTTCGCGCACGCGGAGGAGGAGATCCGCGAGGCGCTGTCGATCGGCGGCCACATCCCGATCGTGCGGCTGGACGCCCGGCAGCGCGAATCCGTCAAAGGCACCTTGATCACGCTGGTCGAGCACGCCCTGACCCGCCGCATGCACAGCCCGGTCTAGCCGGCTCGACGGCCCGCCACCCTTGCCTGACCGGGGTGGCGGGCCGCTTGCTGCCCCGGCTCCGGACCGGCCGGAACCCCCGATCGCTCCACGATCCCGCGGTGGTGCCGGAAGGTTGCCGCGCGCCCGCCGGCGCGGGGCGTCAACGATCGGCGTCGTCGCGCAGGCCGACCTGGCAGCCCACGTCGTCGATCTCCATCGCCGCGAGCACGACCTGGAGCAGGCCGGGGAAGCGGGCCTGTAAGTCGTCCCCGCGCAGGGTCACGTAACAACGGGTGCCCTCCTGGCGGGTGCGGGTCAGCCCGGCGTCGCGCAGCACGCGCAGGTGATGGCTGAGCGTCGATTTGGCCACCGGTGCGCGCAGCTGCCCCCAGCCGCGCTCGCGGCCGTCGGCCAGCACGCGCACCAGCCCGACCCGGATCGGGTCGCTCAGCGCGGCCATCACCTCGGTCAGTGCGATCTCGCCCAACTCGGGATGATGTGCCTTCTGCATGCGTCCATGCTAGCTTGTTCGACGTTTCACGAACATCGAACATGGGGGAACGTCGTGACCGATCGACCAGGCGGCCGGATGGAGGGCAGAGGGGTGATCGTGACAGGGGCGGGCACGGGGATCGGCCGCGCCGCCGCGCTCGCCTTCGCCCGCGCCGGAGCGCACGTGCTCGGGGTGGGCCGCCGCGCCGATGTGCTGCGGGAGACCGCGGACCAGCACCCCGCCATCGCCGTCCACGCCGCCGACGTCCGCGGCGAGCATGCGCCGGAAACGATCGTCGGCGCGGCGATCGAGCGGTGGGGGCGCCTCGACGTGCTCGTCAACAGTGCCGGCGCCACCGCCATGATGGCGCTGGCCGACACCGACGCCGAGCGCGTCGGGGACCTGTTCGCGCTCAACGTCACCGCGCCCAGCCTGCTCGCCCGCGCCGCGCTGCCGCACCTGAAGGCCGCCCGCGGCGCGATCGTCAACGTCTCCAGCACGTACGGGCACCGCCCCCTGCCCGGCGCCGCCCACTACGCCGCCTCCAAGGCCGCCCTGGAGCAGTTGACCCGCAGCTGGGCCCTGGAGCTCGCACCCGACGGCATCCGCGTCAACGCCCTGGCCCCCGGCCCGACCGAGAGCGAGGCACTGGCCGCCTCCGGGCTGCCCCAGGACACGGTCGAGCAGATCAAGCAGGACGAGGCCGCCCGCATCCCGCTCGGCCGCCGTGGCGAGCCCGACGAGGTGGCCGCCTGGATCGTGCACCTCGCCGACCCCGCCGCCACCTGGATCACCGGCCAGGTCCTCACCGTCGACGGCGGCCTGGAACTCGTGTGAGCCTCTGCCTTCAGATGCGGGAGAGCAGCTCCGCCTTCTTGACCCGGAACTCCTCCTCCGTCAGCAGCCCGGCGTCGCGCAGCTCGCCGAGCTTGACGATCAACCCGGCGACGTCGGCCACGGCCCAGGGGAGCGTCTTCACCGCGGGGACGGGCTCGGGGGCGGGGATGGCGGCGAGGACGGCGGCGGCGAAGGGCAGGGACTTGTGGGTGGCACCCCAGCCCAGCCCGAACACGACGGCGGCGGGATCCTTGTCGGGCTCGGGAGGCGGTCGCCGCCCGCGCACCCTGAGCCGCAGGCACCCGCTCCCTCCGTCCGGCGTGTGCCAGTCGACACCCTCCAGGTCGGCGGGGGTGTAGCGCTGGTCGCCCGCCGCGTACTTGGCCGACGTCGCGCCCGACCAGAACCAGGTGAGGGTGACGGTCTCGCCGTCGAAGGCCGCCGCGCCGTCCCAGCCCTTGAAGGCACGTGGCGGCTCGGGAGGGGACACCAGGAAACGTGTGGCCGGACCGCGGTCGGTGAGGACCGAGCGCAGCTCATCCGCGTAGTAGTCGGCGAGCGACTCCTTGTCGGCCGGCAGCACCAGCCGGTAGGGGTCGGCGGCCTCCTTGAGCTGCCCGGCCGCGGCGGCCATCAGAGGGTCGGCCCCACGCCTGAGGTCGGCCCGCAACACCACGGTGCCCCGCTTGCCTGGAGTGAGGGTGACCTTGGCGATCGCCTCGTGGGGCACCACCCGCTCGCCGAGTTCGGAGAGAAGTTTGGGCGCTTTTCCGCTTTCGGGCTTGATACGCAGGAATTCGGATTCGAACTCCCACGAGCAGCCCCGGCCTGCCAGCACATCCGCCACGACTTCCAGAATAAGCTTTCATGCGCTGACCGGCCGGAGTACAACCACATAACCCGGTCAAAGGCACGCCGTGACGGCGGCCGTCCCCGTGCGGGTCAGCGGGCGTCCCCCTGGAGGCGCTCAGCCACGTGCGGCGTGTGGCGTGACCTTGGCGCCAGCCGTAAAGAATGCGGTTTTTCTGCGCGGCCACGTGGCCGCTGACCAGACAGCCGGCCGCGGCCCTGAAGAGGGGCGGTCGCACGGCCGCGTGGCCGCGCGACGGGAGGGGACGAGGCGACTGATCTATACGGTCGCGTGGCCGCGGACCAGACGGCCGACCTCGGCGCGCAGGTGCACGAAGTCGGGGTGCTCGCGGGTGGAGATCTGGTCGCGCGGCGCGGGCAGCTCCACCTTGAGGTCGCCCACCACGTGCGCCGGGGCCTTGGAGAGCACCACCACGCGGTCGCCGACGTAGACGCTCTCGTCGATGTCGTGCGTGATGAGCACGATCGTCATCTGGTGGTGGCCGCGCACCTTGAGCACCAGATCTTCCAGGTCCTCGCGGGTCTGGGCGTCGACCGAGCCGAACGGCTCGTCCATCAGCATCAGAGTCGGCCGGTACGCCAGCGCACGCGCGATCGCCACCCGCTGCTGCATGCCGCCGGAGAGCTGGAACGGATATTTGCGCCCCGCGTCCTGCAGCCCGACCGATTCCAGGGCCTCGTGGGCGGCCTCGCGGCGCTGGCGCTTGTCCATGTTCTTGCGGCGCAGCGGCAGCGCCACGTTGTCGGCCACCGACATCCACGGGAACAACGAGCGGCTGTAGTCCTGGAAGACGACGGCCAGGTTGTCGGGGGTCTGGCGCACCACGTCGCCCTCGACCCTGATCTCGCCACCTGTCGGGTTGATCAGGCCGGCGATCGAGCGCAGCAGCGTCGACTTCCCGCACCCCGAGGGGCCGACGATGCACAGCAGCTCACCCGCCGCGACGCTCAGGTTGAGCGCGTCGATGGCGTGGTGCGCGTTCGGGCTGCCGCCGCCGTAAACGTGGGAGAGGTTGTCTATCTCGAGCAATGGATGTCCTTGGGGGCGAGGCCGCGGATTGCACGGCGGCTCTTGCGGAGCCGGGGACGACAACTTTATCGGAGGGTAAATTGCCGGACATGTCGGTTAGGTAACCTATTGAGAACGTGATCTCAGTCTTTCACGGGCGCCACCGCCATGGGGGACGCTCACGGAGCCGCCAGTTGCTGGGCGGCGTGGTGCCAGCCGAGCACCCGGCGCTCCGCGACCAGGAAAAGCTCGTTGAGCAAGTATCCCAGCACGCCCAGCAGCACGATCCCGGCCCAGATTCCGGGCAGGTCGAACGTGGAGTACGCGTCGGTGATCTGGAAGCCGATGCCGTTGGTGGTGCCGGGCAGCAGTTCGGAGAAGACCATGACGATCAGCGAGAGCGACAGGGCCAGCCGCAACCCGGCGAACATCTTGGGCAGCGTGGACGGCACCACCACCCGCAGCAGCAGCTCGGCCCGCGACAGCCGGAACGCCTGGCTCGTCTGCAGGTGCAGCGGCTCGACCGAGCGGGCACCGTCGGCGGTGTTGAGCAGCACCGGCCACACGATGCTGAACATGATGAACGCCAGCTGCATCCGCAGCCCGAACCCGAACACCACGAGGAAGACGGTGACCAGCGCGGGCGGCGGGATCGCGCGCAGGAACTGCAGCACCCCGTCGAGATAGTCGTACGCCCTGGCGGACAGCCCCACCGCCAGCCCGAGCACGACCCCGGCCAGCGCGCCCCCCGCGAACCCCGCGGCCATCCTGCCCAGGCTCGGCAGGATGTTCTCCACGGCCGCGTCGGTCAGGAACAAAGCATCCGGCGGGCCCGAGAACCACATGGCGTGCATCCGGGTCACGATCGCGCTCGGCGGCGGGAAGAACGTGCTGCCCGCCACCCGCGTGGCCGCCTCCCAGACCAGGACGAGCACGAGCAGCACCACCCAGCGGAACGTCGCAGTGCCCAGCCCCCCGCGCCTCATGGCCGCTCTCCCAGCTGCGCGTGGTGCCAGCGGAACGCCCGCCGCTCGGCGGCCACCAGCAGCGCGTTGACCACGACTCCGAACAGGCCGACCCAGAACACGCCGGCCAGGATGTCGACCATCCGCGCGGGCACGGCGATGCCGGCGAAGAAGATGAACACGCCGATGCCCTCACCCCGCCCGGCCACGATCTCGGTGCTGACGGTCAGGATGAGTGCCACTCCGGCGGCCAGCCTGATCCCGGTGGTGATGAAGGGCGCCGACGACGGCAGCGAGACGCGCAGCAGCACCGCCGGAGGGCCGAAGCCGTACGACCTGAGCGACTCCTTGGCCAGCGGGTCGACGCCGCGCAGGCCGTACATCGTGTTGTAGAGGATGGGCCAGAGCGAGGCGTAGACCACCAGCGTGACGCGCAGCTGGAGCCCGGTGCCGATGACGAGGGCCACCAGCGGGATGAGCGCCACCGACGGGATCGGCCGCAGGAACTCCACGACCGACCGCATCGCGGCGTCGACGATCGGGACGCTGCCGAGCAGCAGGCCGAGCGGCACCGCGATGGCGGCGGCGATGCCCAGCCCCATCGCCCAGGCGAGCAGGCTGGTCAGGGCGTGCCCGAGGAAGGCGGGATCGGCCGACAACGTGACCGCCCGCCCGACGATCTCCGTGGCCGGCGGCAGGAACTCCGGATCGGCCAGGCCCGTCCGGCTTGTCAGCTCGATCAGGGCGGCGAAGGCGAGCGCCCCAGCCGCCCGGCGCGACCATCGGGTGGTCGTGGACGCCGGACGGGCACGGGACAGGGTCTGCGCGCTCACCCGGACGTGGTGGGCGACATGAGGGTCTTCACGTCGATCGCCTTGGACAGCCACTTGGCCTCCAGCATCCAGTCGGCCACCCGCTGGAGGCGGACCGGATTGTCGTTGCTGGAGAAGTAGGGGAAGGTGACGGTGGCCGCCGTGGCGGCGTTGATCTGGGTGAAGGTCGGCAGCACCTTGGCCACGACCTCACGGTTGTTCTCCATCAGCTTGCCCGCGTTGTGGATGGCTCGCTGGAACGCCGCGGCGACCTTGGGATTCTTGTCGTACCACTCCTGCGTGCTGACGTAGCCGGAGATCGGGAACTCCGCGGCGGGGCCGGATGCGGGGTCGAGGATCTTGCGGGCGCCCATGGACGCCGTGGCGGCGGTGACCATCGGCTCGCCGAGGTAGGCGGCGTCGATCTGGCCGCCCTTCCAGGAGGGCATGATGTTCTGGAACGTCACCTGCACGTATTTGATCGTGGCCGGATCGACGTTGTTGGCCTTGAGCACCTGCGTGAGCGCCAGTTCCTGGAAGTTGTGCAGGACGTTCACATTGATCGTCTTGCCTTCGAGGTCTTTCGGCGCCTTGATGGGCGAGTCGGGCAGCGCCATGATGCTCAGCGAGTCGGGGGAGGCGCGCGAACCCTCGGCCAGGATCCGCAACTGGAGCGAGCCCTTGTCGTGGGCGGCGAACATCGAGACGTAGTTGCCGAACATGGCGTCGATCTCGCCGTTCAGCATCATGGGGATGGCCTCGGGGGAGGCCTGGACGACCTGCGGAGTGACCTCCAGGCCCTCCTTCTCGAAGAGCCCCTGGTCGATGGCCACGTAGAGGGCTGCGCTGTCGATGGCGGGCAGGGTGGCGACCTTGATCTCCGTCTTCTCCAGGCCGCCGTTGGCGGGTGCGGACGATGGCGCGCCGGCGGTCGTTGAGCCGCCGGTGCTGCACGCGACTACACCGAGTATCAGAGCGATCCCGATGATGGCGGTCCTGGCGGGACGGCCAAGCCTCATGTCAGGGACTCCCTTCAGATGGAGCCAGGGGGGAAACCGGGGGGCTTCTGCTCCCGGCGGGCTGCGTGCCTGACGCACAACAGAGATCGACCGTAGCACCAAATTAGTGGTCATTATCGCGAGAACAACACTTGTGGTTGCAATGTCTGTTTCGGGCTCTATCGTGAAATTCTGGTGACCGATACCCGCCCGAATGATTGTCCGGTTTGGGACTGGAGGTGAACGCGAGGCAACAGTAACTGATGGTGCATACTATTCGATCTTTTCTGCGAGTCAAGAGGTGGCCCGCGGACGGCCCTCTATTGCCTGTTTCTCCTGATGAGAGGCCCTCTACCGATTCTGTCGAATTTTCTGGACACTGGGGGATAAACACCCCATACGGGCACTAGTGGTGGTTGGCCCTTGGCGACCCCTGTGCTCAAATGGCGCTTATCTGGACGTACATATTGCCCCACCTGCAATAACCTGCACGGCCCCGAGAATTCCCCCTCCAGGCGAGAGGTTGCGAAGGCAAGTGAGAACGCAGAGCGCCGAAGCTTCCGCCGACCGCGAGCCGCACGGGCATGAGAAGCGACGGTTGTCTCAGCCGACCTCGAAAAGGTTCGGATTGGGCAACTGGCACGTACGGTCGCGGCTCGTCGCGCTGATCGTCGTTCCCACGGCCGTGGCCGTGGGGCTGGGCGGACTGAACGTGATCACCTCGCTCAGTGACGCCAACACCTATCAGACCCTCAGGGAGGTCGCCGAGTTCAGCCAGCAACTCGGCACCGTCACGCACGAGCTGTCCTTCGAACGCGACGAGACCGCGCTCTTCATCGCCCAGGGCCGTCCCGACAACCGCGAAGCCCAGCTGCGCACCACCTACAGCGCGGTGAACGGCCACATCGAGGAGGCCAAAGAGCGGGCGGCGGCGATCACGGACACCCACGCCGACGCCGTACGCCCGGTGCTGCGCCGGCTCGACGAGATCCGGACGGTACGCGACACCGCGGTCAACGGGAAGATCCAGCCCCTGCCGATGATCCAGAAGTACTCGCAGATCATCGCGGCCCTGCTGCAGTTCCACGACCAGGTCGGCCAGGTCGCGGTGGACGACGAGGTGTCACGCAGCGCCGGCTCGCGGGCCGCCATCGCCAGGGCCAAGGAGCAGGCGTCCGAGCAGCGCGGCATCCTGGCCAGCGCGCTGGACAGGAAGGGCTTCGACAGCGGCGAGCTCGACGCGCTCACCGACGCCAAGTCGCGCGAGGAGAGCGAGACGACGCTGTTCGCCACCCTGGCCAACCTCGAACAGCTCGAGCTCTACCGCAACACGGTCGTGGGGCACGACGTCGACCAGACCGACCTGTTCAGGCTCCGGGCCATGGCGCAGGCGGCCGAGGGCAAGGACCTGAGCATCGGTGGCCGGCCCGCCCAGGACGCGGCCACGTGGGTCGAGGTCAGCACCGGCAAGATCGACGCGCTGCGCACCGTGGAGAAGGAGCTGTCCTCCTCGGTCATCCTGCGTGCCAGGGCTCTGGAGGAGAGCGCCAACCGCTCGGCGCTGATCTCCGGCGGCTTCATCCTGGTGCTGCTGCTCGTGGTGCTCGCGATCATCTCGCTCATCGCCCGCTCGCTGATCAGGCCGCTGCGCAAGCTGCGCGGCGAGGCGCTCGACATCGCGGGCAACCGCCTGCCGGGCACCGTACGCGAGCTGCGTGAAAGCGGGGAAGGAACGGTCCCGCCGGTCGACCCGATCGGCGTGGACACGCACGACGAGATCGGTGAGGTCGCGCGGGCGTTCGACGAGGTGCACCGTGAGGCGGTGCGGCTGGCGGGCGAGGAGGCGCGGCTGCGGAGCAACGTGAACGCGATGTTCGTGAACCTGTCGCGGCGTAGCCAGACGCTGGTGGAGCGGCAGATCACGTTGATCGACGGTCTGGAGCAGGGTGAGCAGGACGAGCAGCGGCTCGGGAACTTGTTCAAGCTGGATCACCTGGCCACGCGTATGCGGCGTAACAGCGAGAACCTGCTGGTGCTGGCGGGGCAGGACCCGCCGCGCCGCTGGAGCCAGCCGGTCAAGCTGGTCGACGTCGCCCGCGCCTCGCTTTCGGAGGTGGAGAACTACGAGCGGGTCGTGTTGCAGGTGCCCGACGGGGTGTCGGTGGCCGGTCAGGCGGTCAACGACGTCATCCACCTGATCGCGGAGCTGGTGGAGAACGCTCTGTCGTTCTCGCCTCGTGAGACGCGGGTGACGGTGTCGGGCAGCAGGATCGACGGTGGCGGCGTGATGTTGTCGATCACCGACTCCGGCATCGGGATGACGCAGGAGGAACTGGCCCAGGCGAACGAGCGCCTCGTGGAAGCCCCCACCGTGGACGTGTCGGTGTCGCGGCGCATGGGCCTGTTCGTGGTCGCCCGCCTGGCGCACCGCCACGGCATCCGGGTGCAGCTGCGCCCCCACAGTTCCGGCGGGCTGACCGCGATGGTGCTGATCCCGGAGAACATGCTGGGCACGCAGGCGCCTCCCCTCACCGGCACGCCGTCCTTCTCCGGCAACCAGCCCCCCGCGTTCTCCGGCAACCAGCCTCCCGCCCTCGCGGGTGCGGCGAGCGGCGGGCCCAGGGACGAGCCGTACTCCGGCCCGCATCCCGCCCCGCCGGCCGTGGACTGGCCGCAGCCCCCGTACCAGCTCGGCCCCGGCCACCCGTCCTTCCCGTCGAACCCGGACCAGGGCGGCAACTGGCCGCCGTCGGCTCCCTGGCAGCCCGAGCCCGGCGGCTGGCCGCAGGAACCGCTCGGCTACGACGGGGCCGACGTGTGGAACTCGGGCGGCCCGCACCGGGGCCCCGCGCTGAACGGCGACCGCGGCCTGCCCAGACGGCCAGGACCCGAGCGCCCGCCGGGCGGCTGGAGCAACGACACGATGCCGCCGCAGCGGCCGGGGTTCGACCGCCACGACCCGGATCCGGGCACGTCGGGGTCCATCCCGGCGGCTCCGCCCGCCTCCGGCGGGGACGACTACCTGCCGATCTTCGCCGCCGTCGAGTCCGCGTGGTTCGGCCGCGACGGGAGCGGCGCGAGCTGGGGCCCGTCCAAGGCGGACGAAGGCTGGAGTGCGGCGGAAGCGGTGGTGGAGCCTGTGCGTAATGGATCGACGGCCGCCGGGCTGCCCAAGCGGGTGCCCAAGGCCAACCTGGTGCCCGGATCGGCGGACACCTCGTCGTCGCCGAAGGGAGTGACGCCGATGCCGTCGGTGTCGCCGGACCGGATCCGCAACCGGCTCTCCAGCTTCCAGCAGGGGTTTCGGGCGGCACGTGATGACATCAGCGAGGGCAGGGCGTTCCCCTCTGGCCCAGCGGACGACAACAGGGAGGAGGACGCATGAGAGACCTGAGTCACGCGGCACGCGGAGTCGACTGGCTGATCACCGACTTCGTCAGTACCGTTCCCGGGGTCGCGCACGCGGTGGTGGTTTCGTCCGACGGGTTGCCGCTTGCGGCGTCGTCGGGTTTTCCGGCTGATCGGGCGGATCAGCTGGCGGCGATCGCGTCGGGTCTGGTGAGTTTGACGCAGGGTGCGGCGCGGGTGTTCGAGGGGGGTGCGGTCAATCAGACGATCGTGGAGATGCAGCGTGGGTTGATGCTGATCATGTCGGTCAGTGATGGTTCGTGTCTGGCTGTGTTGGCGGCTCCGGATTGTGACATGGGGTTGGTGGCGTACCAGATGACGCTGATGGTGGATCGCGCCGGTCAGGTGCTGACTCCGGCTGTGCGTGCGGAGCTGCGCGCCAGCCAGACAAGGTGACGTAGGTGACAGACCCCCGATGGAACAGCGGCGACTGGGTGCCTCCGCCTCAGCCCCAGTCCCAGTCGCCGCTGAGTCCCGACCCGGCGTCGCCCGTCCGCCCGTACGCGGTGACAGGCGGACGGACGGCGCCGCGGGTCAAGCTGGCGATGGAGGCCCTCGTGTCCTCGGCGACCGCCGAGCAGCGGGAGTTCTCGCACATCACGCCGGAGTACCAGGCGATCAGCCAACTGTGCCGGCAGGTCCGGTCGGTGGCGGAGGTGTCGGCCCTGCTGCGGATCCCCCTGGGCGTCGTACGGGTCCTGATCGCTGACATGGCCGCCGAAGGTCTGGTCCGCGTGCACCAGCCACAGCTGGATGAGGGTAGGCCGGACGTCAATCTGCTCGAAAGGGTGCTCAGTGGACTTCGCAGGCTCTAGTCCCGGCCTCACCTCGACGAAGATCGTGGTGGCTGGAGGTTTCGGGGTGGGCAAGACGACGTTCGTCGGTGCGGTGTCGGAGATCATGCCGTTGACCACGGAGGCCGTCATGACGGATGCCTCCAAGGGCATCGACGATCTGGGCATGACGCCGTTGAAGTCGACGACGACCGTGGCGATGGACTTCGGCCGGGTCTCGCTGGATCGTGATCTGATCCTGTATCTGTTCGGGACGCCCGGGCAGCATCGGTTCTGGTTCATGTGGGACGACCTGGTGCGGGGTGCGATCGGTGCGGTGGTGCTGGTCGACACGCGCCGCCTGGCCGACAGTTTCCCGGCCATCGACTACTTCGAGGAGGCGCAACTGCCGTTCGTGGTGGGCGTCAACGGCTGGGACGGACAATATCCGCACAGCGACGCCGAGGTCCGCGACGCCCTGACCCTGGCCCCGCACATCCCGATGGTGCGCCTGGACGCCAGGTCGAAGGACTCCGTGAAAAGCGCGCTGATCAACCTGGTCGAACACGCCCTCTCGGTCAGGATGGCCGTGCCGGGCTGGGGCGGCTGAGCTCTTCCGCGAGCGTCACCGCCCGGGGATGGGCACGACCATCGAGGCCACGTCGACCTTCGACTCCAGGTAGCCGAACTCGTACATGAGGTCCGCCACCCGCTGGATGCGCGTGGCGTTCAACGACGTGGGAAACGTCCCCATCGCCATGGTCATCACCGCCTCCTTCGGGGTCTGGGTGTAGAGCGGGACGACCTCGGCCAGCACCGCGCGGTCGGTCGCGGCCAGGCGCTGCGCCCTGGACACGGCGCGCTGGAAGGCCGCGGCGGTTCGCGGATGCCGGGCCGTCCACTCCTCCGTCGCGGCCCAGCCGTCGATCGGCAGCGCGTCTGTGGGGCCGGTGTTGGTGTCGAGCAGCAGCCGCGCGCCCGCCTGCTGGGCGGCCGACAGGAACGGCTCGACCATCCACGCGGCGTCCACCCGCGACTCCTTGAGCGCGGCCAGTTGGGCCTCGAAGTTCACCACGACGAACTTCACCTGGTCGGGGGCGACCTCATAAGCCTTCAGATGGGCGCTCATCGACATCGTGCCCAGGTTGTCGAGCGAGTTGACGGCGATCGTCGCGCCCTTGAGGTCCTTCGGGCCCTGCAGCGGGGAGTCGTTCATGACCACGACGCCCGCGATGCCCGGCGCCGCGGCCAGGCTGTCGTGCAGGATCTTGATCTTCGCCGCGCCGCTGTCCTGGATGTTGACCAGGGACACGTAGCTGCCCTTGAAGATGTCCATGGTGCCGTTGAGGATCTTCGGCATGACGGTCTGCGGCGCCTGGATGACCTCCGTCCTGACGGTCAGGCCCTCCTCCTTGAAGAACCCGCGGCGGTCGGCGATGAAGACCGGAGCCGACGAGGGCGTCGGGCTGACGCCGATGGTCAGCGCCGTCTTCTCCGGGCCTCCCTGCCGGCCGCCTGTGGGCGGTCCGGGGTCGGCGCCGCCGCAGGCGGTGATGACGATCGTGGCGGCGAGCGCCACGCAGGCGCGGAGGGCGGGCCCGGATCGCATGGTCCTCCTTGGCCGGGGCATCGAGGCCGCCGTGGACGCTGGGAAGTGGACGCGGGGAGTGGACACCGGGAAACGGAACCGGAGGCGGCGGCACGCGGACAGGCGGTGATCGTACAGCAGGAGTGTCGCGAATGCCATGAATGGTCCCGGGGCACAGCTCAGTGAAACATCGCTGATTGTCGGTCGCTGTCCGGCTTTCGTGACGTCTCTGCTTCGCTGGGGGTTGTTTTGCTGTACGTCATCCTTTCCAGGCAGTCAGGTGATTTGTAAGGTTGGCGCAACCTGCCTGGCGTGTGTTGAAATTGCTCTTCGTCTCGGGGGCGCATCAGATGCCGATGCCGGCGTATATGTAGGCCAGAGAGTGGAACCAGTGAGCAACCGATCGCCTGCGGACGTCCACCGTCCCCATCCGCCTTCACCGTCGAAGCCGCATGGCCGAAACGGCGGAAAAGGACGGCGCAAATTCCGGTTCCGGGATTGGCGGGTACGTTCGCGGCTCATCGCCCTGATCGTCATCCCGACCGGAGTGAGCATCGTGGTCGGCGCGCAGCAGGTCATCACGTCGTGGACGCTGGCCGGTCAATACCAGCGCGTCATGGACAAATCCGAGCTCAGCGCCTCCGTCACCGAGCTGACCCACCAGCTGGCCCTGGAACGCGACCTCGCCGTTCACTACGTGGCCGCCGGCCGTACCCCCGAACGCGAGGAGCCGCTGCGCGCGCAGTTCGGCCGAGTGGACTCCGCCGCCGAGGCGTTCCGCGAGAAGGCCGCGACCATCACCCCCGCGTACGGCGAGAGCGCGTCGACCCTCACCCGGCAGATGCTCAGCCGCCTGCCGGAGATCGCCGCCACCCGCAGCACCGTGCTCGGCTCCGCCCTGCTCGCCCTGCCCACCGTCACCAAGTACTCCCAGATCATCGCGGTGCTCGCGCAGTTCCACGACGAGATCGGCAAGGGAGGCGACCAGGAGGTGCTCGCCGGCGACGTGGCCGCCCTCTCCGCCCTGTCCAAGGCGTACAACGCCGCCTCCGAGCAGCGCGGCCTGCTCACCGGCGCGGCCGCCGCCGGGCGGTTCCAGAGCGGCGAACTCGACCGGTTCATCGCCGCCCGCGCACGGCAGGAGAGCGAGGTCAGCGTGTTCAAGTCGGTGGCCACGCCCGACCAGCGCCAGCTGTACGACGACACCGTCACCGGCGCCCTGGTGGACCGGGCCGAGGCGATCCGGCTGCGCGCGCTGGCCCAGGCCACCGACGGCAACCGCATCGACATCGAGGCGGAGCGCCAGGACGACGCCGACCACTGGTTCGAGGCGAGCAGCGGCTCCGTGAACGGGATCTGGACCATGCAGCGCCGGCTCGGGGAGGAGATCAACGTCCACAGCAGGACGATGAAGGACGCCGCCCGCCAGGACGCGCTCCTGGCCGCCGCCTATAGCCTCCTGCTGCTGCTCGCGGTCCTGGTCGTCACGGCCATCATGGCCCGGTCCCTGGTCAGCCCGCTGCGCAGGCTCCGCACCGAGGCCCTGCACATCGCCGGGGCCCGCCTGCCCGAGACGGTCCGCCTGCTGCGCGAGCGCGGCGACGGGACGGGACTCGTGCCCGCGCCCATCGGAGTCGACTCCCGCGACGAGATCGGCGAGGTCGCGCGGGCGTTCGACGAGGTGCACCGCGAGGCCATCCGGCTGGCCGGTGAGGAGTCCCGGCTGCGCGCCAACGTCAACGCGATGTTCGTCAACCTGTCCAGGCGCAGCCAGACCCTGGTCCAGCGGCAGCTCCAGATCATCGACGGGCTGGGGCAGGGCGAGCGGGACGAGCGGCGGCTGGCCGGCCTGTTCACCCTCGACCACCTGGCCACGCGCATGCGGCGCAACAACGACAACCTGCTGGTCCTGGCCGGGCAGGACGCCCCCCGCCGGTGGAACGAGCCGGTCGGCCTGGCCGACGTGGTGCGCGCCGCGCTGTCGGAGGTCGAAGGGGCTGAGCGGGTCGCGGTCAAGCTCGCCGGCGGCGTCGCCGTCTCGGGACAGGCGGTCAACGACATCGTCCACCTGCTGGCGGAGCTGATCGAGAACGCGCTGGCCTTCTCGCCGTACGAGACCCGCGTCACCGTCTCCACCGGGACCATGGAGAGCGGCGGGCTCATGCTCTCCATCGACGACACCGGCATCGGCATGACCCGGGACGAGCTCGAACAGGCCAACGCCCGGCTCGCCCGCGCGCCCACGGTGGACGTGTCGGTCTCCCGCCGCATGGGGTTGTTCGTGGTCGCCCGGCTGGCGCAGCGCCACGGCGTACGGGTGCGGCTGCGCTCGCACGCGGCCGGCCTGACCGCGATCGTGTTCCTGCCCGGCTCCCTGCTCCACTACCACCTGGGCCCGGCCCAGCCCACCCCCGCTGCCTTCCCTTCGTCGCCCGACCGGCCCTCCGGCTTCTTCACCCCGCCGCCCGCCCCGCGTGGTGCCGGGCCCGGCTACTTCGGCACGCCCGCGGCCCAGCACGTCGCGCCCGGTGCCGAGCCGGAGCCCTACTCCACGCCCGCGGTCGCGAACTGGCCGTCCTTCGCCACCGACCCCTCGGACACCGCGGCACCGCGGGACCTCGCGCCGCCGCCGGTCTGGCCGGGCCCGCCCGGTCCGTACGGCCCCGCCCCACCGCCCAGATCGCCGGCATTCTACCCGCCGCAGGCGGGGCCACCCGCTCGGGGCGCGGACGACTACCTGCCGATCTTCGCCGCCGTGGAGTCGGCCTGGTTCGACCGCGACCGCAGCGACGTGTGGAGCTCGCCCCAGGCGGACGCCGGATGGAGCGCCGCGCAGGCCGCGGCCAGCCCCGTCGACGACGGCGCCACCCCGTCCGGCCTGCCCAAGCGCGTGCCCAGGGCCAACCTGGTGCCCGGCACCGCCGACAGCGCCTCCACTCCCAAGGGCGTGGCCCCCATCCCCCGGATCTCGCCCGACCGGGTCCGCAACCGCCTGGCCGGCTTCCAGCAGGGCGTCCGCGCGGCACGCGACGACCTCAGCACGGGCAACCCCACGCCTCCCGGCCCGTGGAGAACGCCGCCGGGGCAGGGCGCATGACGGGACACGGCCCGCGCCAGGCGGCTCCAGCGGCGCCCGCACGGCACGCGGCCCGGCCCCACCGCGCTCGAAAGGGAAGAACCGCTGAATTCTGCGGGAAGTCACGGCTGGACAATGCCGGTGAGCGCATGATCAGAATAGGCGTCGTCCTGCTTTCTCGGTGGGGAGCATCCATGTTCACACGCAGACTGACGGCGTCTTTTGCTCTCGTCCTGTTGTTCGCGAGCGGCGCCATTCCCGGCGCGGCGGCGGATGCCGGATCCAGGACGCCGACCCACCCCGGTCCGGTGTTCAGAACGGTCACCGGGAAAAGTGCTCTGCTCTCGCTCCAGACTTTCGGCCGCCCCGACGGCAAGGATATGGTTTTCCGGATTTCGGGGTCGGTTTTCGCGGACGTCACGGGCAACACCCTCGACCCCGCCATGCGGCACGGCCAGAAGCTCTTCAACATCGAGGGTTACAACATCCGGCGGCTCCACCGGGTGCCCGGCACCAACCAGCTTTACCAGCTCTCCCGCGAGATCGTGTTCTACACCGACCCCGCCGACCCGGCGCGGATCGTCCGCGAGTGGAAGAACCCGGTCGACGGCAGGACGTACCCGGTCGTCCCCATCAACAACGACGCGGTCAACTTCGGCCCGTTCCCGATCACGCCCTCCTTCCAGGGGCCCCCGCTGGTGAGGGTGCACGACGAGACGGTGTGGACCAGCGACATCCCCGTACGCACCGATCTGGGCGCCACGCTCGGCGAGCGGTTCGGCCTGGTGGGCGGCGTCTACACCGCGCAGGAGATGTTCGACTTCTCGGTGGACGGACGCGAGGTCGCCGCCCGCGCCGTCCCCGGCACCGTCCCGCGCGGCGCGATGAAGACCAAGGTCAGCTGGGCCAGGACCAGCCCGTGGGCGCCGTTCATGTGCCTGGCGGAGACCGAGGTGCGCGGCGGGCTCACCTACCACGCCCGCGGCTGGTCGCTCGACTCCTACGACGACGTCGAACCGTGGTTGCGCGCGGCGGTCGAAGCGGAGCATCCACGGTTCACCTCCGCGCCCGCCGGGCCGGGCCCGAGCGAGAACTCCTGGACGTCCTTCCACACCAAGCAGCTCGGCAAGGGCGCCACCACCTGGGCGGCCTGGTGCGCCGCCAACGGCCGGTCATGAGCACCGTACGCAACCCGCTCACCGGCTGGGCCGAGCGGGAGCTCGTGCCCGCCACGCCCGCGCAGCTGGCGGACCTGGCGGCCGAACTGCGCGAGCGCGCCGGCGGCTGGCGGAGGGCGGACAGGAGTGAGGTCCTGTCGGCGTTCGCCGCCGCGCTCGCGGCCGACGACGACCTGCTGGCCGCGCTGGTGGCCGACACCGGTCGGGTGGGGGAGTCGTCGCTGGAACGGCGGCTCGCCGCTGACCTGGTCGGGCGCTGGGCCCGCGAGGCTCCCGCGCTGCTGGCGCCGCCCGAGCCGTTCGCCGCGTCGGCGCCGGGGATCGTCGTGGGCGGTGACATGGTCCCCTACGATCTCGTGGGCGTGCTCAGCCCGTGGAACCTGCCCCTGCTCATGGCCCTCATCGACGCGGCTCCCGCGCTGGCGGCCGGCTGCTCCGTGCTGGTCAAGCCGAGCGAGGTGACGCCGCGGTTCATCGAGCCGCTGATGCGGCTGGTGCCTCCCGAACTTCCGCTGAGGGTGGTCGAGGGCGACGGCGAGACCGGTGCGGCGCTGGTGGGAATGGTGGACGCCGTGGTGTTCACCGGCAGCGTCGAGACGGGGCGGCGGGTGGCCGAGGCGGCGGCCCGCGCGTTCGTGCCCGCGTTCCTGGAGCTGGGCGGCAAGGACCCGGCGATCGTGCTGGCCGGCGCCGACCTCGACCGGGCCGCGTCCGCGATCCTGTGGGGCGGCACCGCCAACGCCGGGCAGTCCTGCCAGTCGATCGAGCGGGTCTACGTCGAGCACGACGTCCACGACGACTTCCTCGACCTGCTCGCGAGCAAGGCCGCCAGGGTGGGCCTGACGTGCGAGGGCGGCCCGATAGGTCCCCTCATCCGGCCGGGGCACGAGCAGGTGATCGCCGCGCAGCTGGCCGACGCGACGGCCAGGGGCGCGATCGTGCACACGGGCGGGGAGATCGAACGCCACGGCGGCGGCCACTGGTGCCGGCCCACGGTGTTGTCCGGGGTCACCCACGAGATGCGGGTCATGACGGAGGAGACGTTCGGCCCGCTGCTGCCGGTCATGGCCGTGGCCGGCGCCGAGGAGGCGGTGGCCCTGGCCAACGACTCCGTCTACGGGCTGTCGGCCGCCGTCTTCGCCGCCTCGGAGCAGGACGCCATGGAGGTGGCGGCCCGGCTGCGCGTGGGGGCGGTCAGCATCAACGACGCCTCGCTGACCGCTCTCGTGCACGAAGGCGAGAAGGACTCGTTCGGGCTGTCCGGCCTGGGCCGCTCGCGCATGGGCGCCGCCTCGATCCGCCGGTTCCTGCGCCGCCGGGCGTTCCTGGTGAACCGGTCGCCGGCCGCCGACCCGTGGTGGCATCCGCTGGAGAAGGAGTGAGCGTGGGACTTCGCGAGGACATGCCGCTGCTGGCGCGGCACGAGGGCCGGTGGGAGGGCGAGTACGTGCACGTCGACCCCGGCGGCGCCGTGCTCGACCGGCACCGCGTCGAGATGACCTGCGCCATCGTCGGCGACGCCACCTACCACCAGACCAACCGCTACACCTGGGACGACGGCCGGGTGGAGGTGCACGAGTTCCCCGGCCGCCATCTCGGCGGCGGCCGCTGCGGGTTCGACACCGACCGGCTCAAGGGCGAGTTCTGGGAGCTGGACGAGTCCACCATCTACCTGCGCTGGCAGTTCAAGGCGGAAGGGGAGGACCTGCGGCTGTTCGAGCTGATCGTGCTGAGCGGGACGGGCGACACCCGCAGCAGGGTCTGGCAGTGGATCCGCGACGGTGTGTGCGTGCGCCGTACCCTCATCAACGAGCGGCGGGTCGGCTGAATGACCGCCTACACCGCGCTCGCCCTGCAGGTGCGGACCCGCGCCGTCAACGCGGCCGCCGACCCGCGGGCCGAGATCGCCGCCGCCGTCGACCGGATCGCCGAGCGGGTTCGCGGCTCGGCGGCGTGGCTCGGGCCCGGCCTGCGCCTGGTGGTGCTGCCGGAATACGTGCTGACCGGGTTCCCCATGCGCGAGAGCTTCGCCGAGTGGCGCGAACGGGCCGCTCTCGACCCTGGCGGCCCCGAATACCGAGCGCTCGGGGAGATCGCCGCGCGGCACGAGCTGTTCCTGTGCGTGAACGCGTACGAGCGCGACGAGCACTTCCCCGAGCTGTACTTCCAGGCGTCGGTGATCCTCTCCCCGCAGGGGGAGGCGGTGCTGCGTTACCGCCGGCTGCACTCGATGTTCACGCCGACCCCGTACGACGTGTGGGAGCGGTACCTCGACGTCTACGGCATCGACGGGGTGCTGCCGGTGGCCCGCACCGAGATCGGCAACCTGGCGGTGCTCGCCTCGGAGGAGGTCCTCGTGCCGGAGCTGGCCCGCGCGCTGGCCCTGCGCGGTGCCGAGGTCTTCTGCCATCCCACGTCGGAGGCGTCCTCGCCGGCGCTGACGCCCAAGGCGATCGCCCGCCGCGCCAGGGCCGCCGAGAACCACGCCTACGTCGTCTCGGCCAACAGCGGCGGCCTGTCCGGCATCGCGATCCCCGGAGACTCCACCAACGGCGGATCCGAGGTGATCGACCACGAAGGCCGGGCGCTGGCGCTGGCGGGTGCGGGCGAGTCGCTGGTGGCCGCCGCGGAACTGGACCTGACGGCGCTGCGCCGGCACCGGCGGCGGCCTGGGATGGGCAACCTGCTCAGCCGCGTGAAGACCGGCCTGTGGGCCGAGGAGTACGCCCGCCACGACGGCGAGCGGCCCGGCGGCCTGGCGGCCGGGCCGCGCGACCGGGCCTGGTTCACGACCAGGCAGATCGAGGCGATCGAGCGGCTGTACGGCGACGCTAGGCCCTGACGCCGCGGTGCCAGGAGAGCACGAGCCGCTCGACGCCCAGGAACGCGGCGTTGAGGGCGATGCCGAGCAGGCCGAGCAGCACGATCGCCGCCCACATGGCCGGGATGTCGAACTGGCTCTGCGCCTCCAGCATGCGGTGCCCGATGCCCTCGCTGCTGCCGACGAGCTCCGAGATCACCATCATGATCAGTGCCAGCGACACGCTCAGCCGCAGCCCGGCGAAGATCTTCGGGGAGGCGGCGGGCAGGATGACGCGGACGAGCCGCTGCCAGGGGCCCAGCCGGTAGACGACGCCGGTCTCGATGTACTGGCGGTCGACGTGGCGGGCGCCGTCCATGGAGTTGATCAGCACCGGCCAGATGACGCCGTACACGATGGAGGCCAGCTGCATCGGGGTGCCGATCTTGAACAGCACCAGGAACACCAGCACCAGCGTGGACGGCGGCACCGAGCGGCCGAAGTGCACGAGCGGCTCGACCAGGGCCGACAGCAGCCACGAGCGGCCGAGCGCGACGCCGACCAGCACGCCCGCCGCGCACGCCACCGCCCACCCGGCGAACAGCCTGGCCAGGCTCGGCAGCAGGTCGGCGACGGCCTCGTCGGTGAGGAACGCCCGCGACGGCGGGCCCGAGAACCACATCTCGTGCAGCCGTACGACGATCCGCGACGGCGGCGGGAAGTAAGGTGCGTCCGCCGAGCGGGTGGCCAGCTCCCAGCCGAGCACGGCCACGGGCAGCAGCCAGTACCACACCAGCCGGCGGGCGGCGACGGTCATGACGGCTCTCCCGCGCGCGCCCGGTGCCAGCGGAACAGGCGGCGCTCGGCGGACGTGAACAGCACGTTGGCGGCCAGCCCGATGACCCCGGCCCACAGCGGGGCGGCCAGCATGCGGTCGGCCCGGTTGGCGCTGCCCGCCAGCGACTGGAACGCGCCGATCCCGCCGCCACCGGGAGCCAGCAGCTCCACGCTCACCGCCACGATCAGGGTGACGGACACGGCGATGCGCACGCCGGTGGCGATGAACGGCGCCGCGCTCGGCAGGCTCACCCGCAGCGCCACGGCCAGCGGCCCGAAGCCGAAGCTGCGCAGGGTCTCCTTGGCCAGCGGGTCGACGTCGCCCAGGCCGTACAGGGTGTTGATCAGCAGCGGCCACGAGCAGGTGTAGACGATGAGCGCGACCTTGGCGTCGTGGCTCACCGGGAACAGGAACATGGCCAGGGGGATGAGCGACACCGAGGGGATCGGCCGCAGGAACTCCACCAGCGGGCGTACCGACCGCTCCACGAACGGCACCGTCCCGAGCAGCAACCCGGCGGGCACGGCGACCGCGATCGCGATCGCCAGCCCGCTCGCGCACGCCTCCAGCGTGGCCAGCACGTCGGCCCTGAACTGCGCTTCCAGCGGCAGCCGCGCCGCCGTCACCAGCACCTGCGACGTGTACGGCAGCACGTCGGGGACGAGCCCGACGCGCCCGGCCGCCTCGGCGACGGCGAGGAAGCCCGCCACGCCGAGCGCGCCGAGCGCGGCCCGCGCGATCCGCCGATCGATCATCCGCCCAGCGGCGCGAACAGCTGCGCCGCGTCCACCTTGGACTTGAGGTAGCCGTAGCCGTGCAGCAGGTCGCCGAGCTTCTGCACACCGGCCCTGTCGGCCTCGAGCGAGAACGTGCCGAGCGTCATCGCCGCCGCCGCGTCGGCCGGGATCTGCGTGTACGTCGGCACGACCTCGTCGATGGCCTTGCGGTCCTCGCCCGCGATCTGCTGGGCCTTGGCCAGGGCGCGGTGGAAGGCGGCGGCGGTCCTGGGGTTCTTGGCCAGCCAGTCTTCCGTGACGCCCCAGCCGTCGATCGGCACGCCGGCGGTGACGCCGTCGGTGGTGTCGATGATCTGGGTGGCGCCGTCCTTCTTCGCCGCGGTCAGGAACGGCTCGACCAGCCAGGCGGCGTCGACCTTGCCCGAGGACAGCGCGCTGATCTGGTCGGCGAACTGCACCGGGACGTATTTGACGTCGTCCGGCTTGAGCCCGGCCTCCTGCAGGTGGGCGTTGGTCAGCGTCTGCCCGAGCGCCTTCAGCACGTTGACCGCGATCGTCTTGCCCTTGAGGTCGGCGGCCGACTTGATCGGCGAGCCCTCGGCCACCACGACGCCGGCGACGTTGGGCGCGGCCTCCTGGCTGTGCTGGAAGAGCTTGAGCGTGGCCGCGCCGGAGTCGTTGATCGCCATCAGGGACACGTAGCTCGTCAGGAACGCGTCCATGCTGCCGTTGAGGATCTTCGGCATGACCGCCTGCGGAGCCTGGATGATCTCCGTCTTGACGGTCAGCCCCTCCTCCTTGAAGAAGCCCCGCTTCTCCGCGATGAACAGCGGCGCCGACGACGGGACCGGCACCACACCGACCAGCAGATGGGTCTTCTCCAGGCCGCCCGCGGAGCCTCCAGGAGCCGCGGTGCCGCCGTCACCGCTCTCGCCGCCCCCTCCGCACGCGCTCAGCGAGAGGGCGATCGCCATGCCTGCGGCTAGTATCCTGGCCAGCTTCATCGCTTCTGCCTTTCTGGGGGACAAGGGGGTGCCCAGAGGGTCGTCAGGATGTCGAGCCTACGGTAGCCGATCTCTCCTGACTCGCCCTTTGTCGATCAGCTATGGGCATGGCAAGCTCGGGTCCGGCACATCTGATCATCGGACCGACCGCACGGCGCCCCCCGGGCCGCGTGCCTGCTGATTGCGAGGAAGCTGATGGATGCCAAGGAGTACATGGCCGGCGTGTTCGACCGCGCGTCCGGCAGTTACGAACGCGTCGGCGTGCCGTTCTTCACGCCCGTCGCCGCCGAGCTCGTACGCCGCGCCGCCCCCGGCCCCGGCGACCACGTGCTGGACGCCGGGTGCGGCACCGGCGCCTCGCTCGTGCCGGCCGCCCAGGCCGTCGGCCCCACAGGCCGGGTCGTCGGTCTCGACCTCGCACCCGGGATGGTGGCCGCCGCCACCGCCGAGGTGGAGCGCCACGGCCTCAGCCAGGCGGCCGTCGTGCTCGGCGACGCGGAGCACGCCGAGGACCTGCTGCCGGGCGAGCGGTTCGACATCGTGCTGGCGGGGATGATGCTCTATTTCCTGCCCGACCCGCCCGCCGCCGTGCGCTCCATGGCCGGGCTGCTGCGGCCGGGCGGGCGGCTGGCGGCCAGCCTGCTGGTCCGGTCGAGCCCCGCCGAGGCCGAGCTGTTCGCGCTGGTGGAACGGGCGCTGGCGCCCTACACCACGGGGGCGGGCAGCGCGCCGTTCCACCACACCCTGGGCGCGCCAGGCGAGCTGACCGGGCTGTTCGAGCAGGGCGGGCTGGGCGACGTCGAGTGCGCGGACGTGGTGTTCGAGGTGACCGTCGGGGCCGGGCAGGTGTGGGACTGGCTCTGGTCCGCCGCCCGCAGGGCCTCGCTGGAGAGCATCCCCGAGTCGCTGCGCCCCGAGGCCAGGGCCGCGCTGGAGGCGTCGTTGCCCCAGGAGGGTTTCCTGCTGGCCCGCACCGTGCGTTACGCCACGGGCACGCGCGCGTGAAAGCTCACGCGGGCCGGGACACGTAGCGTCCCACCGGACGGCCCACGACCTTGCCGGCGTCCAGCACGCGGTTGCCGCGCACGAACGTGTCCGTCACCTTGGCCGTCAGCTCGAAACCCTCGAACGGCGTGTATTCCTGCGTCGACTCCGAGTCCTGCGCCCGGACCGTCCAGGTGCTCGCGGGGTCGACCAGGCAGATGTCGGCGTCGAAACCGGGGGCGATCGTGCCCTTGGTGCGCAGACCGTACCTCCTGGCGGGGTTCCAGGAGGTCAGCGCGGCGATCCTGCCGTACGGCAGGCCCCTGCGGCGACCCTCCGTGATCAGGCCGGGCAGCAGGTATTCCGCCCCGCCGAACCCGGCCTTGGCCACGAAGACGTCGTCGCGCGGATCGCCGAACTTGAGCTCGTCGCGGCAGCAGGCGTGGTCGCTGACGACCCAGTCCACGGTGCCGTCGAGCACGTACTCCCACAGCGCCTCGACGTCCTCGCGCGGCCTGATCGGCGGGTTCACCTTCGCTCCGAGGCCGCTGGCCGTGTCGACGTCGGCCAGCAGGTGACCGATCGTGACCTCGCGGCGGAAGTCGATGTGCGGGAACGTCGCCGCCATCCGCACGGCCGCGTCCAGGGCCTTGCGGGACGACAGGTGCAGCAGGTTGACGTTGGCCAGCCCGGTCTCGTGGGCGAGGTAGGAGGCGATGAAGACGGCCAGCCCCTCGGAGTGCTGGGGGCGGGAGGCGCTGTAGGCGGCCAGCCCGCTCAGTTCTCCCGCCTCCTCGACGAGCTTCGTGTACGCGGTCATGATCTCGGCCGTCTCGCAGTGCATCGACAACGAGATCTCGCCGGCCAGTTCGGGCAGGCGTTCCCTGGCCGCCTGCACCCCGCGCATCACGAACTCGAAGTGCGCGTAGTCGTAGCGCTCGCCCTCCGGCAGCATGAGGAACGCCCGCTGGTCGTCGGAGCGCCCGTGCAGCCCGTGCCCGCCGTAGAACATGAAGATCTTGAACGACGGCACCCCGAACCGCTCGACCAGGTCGGGCAGCTCGTCGATGTGCCCGCTCGACATGGGCGCCAGGTGGAATCCGTAGTCGACGTAGGCCCGGCCCTCGGCCTGCCTGAGCACCTCGGGGAAGAACTCGGCGTAGGGGCCGCCCTTGTTGAGGTAGTACTGGCCGGTCCGCATGTAGGTGAGCGCGGTGGTCACGCCGCCCTGCGCGCTCGCCCGGCTCTCCGACTCGGTGTCCTCGGGCAGCGGGTTGTAGATGCCCCAGTGCTGGTGGGCGTCCACGACACCGGGGAAGGCCAGCCTGCCGCCGCCGTCGATCACCTCGCCGGCTCCGGCCAGCCCCGGCCCCACCCGGACGATGCGGCCGCCCTCGACGGCGATGTCCGCCGCCACGGGCTCGTCGTGCTCGTGGGTGACGACCTTGACGTTCTTCAGCAGCAGCTCGGTCACGGGGGAGTGTCTCTCCTAGCGATTAGGCGATCAAGCGATCAAGCGATGCGGTGGGCGTCGCGGTGCCAGGCCAGCACGCGCCGCTCGACCATCAGGAACAGGGAGTTGAGGACGAAGCCGAGCACGCCGAGCACCAGCACGCCCGCCCAGATGGCCGGCATGTCGGCGTTGCTGTTGGCCAGGCTGAGCAGGTAGCCGATCCCCTCGGTGCTGCCCTTGAGCTCGGAGATGACCATGAGGATCAGCGCCAGCGAGACGCTCAGGCGCAGGCCCGCGAAGATCTTCGGCGCCGCGGAGGGCAGGATGATGCGGAAGAGCCTGAGCGAGGCCGGCACGCCGAACACGGTGGCGGTCTCGACCTTCAGCCGGTCCACGCTGCGTGCGCCGTCGATGGAGTTGAGCAGGATCGGCCAGATGATGCCGAAGACGATCGTCGCCACCTGCACCTGGGTGCCCATCGTGAAGAGCACGAGGAAGAGGGGGAGCATGACCGGCGGCGGCACCGCGCGGGCGAACTCCACCAGCGGCTGCACGACGTCGGCCAGCCAGGCGGTCCTGCCCAGCGCGACGCCGAGCGCCACGCCGACGACCACCGCGACGGCCCACGAACCCGTCACCCTGACCAGGCTGGGCACGAAGTTGTCGACGGCCTCTTCGGTGAGGATGTACGGCCCGGAGAACCACATCTCGTACATCCGCGTCACGATCAGGCTCGGCTCCGGCAGGTACGCGATGTCGAGAGAGCGTGCCAGGAGCTCCCAGCCGCAGAGGACGACGGGGATCAGCCACAGCCGCTTCAGCAAGGTGCGCATCATGTCGTTCGCCACCTGAACAGACGCCGCTCGGCCCGTACGAGCACGGTGTTGACGACGAGCCCGAGGAAACCCGCCCACAGCAGGGCGGCCAGGACGTCGATCATGGCGTCGGCGCCGATGCCCGTGCTCGCCTGGATGAGGAAACTGCCGATGCCGGTCGACCCGCCCACGATGTACTCCACGCTGATCGCCAGGATGAGCGTGATGGACGCGGCGAGCCGCACCCCCGTCGCGATGAAGGGCGCCGCGCTCGGCAGGGACACCCGCCACAACACGGCTCCGGCGCCGAACCCGAACGTGCGCAGCGTCTCCTTGCTCACCGGGTCGACGTCACGCATGGCGTACATGGTGTTGATCAGGATGGGCCAGGACGCGGCGAAGACGATGAGCGCGACCTTGGCGTTGAGCTCGGAGGGGAAGAAGAACAGCGCCAGCGGGATCAGCGCCACGGACGGGATCGGCCGCAGGAACTCGACGAACACCCGGGTCATCTCCTCGATCACCGGGACAGTTCCCAGCACCAGGCCGATGGGGACCGCGACCAGGACGGCGAGCGGCAGCCCGACGATCGCGGCGGTGATGGTGCCCAGCAGGTGGTCGAGGAACTCCGGGTCGACGGCGAGTGCGACGGTCCTGGCCAGCGTGTCCACGGCCGGCGGCAGCCATTTGATCGCGCCCGACGCGCCGAGGACCTGCCACAGCAGCAGAAAGCCCGCCACGCCTGCGGCGTGGCGGGCGTACTTGACCAGCCGGGCGCGGGCGAGCGGGGACCGCTCGCGCCGCGCCGGTGTGACTGTAGCCGTCATCCCTGGGTGGGAGCCGTGTAGATCATGGACTTCACGTCCATCTCCTTCTTGAGCATGCTCGAGTCGAGCATCAGGTCCGCCACCCGCTGGATGCGCTCGGCGCTCAGCGAGGTCGGGTAGGCGCCCAGGTTGATCGTGGCGGCGGTCTCTGCCGGGATCTGGGTGAAGGTCGGCAGGACCTTCGTCACCGCGCTACGGTCGGTGGCCGCGATGTTCTGCGCCTTGGCCATCGCCCGCTGGAACGCCGCCAGCGTCTTGGGGTTGTCGGCGACCCACTTCTCCGTGGCGGCCCAGCCGGTGATCGGCAGACCCTCGGTCGGGCCCGACATCGTGTCCACCAGCATGGTGGCCCCGAGCTCCTTCTTCGCCTGGCTGACGTAGGGGTCGGTCATCCAGACGGCGTCCACGTCGCCCTTGTCGAGCGAGGAGAGCCAGTTGGTCGTCGGGACCTCGACATAAGTGAGGTCCTTGTTGGGGTCGAGGCCGGCAACCTTGAAGTGCGGGTTCATGGTGAGGACGCCCAGGCCCTTCAAGGCGTTGACGCCGACCTTCTTGCCCTTCAGGTCGGCGACCTTCTTGATGGGGGAGTCCTTCTTCACCATGATGCCGAACGCGCCCTGCGCGCCTTGGTAGGAGTCGGCGATGTACTTGAACTTCTCGGTGCCCTGTTCCTGGATCGTCAGGATGGTGGCGTAGCTACCGAGAACGACGTCCATGGCGCCATTCGAAAGCTTTCCCAGGACCTGCTGCGGAGCCTGGATGGGCTCCTGCTTGACGGTGAGGCCTTCTTCCTTGAAGAAGCCTCGTTCCATGGCGATGAACAGCGGCGCCGAGTCCGCGCCGGGATATTGGCCGATCAGCAGGTCGGTCTTCATACCGGCGTCGGCGCCTGAGCCCTCGGCCTTGTCGTCAGAACCGGAGCACCCAGTGATGACGAGGGTGGCCACAAGCCCAACCAGGGCAGTACGCCCTAATGCACCGAACCGCATTGCGGGTCTCCTTTGAACCGGGGGGTGAGTGCGAACGGGGGTGTTCAACGACGCTGGCACCTTAGCGCAGGCCATGCTTACCAGGTCACCTGGAACGCCGGAAATTAACAAGATATATCCACATATATGGTATTTTGCGGTGGTTTGTCCGTTTGTCGGGAAATCTGGAGTCCTTGACGTGGGACCGTTGGGGCAGGTGTGGTGAATTGCGTAAAATGCTGAGCCGTGTGTTGCTTGTGATCTTTGCGGTATTGGCCGATCTCAGGTAGATGTGCTCCAATTAGCTCTCGCCCCAAGGGTGCGTCGGCGTCACATGGCAAACATGCGTAATGACGTGATCTACGTGCACCAGGCCATCCGAGGAGAGGTTGCGGAGGCAAGTGAAGACTGTGATCCCCCCTACGGGCGGCGAACAGGGCTTAACAGAAGAAGCCCCCCGACAAGGCCCCCGTGGGCCAGAGAAGTCCGAGCCGGACGGCGTGGACGCGGTCGACAAACGCCAGGCGGGATCTCGCTTCTCCATACGCAACTGGCGAGTGCGCTCCAAGCTGCTGGTCATCGTCATCATCCCGACCCTGGCCGCACTCGTGTTCGGTGGCCTGCGCGTCACCACCTCGATCGCCACCGCCGGTGAGTACGCCCAGGTCAACGAGGTGGCCGTGCTCGCGAGCCGGCTGACCGCCCTCGCCCACGAGGTCGAGCGCGAACGTGACCTGACCGCCCGGTTCGTCGCCCTGGGACGCCGGACATCCGGCGACGAGAAGGCCCCCGCGGACGTCGCGGCCCAGTACGAGAACGTCGACAAGCTCGTCGCCGAGGTCAAGCCGGGCATCGAGACCCTCATGTCCTCCGACAACTCGGCGGCCCCCGAGGCCCTGCGCATCAAGAACCGCTTCGACGAGCTCGCCACCTCGCGAGACACCGCGGTCGCCTCCCAGCTCGACGTCAACTCCGTCATCGAGCTCTACGACCGGACCATCTCCGACCTCCTCTCGCTGAACGACAAGATCGACCAGGGCGCGGTCGACAAGGAACTGTCCGCGAGCGTGTCCGGCTTCGCCGCCCTGGCCCGGGCCAAGCAGTACGTCTCCACCCAGCGCGCGCTGCTCGTCGCCGCCCTGGCCACCGGCGAGTTCGGCAAGGCCGAGCTCGACGCCTTCATCGCCGCCCGCGCCCAGCGGAACAGCGAGCTCGCCACCTTCAAGTCGCAGGTCTCCCTCCAGCTCCGCCAGGCGTACGACGACTCCGTAAGCGGCCGGTCCGTGGACCGCGCCGAGGTCCTGCTGGCCCGAGCCCTGCTCCTGCAGGACGACGGCCTGCCCCTGCGCGACCGCAGGCTCGGCCTCACCCGCGACGGCAAGGCGTGGTTCGACGCCATCAGCGAGACCATCGACGGGATGCGCTCCGTCGAGCAGCAGACGGCCGACTCCATCGTGTTGCGCAGCCGCACACTGGAAGGCGCGGAGCAGCAGAACGCCGTGATCGTCGGTGGCGTGATCGCCGCCCTGCTCCTCCTCGTGCTGCTGGTCACCGTCTTCATGGCCCGCTCGCTGAGCGGCCCCCTGCGCAGGCTGCGCAGGGAAGCGCTGTTCATCGCCGGCCGCCGCCTGCCGGAGACCGTCAAGCAGCTGCGTGAGAGCGGCGAAGGCTCGATCGGGCCCGTGACCCCGATCGGAGTCGCCTCCAACGACGAGATCGGTGAGGTCGCGCGGGCGTTCGACGAGGTGCACCGTGAGGCGGTGCGGCTGGCGGGCGAGGAGGCGCGGCTGCGGAGCAACGTGAACGCGATGTTCGTGAACCTGTCGCGGCGTAGCCAGACGCTGGTGGAGCGGCAGATCACGTTGATCGACGGTCTGGAGCAGGGTGAGCAGGACGAGCAGCGGCTCGGGAACTTGTTCAAGCTGGATCACCTGGCCACGCGTATGCGGCGTAACAGCGAGAACCTGCTGGTGCTGGCGGGGCAGGACCCGCCGCGCCGCTGGAGCCAGCCGGTCAAGCTGGTCGACGTCGCCCGCGCCTCGCTTTCGGAGGTGGAGAACTACGAGCGGGTCGTGTTGCAGGTGCCCGACGGGGTGTCGGTGGCCGGTCAGGCGGTCAACGACGTCATCCACCTGATCGCGGAGCTGGTGGAGAACGCTCTGTCGTTCTCGCCGCGCGAGACGCGGGTGACGGTGTCGGGCAGCAGGATCGACGGTGGCGGCGTGATGTTGTCGATCACCGACTCCGGCATCGGCATGACCCCCGACGAACTGGCCCAGGCCAACGAGCGCCTCGTGGAAGCCCCCACCGTGGACGTGTCGGTGTCGCGGCGCATGGGCCTGTTCGTGGTCGCCCGCCTGGCGCACCGCCACGGCATCCGGGTGCAGCTGCGCCCCCACGGCTCCGGCGGGCTGACCGCCATGGTCCTCATGCCGGAAGCGCTCCTGGGCTCGCAGGCCCCCTCGTACGGCCCGACCCCCGCGAACAACGGCATGGGCCAGCAGGACAGCATCTCGTTCGACGAGGGCTTCGGCGCCGCCCGTCAGCCCACGGGACAGCCGCCCGTCCCCCAGTGGGGCGCGGGCGGAAGCTACCAGCCGGGGCCCGGGCACCCGTCGTTCCCCTCAGAGCCGTCGTTCCCGTCGCAACCGTCGTTCTCGTCGCAGCCCTCGTCCTTCTCTCCCAGGGGGAGCATGGACTCCGGCTGGCCCTCCGATCCGCGCAACAACGGCGGCGGTTACGACACCGCCGACGTCTGGGTCCCCTCGCGCAACCCCGCGAGCCCGCCCGGCAACTGGATGAGCAGCAGCAACCCGCTGCCGCAGCGGCCCACCGGCGAACGGGCGAACGCCGGCAGACCGGACCCCGACGCGGGAAGGTACGACTTCCCCGAGACCGAGTCCGCCGCGACAGGTCCGATGCCCGCCGTGCAGCCCGCCTCCGCCGGCGACGAATATCTGCCGATCTTCGCCTCGGTCGAGTCGGCCTGGTTCGAGCACGGCCCTGACAGCGACGCCACCTGGGGCTCCGCCAAGGCCGACGCCGGCTGGAGCGCCGCCGAAGCCGTCGTCGAGCCCGCACGCGACGGCGCCACGGCCGCCGGGCTGCCCAAGCGGGTGCCCAAGGCCAACCTGGTGCCCGGCTCCGCCGACACAGTCTCCGCGCCGAAAGGCGTCGCGCCGATGCCCGCGGTCTCGCCGGAGCGGGTGCGCAGCCGGCTCTCCAGCTTCCAGCAGGGGTTCCGGGCGGCACGTGATGACATCAGCGAGGGCAGGACGTATCCCTCCGGCCCCAGGAGTGTTGAAAGCAGGGATGAGCGGTCATGAGTGACCTGAGCCAGTCGGCACGCGGGGTGGATTGGTTAATCACCGATTTCGTCAACTCCGTTCCCGGGGTCGCGCACGCGGTGGTGGTTTCGTCCGACGGGTTGCCGCTTGCGGCGTCGTCGGGTTTTCCGGCTGATCGGGCGGATCAGCTGGCGGCGATCGCGTCGGGTCTGGTGAGTTTGACGCAGGGTGCGGCGCGGGTGTTCGAGGGGGGTGCGGTCAATCAGACGATCGTGGAGATGCAGCGTGGGTTGATGCTGATCATGTCGGTCAGTGATGGTTCGTGTCTGGCTGTGTTGGCGGCTCCGGATTGTGACATGGGGTTGGTGGCGTACCAGATGACGCTGATGGTGGATCGCGCCGGTCAGGTGCTGACTCCGGCTGTGCGTGCGGAGCTGCGCGCCAGCCAGACCAGGTGATGTAGGTGACAGACCCCCGATGGAACAGCGGCAGCTGGAACTCCAACAGTGGCGGCTGGAACTCCCACAACAGCGGCAGCTGGGAGCCCCCACCTCCTCCGCAGCCCTCCAGCAGCGATCCCGCCTCGCCGGTGCGGCCCTACGCCGTCACGGGCGGGCGGACCGCGCCCAGGGTCAAGCTGGCGATGGAGGCCCTCGTGTCCTCGGCCACGGCCGAACACCGGGAGTTCTCGCACATCACGCCCGAGTACAAGGCCATCAGCCAGCTCTGCCTCCAGGTCAGATCGGTGGCCGAGGTCTCGGCGTTGCTGCGGATCCCGCTCGGCGTGGTGCGTGTTCTGATCGCTGACATGGCGGCCGAAGGTCTGGTCCGGGTGCACCAACCGCAGCTGGATGAGGGTAGGCCGGACGTCAACCTGCTGGAAAGGGTGCTCAGTGGACTTCGCAGGCTCTAGTCCCGGCCTCACCTCGACGAAGATCGTGGTGGCCGGGGGCTTCGGGGTGGGCAAGACGACGTTCGTCGGTGCGGTGTCGGAGATCATGCCGTTGACCACGGAGGCCGTCATGACGGATGCCTCCAAGGGCATCGACGATCTGGGCATGACGCCGTTGAAGTCGACGACGACCGTGGCGATGGACTTCGGCCGGGTCTCGCTGGATCGTGATCTGATCCTGTATCTGTTCGGGACGCCCGGGCAGCATCGGTTCTGGTTCATGTGGGACGACCTGGTGCGGGGTGCGATCGGTGCGGTGGTGCTGGTCGACACGCGCCGCCTGGCCGACAGCTTCCCCGCCATCGACTACTTCGAGGAGGCGCAACTGCCGTTCATCGTGGGAGTGAACGGCTGGGACGGCCAGTACGCCCACAGCGACGCCGAGGTCCGCGACGCCCTGACCCTGGCCCCGCACATCCCGATGGTGCGCCTGGACGCCAGGTCGAAGGACTCCGTGAAGGCCACGCTGATCAACCTGGTCGAACACGCGCTCACGGTTCGGATGGCCGTGCCCGGCTGGAGCGGCTAGCAGAGCGGCTAGGCTGGAGCCTTAGACGTACCTTCGCTTCGAGGACTGGCCAACCACGTGTTCGAGACGCTATCCGACCGGTTGACATC
Organism: Nonomuraea sp. KM88; assembly: GCF_052245635.1. NCBI lineage: Bacteria > Bacillati > Actinomycetota > Actinomycetes > Streptosporangiales > Streptosporangiaceae > Nonomuraea > Nonomuraea sp. KM88. The sequence goes on along the minus strand of NZ_JBQQCC010000017.1, from coordinate 79,431 downwards.
GGTCTTCTCCTCCCTCCGATCCAAGGGGCGGCTGTCCGATGCCGACATCGACGCCACCACCCGCGAGATCCGCATCGCGCTGCTCGAGGCCGACGTCGCCCTCCCTGTGGTCAAGGCGTTCGTCGCCCAGGTCAAAGAGCGCGCCCGCGGCGCAGAGGTCTCCCAGGCGCTGAACCCGGCGCAGCAGGTCGTCAAGATCGTCAATGACGAGCTGATCGGGATCCTCGGCGGTGAGACCCGCAGGCTCCGTTTCGCCAAGACTCCCCCGACCATCATCATGCTCGCCGGCCTCCAGGGCGCGGGCAAGACCACGCTGGCGGGCAAGCTGGCCCGATGGCTGCGCGAGCAGGGGCACGCGCCCATGCTGGTCGCCGCCGACCTCCAGCGCCCCAACGCCGTCCAGCAGCTCCAGGTGGTGGGCGAGCGCGCCGAGGTCGCCGTCTACGCGCCCGAGCCCGGCAACGGCGTCGGCGACCCGATCGGCGTCGCCCGCACCTCCATCGACGAGGCCAGGCGCCTGCAGCACGACATCGTCATCATCGACACCGCGGGCCGGCTCGGCATCGACCAGGAGATGATGCGCCAGGCCGCCGACATCCGCGACGCGGTCCAGCCCGACGAGGTCCTGTTCGTGGTCGACGCCATGATCGGCCAGGACGCCGTCACGACGGCGCAGGCGTTCATGGAAGGCGTCGGCTTCGACGGCGTCGTGCTGACCAAGCTCGACGGCGACGCCCGCGGCGGCGCGGCGCTCTCGGTCAGGCACATCACCGGCCGGCCCATCATGTTCGCCTCGACGGGCGAGAAGCTGGAAGACTTCGACGCCTTCCACCCCGACCGGATGGCCTCCCGCATCCTCGACATGGGTGACATCCTCACCCTGATCGAGCAGGCCCAGAAGACGTTCGACGAGGAGCAGGCCGCCAAGATGGCGGGCAAGCTCACCTCGGGCGAGAACTTCACGCTCGAAGACTTCCTCGAGCAGATGCAGATGGTCCAGAAGATGGGGCCGATCAAGAACCTGCTCGGCATGATGCCCGGCATGGGGCAGATGCGCGACCAGATCAACTCCATCGACGACCGCGACCTCGACCGCATCGCGGCCATCATCCGCTCGATGACCCCGGCCGAGCGCCAGGACCCCAAGATCATAAACGGTTCCCGCCGCGCCCGCATCGCCACCGGCTCCGGCGTCACCGTCAGCGCCGTCAACAACCTGGTGACCCGCTTCTTCGAGGCCCAGAAGATGATGAAGCGGATGGCCGGCGGCATGGGCATGCCCGGAATGCCGGGCGGGGGCGGCCGCGGCAAGGGCGGCAAGTCCCAGAAGAAGGCCAAGAAGGGGCGGCGCGTCAGCGGCGACCCGCGCAAGGCCGCCATGGGCAAGCCCTCCGCCGAGACGCCCGCCGAGCCCAAGCAGGGCGGCGTGCTGGGCAACCTCGGTGGCAAGCTGCCCCCGGGGGTGGAGTTGCCGCCCGGCTTCGACCCCTCCAAGCTCCGGCTCCCCGGCCAGAAATAACCCCGCTCCCGCCGGTGCGCACCCGGGCCCGGCGGGCCCATCACCGCGGCTCCGCCCGGCCCGCTCGCCACACCTTCGAGCGCCTGGCCCGGCGCGTCCTGGGCCGGGTTGCCGCCCTGGCCGGGTTGCCCGGTACGCCTCCGGCCGGCCCGGTCATCCCGACTGCCGGGCCTGGCCGCCCGCCTCGCCCACCCACCACGTCGACCGGCGCACCTCCTGCCGGCCGACCGATCGGCGGCGGTCCGGGCTTCGCCCGTTGCCCGGGCCGTCCGCGGTTGCCCGAGGCCCGTCCACCGGTCGCTCGGAATGAGGGTGTGGTGAAGGGCGCGGGGTGGGGGCATACCAGGGCCGATGGGGCCGTAACGGAAGGGAGGCCGGGAGCTTGCCGACCCTTTGCGGCGACGTGCCGCCGGCGGTCGTGGGCAGTGTCGTCGATCTGGCAGAATGACATGTTGGAACACCGTGACCAGGCGGGTGCCCTCTCACCTCCCGCAGGACACGCCTGTCCCTGGAGCGTCGTCCCGTCGTGCCCCACTCGGCGAGGCGCCGTTCACCCACATGCGAATGCAGGAGAGACCACACCCGTGGCAGTCAAGATCAAGCTCAAGCGGCTCGGCATGATCCGCAACGCTCAATACCGCATCGTCGTCGCCGACAGCCGCACCAAGCGTGACGGCCGGGCGATCGAGGAGATCGGCCTTTACCACCCGAAGGAAAACCCTTCGCGCATCGTGATCAACGCTGAGCGTGCGGCCTACTGGCTGGGCGTCGGCGCGCAGCCGACCGAGCCGGTGCTCAAGCTCCTCAAGCTCACCGGCGACTGGCAGAAGTTCAAGGGCGAGCCCGCCCCCGAGCCTCTCAAGGTCGCTGAGCCCGCGCCTGACCGTCACGCCCTTTACGAGGCCGCGGCCAAGGAGGCGCTGTCCGGTGGCGACACCGGCACGGCCGCCACCACGCCGCCGAAGAAGGCCAAGAAGAAGGAAGAGGCCGAGGCCCCCGCCGAGACCCAGGCCGAGGGCGAGGCCTGACGTGCTCGAGGAGGCTCTCGAGCACCTCGTTAAGGGCATCGTCGAACATCCAGACGATGTCCGGGTCCGCGCACGCCGCATCCGCAGCGGGCGCGTCCTGGAGGTCCGGGTGCACCCCGAGGACCTGGGGAAGGTCATCGGACGCGGCGGGCGCACCGCCAAGGCGCTGCGCACGGTCGTGAACGCCCTGGCCGACGGGAAGTACGTGCGAGTCGATCTGCTCGATCTGCACGAAGTAGTCCGTTAGCGTCAGGTTTGCGCGCCCTCATCGGTCCTTCCGATGGGGGCGCTCGCGTTGAGGAAGGGCGAATTCACGTGCAGTTGGTCGTCGGCCGGATAGGCCGTCCGCACGGCGTACGCGGTGAGGTGACCGTGGAGGTGCGCACCGACGATCCCGAGCTGCGTTTCGCCCCCGGCACGTCGATCGCCACCGATCCCGCAGGCCGAGGGCCGCTCGTCGTCGAGAGCCGCCGCTGGCACAAAGGGCTGCTGCTGGTGTCGTTCGCCGGGGTCGCCGGCCGTGACGCGGCCGAAGATCTGCGCAACACCATGCTGGTCATCGACTCCGGCGAGGTGCCGCCGCCCGACGATCCCGACGAGTTCCACGACCACCAGCTCATCGGCCTGGCGGTCGAGACCGCTTCCGGCGAGCCCGTGGGCGAGATCACCGATGTGCTCCATCACGGCCAGGACCTTCTGGTCGTGCGCCGGCGCGGTGCCGACGACGCGCTGATCCCGTTCGTCAAGGCCCTCGTACCCGTGGTCGACGTGGAGGCCGGACGGCTGGTCGTCGATCCGCCGGAGGGCCTGTTGTGATGCGGATCGACATCGTCTCGATCTTTCCCGAGTACTTCGGGCCGCTCGACGTCTCGCTGATCGGCAAGGCGCGCGAGCGCGGCACGCTCGACGTACGCATGCACCAGCTCCGCGACTGGGCCCACGACGTGCACAAGTCCGTGGACGACACCCCTTACGGCGGGGGCCCCGGCATGGTCATGAAACCCGAGGTGTGGGGCGAGGCCATCGACTCCGTGATCGGTGACGGCACGCCGCGGATGATCGTGCCGACCCCGAGCGGGCGGCCGTTCACCCAGGAGCTCGCGCAGGAGCTGGCGGGCGAGCCGTGGCTGCTGTTCGCGTGCGGGCGTTACGAGGGGATCGACTCGCGCGTCGTGGAGGAATACTCCGGGCGGCTGCGGGTCGACGAGGTCGGCATCGGCGACTACGTGCTGGCCGGCGGCGAGGTGGCGGTGCTGGTCATGGTGGAGGCCGTCGGCAGGCTGCTGCCAGGTGTGCTCGGCAACGCCCAGTCTGCCGTCGACGACTCCTTCGCCCCAGGGGCCATGCGCAACCTCGTCGAGGGGCCCGTCTACACCAAGCCTCCCGTCTGGCGGGGGCGTCAGGTGCCCGACGTGTTGCTGTCTGGACATCACGGAAAAATCGCGAGATGGCGGCGAGATGAGGCGCTGCGCCGTACCGTGCGAAACCGGCCTGAACTCGCGGCGGAGCTCGACCCCGAGACGCTCGACAAGCACGACAGGAGACTTCTCGAGGAGCTGTCGTTTCGCGTCGAGCCCGAAGATATGGCAAACTGAATCGCTGCCAACCTGTTGTGGTTGGTCTGTCATGCCCGGGAAACGGTCCTGGGTTTCATCACATCAGCAGGCGTGTCCGCCACGAGCCATGGCCGGGTGGACCTCCGCGTGCTCACGAGGACTTGAGGACAGCTCTCATGCACACGAAGATCCAGGAGCTCGAGAAGGCGACCCTGCGCAGCGACGTGCCGGATTTCCGCCCCGGTGACACGCTCGAGGTTCACGTACGCGTCGTCGAAGGCAACCGCTCCCGCATCCAGGTCTTCAAGGGCTTCGTGCTGCGCAGGCAGGGCAGCGGCGCCCGCGAGACCTTCACCGTTCGCAAGGTCAGCTATGGCGTCGGCGTCGAGCGCACCTTCCCTGTGCACAGCCCCGTCATCGAGAAGATCGTGCTCGTCTCCCGCGGCGACGTGCGCCGCGCGAAGCTCTACTACATGCGTGACCTGCGCGGTAAGGCCGCCCGTATCCGCGAGAAGCGCGAGACGACGCCCGCGAAGTAAGTCCTGCTCATTCCGAGGTCCGCGCTACGGCGCGGGCCTTTCGGCTTTACGGGGCCGTTTCCTTTATGTGGAGCGACTCGTGCGTGGGTGTAACGTCGGTCCAGGCTTGTCGAGCCAGGACATCATCTAGGCTCGTCAGCGATGACTAGCGAGAGCCAGGAGCACGGCGCGGCGCGCCGCCCTGTCGAGGACGAGGTGGACGTGGTCGCCGAAGAGACTCAGAAGCCGGCTAAGGGCGGAAAAAAGGAGAAGAAGGGGTCGTTCTGGAAAGAGCTTCCTGTTCTTGTCGTTGTCGCTCTGGTGCTGGCACTGATCATCAAGACCTTTGTGGTCCAGGCCTTCTACATTCCGTCGGAGTCGATGGAAAACACCCTGCTGACCAACGACAGGGTTCTCGTCAACAAGCTCGTCTACCACACGCGCGACATCGAGCGCGGCGACGTGGTGGTCTTCTCGGGCGTCGATTCCTGGGACGGCGAGTTCCAGATGGAGGAGCCGTCCAACCCGGTCGCGGCGTTCTTCCGCTGGGTCGGCACGGCGTTCGGCGTCATCCCCGGCGAGAAGGACTACATCAAGCGGGTCATCGGCATCGGCGGCGACCACGTCAAGTGCTGTGACTCCAAAGGCCGCATCACCGTCAACGGCACGCCCATCAACGAGGAGAGCTACCTCTATCCAGGCAACGTGCCCTCTGACAAGTTCTTCGACGTCACGGTGCCGTCCGGGCGGCTGTGGGTCATGGGCGACCACCGCTCGGTGTCACTCGACTCCCGCGCCCACACCGGCGACGCGGGCGGCGGATCCATTCCGGTGGGCCAGGTCATCGGACGGGCGTTCGTGATCGTGTGGCCGTTCGACCGCGCCTCCTCGATAGACATCCCCGAGACATTCGCCCAACCCGCGCTCCACGCGCTCGGCGGGTCCGTACCGCTGGTCGCCGGGTTCGGGCTGGCCGTACCCTTGGTCCTGGTTCGGCGCAGGCTGCGGAGGAAACGCTGATGGCCGTCACCAAGAAGGCGGAGGGCGTGGGCAAAGAGAAGAAGAAGGGCAGTTTCCGCGAGACGGTGCTGCTGCTCGTTCTGGGGATCGGCATCGCGCTGCTGCTGCAGGCCTTCGTGGTCGGGTCGTTCTACATCCCGTCCGTGTCGATGGAGAACACCCTGCAGCTCAACGACCGGATCTTCGTCAACAAGCTTTCTGGCAAGCCTGAGCGCGGCGACATCGTGGTGTTCAAGGGCTGGAACGGCGAAGACACCATCAAGCGCGTCATCGGGGTCGGCGGCGACCACGTCAAGTGCTGCGACGCCGACAAGCGCATCACCATCAACGGCAAGCCGCTTGACGAGTCCTCCTACCTCTACCCGGACGATTACGCTTCCGGCGATAAGTTCGACGTCAAGGTGCCGGCCGGCAAGCTCTGGCTGATGGGCGACCACCGCAGCGCCTCGGCCGACTCCCGGGCGCACATGGAGGAGCCGGGTGGCGGTTTCATCTCGGAAGACGCGGTGATCGGCAAGGCTGTGGTGCGCTATTGGCCGCTGTCGCGGGGCTATCTCTTCTCCCAGCCTGAGGCTTTCGACAAGGTCAAGTAGATCCGCTTCCGGTCGCGGTTTGCGGCGAATGAGGCGTACGCTGCCTCTGTCATGACAGTTGCGTTCCGCCCTCGCCCCAGCGTCGTCCGGCGAGATTCCGGACTCTACGCCTACGAACGGGCGCTCGCCCGCCGCGGCCTCACCCCCATCGCGGGTGTCGACGAGGCCGGCCGTGGCGCGTGCGCGGGGCCGCTCGTGGTCGCGGCCGTCATCCTGCGCAAGCCGGTCGACGGCCTGGGAGACTCGAAACTGCTCGCTCCGGCGGTGCGCGAACGGCTCTACGACGCGATCGTGCGCGTCGCCCACGTAGGCATCGTGACCATCCCACCTGGGGAGATCGACGCCAAAGGTCTCCACAAATGCAACGTTTCGGGAATGCGGCGTGCTGTCGCACAGTTGTCCGGTAACCCTGAGTACATCCTGACGGACGGCTTCCCGGTGCCCGGGTTGCCCGCACCGTCGCTCGCCGTCTGGAAGGGGGACCAGGTGGCCGCGTGCGTGGCGGCTGCGTCGATCGTGGCCAAGGTGACGAGGGATCGCCTGATGGTCGCGCTGGACGAGCGCTTCCCGCAGTACGGCTTCGCCGAGCACAAGGGGTATGTCACACCAGGACACCGGCTGGCGCTGGAAACGCATGGTCCGTGTCCTGATCACCGTTACTCCTTCGTCACGGTGGCGAGGGGGATGGGTGAAAATGAAATGGGGGCCGGGGTTGCCTGACCAGGCGAACCGGGGGACCGGTACGACAGGAGGACCGCGATGAGCGCAGAGGATCTCGAAAAGTACGAAACCGAGATGGAGCTGCAGCTTTACCGCGAATACCGCGATGTCGTCGGTTTGTTCACATACGTGGTGGAGACTGAGCGGCGGTTCTATCTGACCAACTCGGTCGATCTCGATGTCCGCACTGCGGAGAACGGCGACGTCTTCTTCGACGTGAAGATGCAGGACGCTTGGGTGTGGGACATGTACCGGCCCGCCCGATTCGTGAAGAACGTACGGGTCGTCACGTTCAAGGACGTCAACGTCGAAGAGCTGGCCAAAGCAGACCTGGAGATGCCCAAGGAGGGCTTCTCCGGGTAACCGCGCGGTGAGAGGCGACGCCTCCGCAACCTCTCGCGCCACGGGAGCGTGGCCCCTCAACGCCCCCTGGGAACGGGGCGATCCTCGGGCTGAGCCGGCGTGGTCCTGACGTGCCGTGACCGGCATCCGTCCAGACGGCAGCGACCCGAAGGGCTGTAGCAGGTGGTCTGTCGTTGTGTTGCTCGGGTGCGGCGGTGAAGCAGCCCGCGCTCGTCACGCCAGTGGGCTCGCTCAGGCCCTGGGATGCGCTTGCCGGTAGGCCGCCCGCAGACGCTCGATAGAGACGTGAGTGTAGATCTGCGTGGTGTTCAGCGACGCATGCCCGAGCAACTCCTGAACGCTACGCAGGTCCGCACCACCCTCCAGCAGGTGCGTCGCCGCGGTGTGCCGGAGACCGTGCGGCCCCATGTCCGGCGCCCCATCGACCTGGGCCAGTCGCGCGTGCACCACCCGCCGGACGGTTCCCGCATCGATGCGGCCCCCGCGTACACCGAGAAAGAGCGCGGGCCCCGACCTGGCTCGGGCCCACAGCGGCCGTCCATGAATACACCATTTGTCCAGCGCTCGGAGAGCGGGCAGCCCGAACGGCACCGAACGCTCCTTACGCCCCTTGCCCAGAACCCTGATGACGTGCCGGTCACGGTCGACATCGTCGACGTCCAGTGCGCACAGCTCGCTCACCCGCACACCTGTGGCGTACAACAACTCCAGCAACGCCTGATCGCGGAATTCTTTCGGCTCCGCGGTGGCGGGGACGTCCATCACGGCCTGCGCCTGCTCCTGGTCGAGCACGGACGGCAGTGACCGGGGTGTCCTGGCGGTGCCCAGCAACAATCCGGGGTCCGTGGACAGCCAGCCGCGACGATGACAGTAGGCGGTGAAGGTGCGGGCACAGGCGGTTCGGCGTGCCAGCGTGGCTCTGGACTTTCCCGCTTCGTGCTGGCCGGCCAGCCACTCCCTCAGAGCCCCGATGTCCAGGCCGTCGAGGTGCCCGCCCATGTGATCGAGCAGAGAGGCGATGTCGGTCAGATAAGCCCGGACCGTGTGTGGTGAGAGGTCACGCTCCAGCCGCAGATATCGGCCGAAGTCGGCCAGAGCTTCGTCCCTGCTCGCCGACGTAACACCGTCCGTCCGGGCCATGTCTTCCACGTCACCATCATCTTTCGTGTCGGTCATGTCGCGGTGCCGAGCGCCGTCGGTTGCGCTGTCATGATGCCGCGTTTCCCTTGCTTTGCGCTGGCTGAGGTGCCGCGCCCCTTCGGTTGCGCCGGTCGTGATGTCGTGCTCCCGTCGTCTCTTTCGTCCCGCCGGCCGAGTCCGCGTAGCGGTGACGGTTCCCCTCTCGCCGTCGCCGGCCGTGTCCGGGCGATGGTGACGGCTCCCTTCGCCGTCGCCGGTACGAGCTCCGTACTGCCCGCATCATCGCCTCATGCGCCGAGAGCAACCTCAACAACCGATTGTCATGATCCGCAACTATGTCAGCAAAAAGTAGGAGTCACTGGTGCGTGGTCCTCTTCGCCTTCCGGTGGACACACGCCAGACTGTTGTGTGCGGCCATCGCGGTGCTCTCCCACGGTCTTGATGCAGACCCTCCAAGGATCACGCGATGGCCGTCACCATGTCCGCCCCGCCCCGTGACGCGGTGCGGGTCAGGGACCGTGACACGTCCGTCAGGCGTCCATCCTCCCCGCCGCCTGGTAGGGCACGGGCAGGTCGTCCGGAAACGGAGGTTCGTCCGCCTGTCCGGCGGCTTCCGCGGTGGGTGGGGGTTGTAGGGCAGTTGACTCGGGAGCCTTGCGATAGCTCGTTGCCGGCTTGCGCAGGCGCCAGCCGTTGGCGGCGCGTTCTATGTAGCCTGCGGCTGCCAGGCCGCCCAGCGCGCTCAAGGTCACATCCAGGCTGACTCCCGCGGCAACCGCTATGGAGGCTGGACCGGCGCCGCCTCGGGCAGGGACCGCGTCCAGCACCCTCTTGGTGGAGTCGTTGAGTTTGTCCCTGGAAACAGCGGCCACCCGGCTCTGCGGAGCAAGATCGTCGCCTATCACGCCGACGAGGTCGATCATCTCCTCCGGGGTCGTCACACATACCGCTTTGCGCTCCCGAAGGAGCCGGTGACAGCCGGCCGACATGCTCGAAGTGATCGGGCCAGGCACCGCCCCCAAGTGCCTGTTGAGGGACAGGGCATGGGCGGCCGTGTTGAGCGCGCCGCTGCGCAACGCCGCCTCCACCACCACGGTGCCTCTCGACAGGGCGGCGATCAGACGGTTTCTGATGAGGAAACGTGCCCGGGTGGGATGGACGCCCGGTGGGCACTCGCTGATCACGACCCCCCGCTCCCTGACGGCCGCGAACAGGGTGTCATGGCTGCTCGGATAGCAGACGTCCACGCCGCAGGCCAGAACGGCCACCGTCGGTGCATCCGATGCCAGAGCTCCCTTGTGGGCCGCCCCGTCCACGCCGTAGGCGCCACCTGACACGACCGTCCAGCCTGATTCGCTGAGACCGACACCGAACTGGGCCGCGATGTGCGAACCGTATGACGTGGCGGCCCGGGCGCCGACCACGGCGACGGACTTGAGGCACGCGAAGCGGAGGTCGGCCGTGCCGTGCAACCACAGCCCGAGGGGGCGGCTCGGCCCCAGCTGGTCCAGCTGGGTAGGCCATTCCTGGCTGCCGGGAATGATCAACCTGGCTCCGGCCTTCTCGCCTGATTCCAGGTCGGCTGCGGGCTTGGCGGTCGCCAGGCGGGCGTACCAGGCGTTCAGGCGGCGGGTCAGGTCGGGCGGGCGCTCGTGCCGGGCCTCCTGAGCGGCGAAGCCGGATGGCAAGGCGCGTGCACGGATCGCCGCCGCCGCCTCCGACGCGCCGTACTGGGCGACGAGGCGGCCCATGACCGGGTCGCCCACGTCAGCGGCGCGCATGAGAGCAGCCCTGGCCACCAGCTCGTCTGTCTCCGGTCGCCCTGATCGCCGGGTCACGGCGACCGTAGCCCGCTCACCGTCCGCGGTGGGTCGAGGTGCTTGTGAGGATCCGGCGTCCGGCGTGCGAGGAGCCGGCGCAGTGGGGGTCTCCTGGCTGGGAGAGGTTTGTGTACCCACGTCCTGGACGGGTGAGGTCTGGCCGCTCGTGTCCTGGACGGGAGAGGTCTGGGCACTCGTGACCTGGATGTGGAACTGCTGGGCGGGCGGGATGGCTGGATTGGAGGCAGAGGGCCGAGGCGTCGTGGTCGCTGGGGCGGCGGGAGTGGATGGCATGGGGCTGACGGTGCCTTCGTGGAGTGGGATGGACGATGGGAGGGCCACAGGGTGTTCGGAGACGGGGCAGAGCCGGCGCAGGGCTCGGACGCGGTGGGCGCGTGCGGAGGTCTTGGAGTCCAGCGGGAGGGCCTCTCGAGAACCTGGAAGTCCGAGCTGGAAGGGGCGCGGCGGCGATCGGGGCGCCGGCGGAAGGATCCGGCGGTGTCACGACGTGACTCCCAGCCAGAAACTGAGGGCGCCGGTGGTTTCGTCCTCCTCCGGGCGGTCCTTGCCTGCCAGATCGGCGAGGGTCCAGGCGACCCGGACCACCCGGTCGAGGCCGCGTGCGGTGAGGGTGCCGGAGTCGAGGCAGGACGTCATGGGCCGCATGGCCGCCTCCCCTGGGCGGTAGTCGGCATGCAGCATGGAGGAGGGGATCTCGGCGTTGGTGCGCCAGGGGGTGCCGGCCAGGCGCTTGGCGGCTCGGTCGCGGGCCACCAGCACGCGTTCGGCCACCGTCCTGCTGGTCTCCACGAACTGGCGGTCGGCCAGGAGCTCGCGCCTTGACGAGCGGACGACCGTGACCTTCATGTCGATGCGGTCAAGGAGCGGGCCTGAGAGCCTGCCGAGATAGCGACGTCTGGTGGTTGGGGAACATCTGCACGTCTCGCTCTTGTCGTCGGCCTGGGCGCAGGGGCAGGGGTTCGCGGCCAGGACCAGCATGAACCGCGCCGGGAACGTGACCGATCCCGCGGATCTGGACACCGTCACCCGGCCGGACTCCAACGGTTGCCGCAGGGAGTCGAGGACATGGCGGGGAAACTCGGGAGCCTCGTCCATGAACAACAGGCCCCTGTGAGCGAGGGAGACCGCCCCCGGGCGCACGACCGTGCTGCCGCCGCCGATGATCGCGGCTGACGTCGCCGTGTGGTGCGGGGCGACGAACGGCGGCCTGCTCATCATGGGTGAGTCGGGCGGCAGCACACCCGCGACGGAATGGATGGCGGTGACCTCCAGGGCATGATCGAGCTCCAGATCCGGCAGCAGGGTGGGGAGGCGTTCGGCCAGCAGGGTTTTGCCGGTGCCGGGAGGGCCGAGCATCCACAGGTTGTGGCCGCCTGCCGCGCACACTTCGAGGGCTCGACGGGCCACCGGCTGGCCGACGACGTCAGACAGGTCGGCTGCGGGGACGGGGGCGGAGCTCTGAGGCTCCACGATGTCGCCGGTCCGGGCCTCGGGCGGGTCGTCGCCGGTGCGCAGCCACTCGACCAGCTGGCGCAGGCCGGACACGGGGACGACCTTGACGTCGGGCACCAGGGCCGCCTCGGCCGAGTTGGCGGCGGGCACGACGACCGTGGCGCCACCGTGCCCGGCGGCGCCGAGCACCGAGGGGAGGACGCCGCGCACGGGTCTGATGCGGCCGTCGAGGCCGAGCTCACCCAGGAAGAACGGCTCCGCGATGCGCTCAGCAGGGATCACTCCCGCCGCGCCGAGGATCGCCACGGCTATGGCCAGATCGAACTGGGATCCGCGTTTGGGCAGGCTGGCGGGGAAGAGACTGACGATGATGCGGGCATCGGGCCAGGGATAACCGCTGTTGACGACCGCCGACCTGACTCGGTCGCGAGCCTCGCTGAGCGCGGTGTCGGGAAGGCCGATGAGGTGGATGCCGGCCAGTCCGTTGCCCACGTCGGCCTCGACCTCGACGGTGCGCCCGGCGACTCCGACGACGGCCACGCTGCGGGTGCGGGCCACGGCCATCAGATCGCCCCCCGCACGTGGCGCAGCGCGAAGTCGCCGGCGAAGCGCTCGATGGCGATCACGTCCACGCGCACGGTGTCGAAGGTGCGTTGCTGCGTGGCCAGCCATTTCGCCGCCAGCATGTGAAGCCGGGCCAGCTTGGCCCGGCTCACGCCCTCCAGGGCTGTGCCGTGGGACGTGCCCGATCGTGTCTTGACCTCGACCACGATCAGGCGGGGGCCTTCTTCGGCGATGACGTCGATCTCGCCGTGACGGCAGCGCCAGTTACGCTCGATCACTTTCATCCCTTGTGCCTCCAGATAGGTCACGGCTAGCTGCTCGCCCTGTCTGCCGAGGTCGAGTCTCTTGTTTGCGGGCATGTGCCACCTCCGTCTGGCTGTCGGGCACCGACTCTCGTGGATGGAGGTGGAGCGAGGTCGGCCGAACGGGGTTCTGGGGATGGCGGGGTGGGTTACCGGGAGGTTGTGGATAAGGGCCGAGCCGGTTATTAGTCGCCCGCGACCGCCGACCGCGGTGCGGCCGGCGGTCGCGGGCGCCTCTCCTGCGGCGCTGCTTGCGGTGGCGGCCCTGTGGCGCGGCCTGTCGGCGAGAGAGGGGGCGGGAACGCAGGCGTCGGCATACGGTCGTGGCGAGGTTGAGGAGAAGGAACCCGCCCAGTAGCGCGGCCAGGGCGATCGTGCTCACAAGCGGGGTGGCCGAAGCCGAACGCGCGAGAAACGGCGAGGGCGTGGTGGATGGCAGTGCCTTATGGACCGGTCGCGCGGCGGGAGCGGTGGCGAACGTCGCTGGTGGACCGGCAGTCGGCCGGTTCGCTGCGGGCGCTCGTGCAACGGGTGCGGCGGGCGCTGGTCGAAGGGGGATCGCGGCCGATCTCGCCTGCGGTGGAGCGACGGTGACCGAACGTGCGGGCGCTGGTGGCGTGGTGGGAAGGTCGGACGGTGACGGGGAACCGTGGTGGCCTGAAGGATCAGGGCCTGCCGTGGAGCCCGCCTGCCAGAACGGGAGAAGGCGGATGGGGGCGTGGCCCAGGAGGAGGAGAGGGTCGAGGTAGCGGGTGTCGTGGAGAAGACCCCAATGGAGGCACGGCACCTGACAGTGATCGGTCGAGGACTCGAGCACGCCCAGCTTGGCTCCCTGCTCGACGGACTGGCCCTGTGTCACCGATGACGTGACCGGTACGTACGTCGTGCGCAGGCCACCTGCGTGCTCGACCGTGACCACGCCCCGCCCGCCGACCGGACCGGCGAATCGGACCGTGCCCGCGCCTGCCGCCAGCACCGGGGCGGCTTCCTGGGCGGCCAGGTCGACACCGCGGTGACCGGCCAGCCAGGGCTCCGGGGGCGGAGCGAATCGGCGGATGACGCGAGGGCGGCCGTCCAGCGGCCAGCGCCATGTGGGCGGTGAGGCCCTTGCCGCTGCGGGTGCTGGGACAGCGAGGACGGTGGCCGCGAGGACGACGGCCGTCAAGGCGGTGCGGGTGATGGTGAGGGCCGTCAAGGCGCTGCGGGTGGTGGTGAGGGCTGTCTGGGCCGTGCTGGTGGAGGCGGCGGTTGTCAGAGCCGCGCGGGTGGTGGTGAGGGTCGTTGGGGCGGTGCAGGGGGACTGCGGGTGGTGGCGGGCCGGTGGGCAGGCGGTCATGGCGCGAGTTTCGGCTACGGCGCCTTGGCGGTGGGTCGGTGAACGCCGCTCTGTGGAGGACGCTGGGTTGTCCACAGGCCGGGCGCTGATTTGGGGTGCGAGACCACGCTGACTGGCTAGTCGTTCAGGAGACCCGGGGCTTGGAGTTGAGGAGGTCGTCAAGAGAAGAGGAGAGTGCCGGGTCGGCGCCTGGCTCGCCCGAGGCCCTGAACCTGGTACGGCGCGGACGCAGTGGAGACGTCCAGATCCACAGGGTGCTCAGGGCGATGCCCGCGGCGCAGACCAGGATGACCGGACGCAGCCCGATCGCCTCCGCGAGAAGGCCTCCGAGCAGACCGCCGAGGGCGAGGACGCCCTGCACCGCGAACGTCATGGTCGCGTTGACCCGGCCGCGCAGTTCGGCGGTGGTTTCGCTCAGGGTGATCGCGCCCATGCAGGTGGCGAAGGCCACCACGATGCCGCCTGTGAGCGTGCCCGTCACGGCCAGGACCGACAGTTTCCACCACAGCGGGCCGGTCAGCAGTCCCACCGCGAGGATCTCCGAGGGGAAGAAGAGGACGGCGGCGAGCAGGACCCGGTTCTCGCCGTAGCGTTTGGACAGGCGGGCCGAGAGCCAGGCGCCCAGCAGGCCACCCGCCCCGCTCAACGCGATGAGGACACCGATCACGCCCTTGGGGATGCCGAGGGTGTTCACCATGTAGAGCATGTAGACGGCCGTGAACGCCATCGCGAAGAAGTTGATCGTGACGCCCGCGCCGAGCAGCGCGCGCAGGATCGGATGGGTGACGCTGACCTTCAGTCCTTCCTTGACGTCGCGCCACATCCCCCGGGAGGCGGCCGGTTCGTTCCGTTCCGGGGTGCGGATGGAGCGCAGCAGCAGGGCCGAGGCCAGGAACGACAGCGACTCCGCCAGGACGGCCAGCGGTGCCGTGAGCACCTGCACCAGGAGCCCGGCCAGCCCTGGTCCGCTCACGGAGGCCACCGAGTAGGACGCCTGCAGGCCGGCCATCGCCTCGGTGCGCTGCCCGGAGGGGACGACGGCCGCCAGATGGGGGAAGTTCGCGGCTCTGAACAGCACTCCAGCCGTGCCGATCACGAGGGCCACGATGATCAGCCAGGCGACGTTCAGCACGCCCAGCAACCAGGCGACCGGCACGGTGGCGGCGGCCGCGCAGGAGACGAGCTCGCACGCGATCATCAGGGGACGGTGCCGCGTGAGCCGGTCGGCGATCGCCCCCGACTGCAGCCCGAACAGCAGGGCGGGCACCGAGGCGGCCGCGGTCAGCAGGCCCATCTGTGAGGGCGATGCGGTCAGCAGGGTCACCGCGGTCAGGGGGATGGCCAGCTTGGACACCTCTGATCCGGTGATCGAGACCGTCCTGGCCGTCCAGAGCAGGCGGTAGTCGCGCTGCTTGCGCAGCGGAGCGGCGGCGGCTTCGAGCTGGGGGACGGGCCCGGTGATCGGGCTGCCCGCATCGGGCGGTCCGCCGGCTGGGTGCTCGACGGCACGCCCACGCCGAGTGTGAAAGGTTCCCTTCATAGATGTGAAGCTAATCCTTCAGAGTTGTGAAGGCAACCTTTCAGATATCCGCAGGCAGAGGTACCGTGGGCACATGACGCGGGAACCTGGTTGGCTCAGCGATCCGAAGGCGATGCGGGCGCTGGCGCATTCGGCGCGGCTGACGATCCTCACCCAACTGGCCGACGAGGGCAGCGCCACCGCCACCGAGGTGGCCGAGAACGCGGGCATCACGCCCAGCGCCGCCAGCTATCACCTGCGCATGCTCGCCAAATACGGTTTCGTCGAGGACGCGCCGCCCCGCGGCGACGGCAGGGAACGACTGTGGAAGGTCGTGGACACCCCGATCGGCGTGGGTGTGAGTCCCGGCGACCCGCCGGAGGTGCGCGAGGCGAAGAAGTCGTTGATAGCGCTGTTCAACAAGGAGGCCCGCGAGGAGGCGGAACGCAGCTGGGCCAACCTCGACAACGACACGGAGGAGTGGCGCTACGCGAGCGGTTTCAGCCGCACCAGGATCAGGGTCGACGCCCAGGAACTCGGCCGGCTCAACGAGGAGATCAAGAAGCTGATCGAGCCGTACGTCGCCCGCTTCCGCAGCCAGGACGAAGCCCCGGGCGGGGCCAGGATCGCCGAGGCGCATATCAGCCTGTTCCCGGTCGCGAAGCGGGTCGCCCCCGGCCTGCCCACCGAGGACCACGACGCGCCCTGACAACCTCCGCAGGCCCACCGAGGGCGGCGACCGCGTCCCGACCGGGCACGCCCCGCGCGATCACGACGTGGCCGACCGGCATCATTCGACGAACCGGGCGAACCGCTGCTCGATGGACTCGGCTCTGTGCCTCAGCTGGATCGCCTGGTCGACCGCGAGCGCGTCGCCGTACCACATCGTCAGGCCGGTCACTGCAGTCATGAAACCCGGCCTCCGCGTGACGGGGCCACCGCCTCCATCGCCGTGCGTCCCCTGTGCCGGTGGAATTTCGCCACCCTGATGGTGGGGTCAGGTCTACCGCGCCGGTCGTGCGGAGCGGGCAGACTGCTCGGGTGAGCATGATGCGCCGCATGGCCGAGCCCGTGGGCGGCCTGCTGCTGAACGCCGCCGCCGGCGTGGCGGCATGGGCGCTCCTCCTGCTGCTCGCCGGGTGCGCGGCGCTGGTCCCGATCGGCGGGCTCGGCGTGCGCCCGCTGGCCCGGGTGCGGTCGATGGTCCACGGGCTGGCGACGTTCCAGCTGGCCTGGGCGGCCCGCGCGCTCGGCCACGAGCCGGCGGCGCCGGAGAGCGCCCACGCGCGGGAGGGCGCTCACGCCCGCGAGACGGCCTGGCTGACGGTGCAGGCCGTGACCGGCCCGGGCGGCGTGCTCCTCGTGGGCGGGGTGCTGTCGGCCGACGCCGTCCTCTGGAGGCTGCAGACGGTGCGGCCGAGCAGCCAGCTCACGGTCGCCCTGTCTCTGGCGCTCGTCGCCATCGTCGCCGTCGCGGTGGCCGCCGTACCACTCCTGCACAAGGCACAGGCGCGGCTGGCGGAGCTGCTGCTGCGTCCCGGTGACACGGACCGGATCAGGCAGCTGACCGAGTCGAGGGCCGCGGCGGTGAGCGCGCAGGCGGCCGAGCTGCGCAGGATCGAACGCGACCTGCACGACGGCGCGCAGGCCAGGCTGGTCTCGGTGCGCATGAACCTCGGCCTGGCCAGGCGGGCCAGCGATCCGGGTCAGGTTCGCGAGCTGGTGGAGGAGGCGTGGGAGTCGGCCGGGCAGGCCCTGACCGACCTGCGCGACCTGGTCAACGGCATCCACCCTCCCGTGCTGGCCGACCGGGGTCTGGCCGGGGCGCTTGAGGCCGCCGCGCTGCACGTCCCCCTCACGGTGGACGTCGACATCGACCTGCCCGCCCGGCCGGAGGCGCCCGTCGAGTCCGCGGTCTACTTCGCCGCCGCCGAGGCCCTGACGAACGCGGCCAAGCACAGCGGCGCCCGCCGCGCGTGGGTGCGGCTGTGCCACTCGGAAGGCGTTTTGCGGCTGGTGGTGGGCGACGACGGGAAGGGCGGCGCCGACGCGGGCGGCACCGGCATCGACGGCATCAGGCGCCGGTTGTCGGCGTTCGACGGGACGCTCGACGTCCGCAGCCCGGCCGGCGGGCCGAGCGAATTCATCGTGGAGATACCGTGCGCGTTGTCATCGCAGAAGATCTCGCCCTCCTGAGGGACGGGCTCGTCCGCCTGCTGTCGGCGTCCGGGTTCGAGGTGGTCGAGGCGGTCGGCAACGGGCCGATGCTGCTCAGCGCGCTGACCCGCCACCGGCCCGACGTCGCCGTGGTCGACGTACGGCTGCCGCCGACCCTGACCGACGAAGGGCTGCGCGTCGCGCTGGAGGCCCGCAGGCGACGGCCGGGGCTGCCGGTGCTGATCCTGTCGCAGTACGTCGAGCAGCTCTACGCCCGTGAGCTGCTGTCCGACCAGGCGGGTGCGGTCGGCTACCTGCTGAAGGACCGGATCGGCGACGTCGACCAGTTCGTCGAGGCGGTGCGCAGCGTGGCGGCCGGAGGCACGGCGATGGACTCCGAGGTGATCGGCCAGCTGCTCGCCCGCAGGAAGCGCGACGAGCCGCTGGGCCGCCTGACCCCCAGGGAGCGCGAGGTGCTCGCACTCATGGCCGAGGGCCTGTCGAACGCCGCGATCGCCGCCCGCCTGCTCGTCACGGACAAGGCCATCGCCAAGCACACCAACAACATCTTCGCCAAGCTCGGCCTGCCGCCGAGCGACGATCACAACCGCCGGGTCATGGCGGTACTGGCCTACCTGAGGGCGGAACCGGGCTGACCCGCGTCGTTTGACCACATGCGGTCAGCCTGAGGCGGCGTGGGAGGTAGACTTTCCGGTGGCCTGTGGCACAGGCCGACTTCGCATGCCTCATTGCGGACCGCGCCGTCGGTCCGGGCCAGGCGCCCGGCTGGAGCGGTTTCGGGGCATCAGGGCGGCAGACACGCGCTGTCGCGTCACAACCGAGAATCGCGCCCATCCGCAGGGCGCCCAGACCTGGAGGACCAGCACATGGCCCCCGTCGTCACCATGCGACAGCTGCTCGAGAGCGGCGTTCACTTCGGTCACCAGACCCGGCGCTGGAACCCGAAGATGAAGCGCTTCATCTTCACCGAGCGCAACGGCATCTACATCATCGACCTGCAGAAGTCGCTGTCCTACATCGACCGCGCCTACGACTTCGTGAAGGAGACCGTCGCCCACGGCGGCACGATCCTGTTCATCGGCACGAAGAAGCAGGCTCAGGAGGCCATCTCCGAGCAGGCGGCCCGGGTCGGCATGCCCTACGTCAACCAGCGCTGGCTGGGCGGCATGCTCACCAACTTCTCCACCGTGCACAAGAGGCTGCAGCGCCTGAAGGAGCTCGAGGAGCTCGACTTCGACAACGTCGCCGCCTCGGGGCTCACCAAGAAGGAGCTCCTCATGCGCCGGCGCGAGAAGGACAAGCTCGAGCGCACGCTCGGCGGCATCCGTGACATGGGCCGCGTGCCCAGCGCGGTGTGGGTCGTCGACACCAAGAAGGAGCACATCGCGATCAGCGAGGCCAAGAAGCTCGGCATCCCTGTCGTCGCGATCCTCGACACCAACTGCGACCCCGACGAGGTCGACTACCCGATCCCGGGCAACGACGACGCCATCCGCGCCGTCGGGCTGCTGACCAGGGTCGTCGCCGACGGTGTCGCCGCCGGTCTGATGGCCCGCTCCGGCGCCGCCCGCGGTGACGAGAAGCCGGCCGCCGCCGAGCCGCTGGCCGAGTGGGAGCGCGAGCTCATCGAGCAGGGCACCGGCGAGCGTCCGGCGGGCGAGGCCGACTCCGCCGCTCCGGAGGCCCCGGTTGAGGCCGCTCCCGCCGAGCCGGCCGCTGCGGCCGAGGCTCCCGCCGAGACCGCTCCCGCGGCCGAGGCTCCCGCCGAGGACAAGCCCGAGCAGCAGGCCTGACGGCTGATCGAGGGACGCGTCCCCGCCGACGGGGGCGCGTCCCGGCCTGGCGAAGCCGGGCCCGCACAGGTGATAGGCCGCGGCGAGGCTGGGCAGCATACCGGGCGAGGCAGCAGTAGGGCCGGGCCGGTGCGCGCCCCCGACCGAGGCAGAGTTCCTGTACGGCACGCGCCCGCCGTGCCGACCCTGGGGTGGGCCGCCGATCACGGCGCCCGCCCGATCCACGACGACGAAATTTCACAAGGAATAAGAGCAATGGCTTCCGTGAACATGGCCGACGTCAAGCGGCTTCGCGAGATCACCGCTGCCGGCATGATGGACTGCAAGAAGGCGCTCGAGGAGTCCGGTGGCGACTTCGACCGCGCCATCGAGCTGCTGCGCCTGAAGGGCGCCAAGGACGTGGGCAAGCGCGAGGCGCGCACCGCCTCCAACGGCCTCGTCGCGCTCAAGCAGGACGGCGACTCCGCCGCCGCGCTCCTGGAGCTCAACTGCGAGACCGACTTCGTGGCGAAGGGCGAGCGCTTCCAGGAGCTGGCTGCCCAGGTCGTGGCGCACATCCTCGAGACCAGGCCCGCCGACGTGCCGGCGCTGCTGGAGTCCTCGTTCGACGGCAAGACCGTCAAGGACCACCTCGACACCGCCAACGCCGCGCTCGGCGAGAAGATCGAGATCCGCCGGTTCGCGGTTCTGGAGGGCGGCTACGTCGGCGCCTACATGCACCGCACCGACCCGGCGCTGCCGCCCGCGGTCGGCGTGCTGGTCCAGCTCGACAAGCCCAACGCCGAGGTCGCCAAGGACGTCGCGCAGCACGCCGCGGCGATGGCCCCGCAATACCTCAAGGCGGCCTCCGTACCCGCCGAGGTCGTCGAGAAGGAGCGCAAGCTCTTCGAGGAGATGACCCGCGAGGAGGGCAAGCCCGAGGCCGCGATCGGCAAGATCGTCGAGGGTCGCGTCAACGGCTGGTACAAAGACTTCACCCTCCTCCAGCAGACCTTCGTCAAGGACGGCAAGAAGAGCGTGGGCAAGTACGCCGAGGAGAACGGCGTCGAGGTCCTCGGCTTTGTCCGTTTCAAGGTCGGTCAGGCTTAGGCTTAGGCAAGCCGCCAGCTCAACGAACCGCCGAACGAAGGAGGCCGCCGCCGTGCAGGAACACCGGGAGCCAGCCCACGAATCCCCACGGACGGCGGCTTCCTCGTCTCCACACCCGCCGAACCCGCTGCGGTGGAAACGGGTGATGCTGAAACTGTCGGGCGAGGCGTTCGCCGGCAGCGAGCCGCTGGGCATCGACCCGGTGATCGTCGACCACCTGGCTGACTCGATCACCGAGGCGGTCCAGGAGGGTGTGCAGGTCGCGGTCGTGGTCGGCGGCGGCAACATGTTCCGCGGCGCCACCCTCTCGCAAGGAGGCATCGACCGGGCCAGAGCCGACTACATGGGCATGCTCGGCACGGTCATCAACTGCCTGGCCCTGCAGGACTTCCTCGAACGGCGGGGCGTGGAGACACGCGTGCAGACGGCCATCACCATGCAGCAGGTGGCCGAGCCGTTCCTGCCACGCCGCGCGATCAGGCATCTCGAGAAGGGCCGCGTGGTCATCTTCGGCGCCGGGCTCGGGTCGCCCTTCTTCTCCACCGACACCGCGGCGTCCCAGCGGGCGCTCGAGATCGGCGCCGAGGCGCTGCTCAAGGGCACACAGGTGGACGGGATCTACGATTCCGACCCCCGCAAGAATCCGGATGCGGTCAGATTCGACCACCTTGACTACGGCGAGGTGCTGCTCCGCGACCTCGCGGTCATGGACGCCACCGCGATCAGCCTGTGCAAGGACAACGATCTGCCGATCGTGGTCTTCGACCTCATGGGCGAGGGCAACATCCTGCGCGCCGTCCGCGGTGAGAAGATCGGCACGCTGGTCAGTCCCGCAGGCAAATGAGCGAGCGAGCCCGACACCGCCAGCTAGAAGACAGGGAGCCGCTGTGATCGACGAAACCCTCCTCGAAGCCGAGGACAAAATGGACAAGGCCGTGTCTGTCGCGAAGGAGGACTTCGCGAGCATCCGTACGGGCCGGGTCACCCCTTCGATGTTCAACAAGATCAACGCCGAATATTACGGCACGCCGACGCCGATCCAGCAGCTGGCGTCGTTCCACGTGCCCGAGGCGCGCATGGTGCTCATCCAGCCCTACGACAAGAGCTCCATGTCCGCGATCGAGAGGGCCATCCGCGACTCCGACCTCGGCGTCAACCCGACCGACGACGGCCAGGTGATCCGCGTGACCTTCCCGGAGCTGTCCGAGGAGCGCCGCAAGGAATACATCAAGGTCGCCAGGAACAAGGGCGAGCACGCCAAGGTGTCGGTGCGCAACATCCGCCGGTCCGCCAAGGAGGTCCTCGACAAGATGATGAAGGATGGCGAGGCGGGCGAGGACGAGGTCAGGCGGGCCGAGAAGGAGCTCGACGACATCACCCAGAAGCACGTCGCGAAGATCGACGAGCTGCTCAAGGTCAAGGAAGCCGAACTGCTCGAAGTCTGAGCGGGGCGCCCGGCGGCGGGCCGCCTCCGGTGGGCCCCTGCCCATGGGGCGAAGGCAGCGGGCATGCACTCTGCGGCCCTCGCCCGGACGGCGGGGGCCGCGGCTTTGGAGAACATTGTGGAAAAAAGTACGGCTGGCACCAGCTCGAGCGGCGGCAGCCGTACCGGCAGAAACCTGCCTGCCGCGATCGCGGTGGGCGTCGTGCTGGGCGCGCTGGTCCTCGGCACCCTCTACACGGTCAAAGAGCTGTTCCTCGTGGTGGTCGCGGGCGCCGTCGGCGTCGGCACGGTGGAGCTGATCAGGGCGTTCGCCACCCGTGACATCAAGGTGCCGGTCGCGCCCGTGCTCGCCGGGCTGGTGGCCATGCAGGTGGCGGCCTACTGGGGCGGTTCGGTCTGGTTACTGGCCGCGTTCGCCGGGTTCGCGCTCGTCCTGCTGATCTGGCGGATGTTCGGTGACGGCACCGACGGCTACGTACGTGACGCGTCCGCGTCGGTGTTCACGCTCTTCTACCCCTGCCTGCTTGCCGCGTTCGTGCCGCTGCTGCTCAAGCCGGACGACGGCGACCACCGCGTGCTGATCTTCATCGCGGTGACCATCGCCAGCGACATCGGCGGCTACGTCGCCGGGGTGTTGTTCGGCCGTCACCAGATGACGGTCATCAGCCCGAAGAAGACCTGGGAGGGCTTCGCCGGGTCGCTCGTCGCGTGCGTGGCGGTCGGTGGCTGGCTGGTGACGTGGTTGCTCGGCGGCGAGCTCTGGCAGGGGGCGCTGATCGGCGGGCTCGCGGCGGTGCTGGCGACCGCGGGCGATCTGATCGAGTCGATGATCAAGCGGGATCTCGGCATCAAGGACCTGGGCACGATCCTGCCCGGCCACGGCGGTCTGATGGACCGGCTCGACTCGCTGGTGACGGTGCTGGTGCCGGCCTGGCTGCTGATGACGCTGTTCTTCTAGCGGTGTGTCTCCAGCGCCTGCGCCGTGACGGGGGTCAGCCAGAGCCACCGTACGGCCTCGCCCCCGAACGCGAACCCCGACATGTCAGGCATGTGGGGTGGGCTGTGCATCATCAGCACCCCCGAATACTGCGGCCCCAGCGGGAACGTCGCAGGCTCGTGATACCACTTCGCCGTGTGCCCGTGGCCGAGCCACGTGACCGAATGCCACGGATATTGCGACAACCACACCAGCAGCAGCGCCGCGTCCTTCGGGTCCTCCCGGGTGGCCACGGCCAGCTCGATCCTGGCGTACGCGCCCGGCTCGTCGATCCACTGCTCCACCGTGGGCATGCGCTGGCAGCTCATCCCGACCGTCGACAACACGGTGTAGTCGCGATCGCGGTGCGGTGGCCGCTCGGTGATGCCCACGGTCGGCAGCCGCTCGCCGCCGGCGTCCCAGTACCGGCCCGCCAGGCCGAGCGCGCGGTCCAGATGGCCCATCACGAACTGCTGGAACGACGGCCACGAACCCTCGCCGTGCCGCCAGCGCCAGTAGGACTCGGCGTTGGAGATGCGCGGGCGCAAACCTTCGAGCGCCTCCGACAGCGCCCACGCGAACGGCGACTCGCCCACCGCGTCGCGCGCGTAGCCGGGCATGCCCCGGTTCATGTCGGCCCAGCCGGGGATGACCGCCAGCAGGTCGTCGTCCTCGTAGAGGGCCACGCCGTCGCCCTCCTCGAACCACAGCGCGCTGAGCTGCCCGAGCGGACGGCGGCCCTCGGGGTGCAGTGTGCCGGCCCTCGGCATCAGCGGCGGCAGGCCGGCGTTGATCCTGGCCAGGTCGACCACGGGCGGGGCGGGGCGGTGGTTGGCCAGCCACACGGCGCCGTGCACCGTGCCGTCGGGCGAGCACAGGTAAGCTACCGAGGAGTCCTCATCACGCTCGACCACGAGCGTCCGGCTGCCGTACGGATTGCCCGCGGCGAGGACGACCTCGGCGCCGCTCTCGCCAGCTGCCGCCCGGAAAATCGCCATACGAGATGACTGTAGATCGGGCGGCAACCGCGACGCGAGCCCAACCAACACCAGGAATGCCACCTCCTATCCCAACGTTCATTACCCTGGCCGACAACCCCTCAAGCAAAGGCGGCAACGTGTCCCAGCCCCCAGGCCAGCTCACCTTCGTCGCGCCCCGGCGAGCCAAGCCCGCACGGCACCTGGCCGACCTGTCGATGGCCGATCGGCGGGCCGCGGTCACCGAGCTGGGCGAGAAGGCGTTCCGTGCCGACCAGCTCTCGCGCCACTACTTCGAGCGCCTGACCACCGACGTCGGCTCGATGACCGATCTGCCGGTCGCGTCCCGCGAGAAGCTGTCCGCGCTGCTGCCCGAGCTGCTCACGCCGGTCAGGGAGATGGCCACCGATGGCGGCACGACCTGTAAGACGTTGTGGCGGCTGTTCGACGGCGCGCTGGTCGAGTCGGTGCTGATGCGTTATCCCGACCGGGTGACGATGTGCGTGTCGTCGCAGGCCGGCTGCGGCATGAACTGCCCGTTCTGCGCCACCGGCCAGGCGGGCCTGACCCGCAACATGTCCACCGCGGAGATCGTCGAGCAGGTGGTCTCCGGCGCTCGGGCGCTGGCCGCCGGCGAGGTGCCGGGCGGCCCCGGCCGGGTGAGCAACGTCGTGTTCATGGGCATGGGCGAGCCGCTGGCCAACTATAAGCAGGTGATCGGCGCGGTGCGGCGGCTGGTGGAGCCCGCGCCGCACGGCCTCGGCATCTCCGCGCGCGGCGTCACCGTCTCCACGGTGGGGCTGGTGCCCGCCATCGGCAAGCTCGCCGACGAGGGGCTGCCGGTCACGCTGGCGTTGTCGCTGCACGCGCCCGACGACGAGCTGCGCGACACCCTCGTGCCGATCAACACGCGGTGGAAGGTGGCCGAGGTCCTCGACGCGGCGTGGGCGTACGCGGCGAGGACCAAGCGGCGGGTCTCGATCGAATACGCCCTGATCAAGGACATCAACGACCAGGAGTGGCGGGCCGACCTGATCGGCAAGCTGGTGAAGAACAAACTGGTGCACGTCAACCTGATCCCGCTCAACCCCACGCCGGGCTCCAAGTGGACGGCGTCGCGGCCTGAGGACGAGCGGGCCTTCGTACGACGGCTGCAGTTCCACGGCGTGCCCGTGACGGTCCGCGACACCCGCGGGCGCGAGATCGACGGCGCGTGCGGGCAGCTCGCCGCCGCCGAGTGAGTGCGGGCACGTCCAGGGGCGCCGGCAGGAACACGCCGGCGGTGCCTAGCTCGTCCTGAGGCGGCGCCAGGCGTAGCCGGCCAGGGCGATCAGGCACCAGACCAGGGAGAGGGCGGCCAGCTCGGGGAAGCGGCCGAGCAGGTCGCCGGCGTTCGCGGCCCGCATCCAGGGGATCAGCGGCACGGTCAGCCAGTAGAGGGGCGAGGTGCTGACCAGCAGCGTCGCCAGGAAGCCGAGCAGCAGCGCCGTGATCGAGACGGCGGGAGAGCGCACGATCGCCCGGCTGGTGAGCGCACCCAGCGCCGTTCCGGCCAGCGCGGCCAGGGCATACAGCGCGATCACGGCGGCCAGCACGGCGGGCGGCGGGGTGGCGCTCACGCCGAGCAGCAGGGCCCAGGCCAAGGCGATCGCGGCGAGCCCGGCACATGCCGCGAAGGCCGCGATGAGTCCCGCGGCCACCTCCCTGCCCCGGCCGCCCGCCTGGATGGCCGACATCTCGCGCTGCCGGTCAGGCTCGGTGTCGAGCAGGCTCCTCGCCGCCCACGCCAGCACCGCGACGATCAGCACGGCGCCGTCGGTGAGCACGGACGTCTCCTCGCCCTTCGGGGCGCGGCTGCCGTAGAGGATCGCCAGCAGGGCCAGGGCGAGCAGGAGCGCCTGGTAGACGCGGTGGGACCGGACGTAGGCGGCCAGGCGGAAGGCGGCCAGGGCGATCATCGGCTCTCCTCGATCTCGCGGGCCTGGTAACCCTCGCCGCGCATCCTGGCCACGAACCGCTGGACGTCGGCGGCCGGCAGCGTCACGGCCACGGTCGCGTGCCGGCGCTCGGACGGCCCGCCCGGGGGGCGCGAGCGCAGCGCGGCCGCGGCGGGCGGGGAATCCCGCGCGGTGGTGGCGACCCCGGTTGCGGCGGGCTGGGCTTCCGGCGCGGGGGTGTCCGGCGTGCCTTCCTTCAGCCGGCCGGCGACCATCGACCAGTGGCGAACCCCGGGCAGGGCTCGCAGGCCGCCCTGGTGGTCGCTGGCGACGACGATGCCGCCCCCGGCGGCCACCTCGGCCGCGATCGCGGGCAGCGCCGCGCGCGTGCCGGCGTCGAGCCCGGCGAACGGCTCGTCGAGGAGCAGCAGCCCCGGCTCGGCCATCAGCGCCTGGACCAGCCCCACCTTGTGCGCGCTGCCCTTCGACAGCTCGCCCAGCGGGAGACCGAGCAGGTGGCCCATGGCCAGGCGCTCCGCCCACGGCTCCCAGCGGGCGCCGCCGCGCACCCGTGACATGTGCCGCAGGTAGTGCGTCACCGTGAAAGGCTGGCCCGCGGGGAAACGGTCGGGGGCGAAGCCGACGACCGCCGGGCGGCCGGTGATCGTGCCCGCGCTCGGCCTGGCCAGGCCCGCGAGGAGGCGGAGCAGGGTCGACTTGCCGGCTCCGTTCACCCCGGTCAGCTCGATCACGTCGCCGGGGGAGAGCTCGGCGCCGGCGTCTTCGATGATCAGCGGATCGCGCCGCCGGTAGCGGAAGGACACGTGGGAGAGACGCATGGTGCTGTAACGGTATAGGCGGGGGCGCATCGTCGTGATAAAAGACCGCATCAGTGAACACGCTGGAAATGTCAAAATAGAGGTCCCGGCGCCATCTCAAGAGGAGTAAGGCTTGAACCGCTTTCCGCGGGTCATGGGCATGCGTTCAGGCTATGACCCCGCCGAAGTCGACGCCCTGATCGGGCGGATCGAGTCGACCCTCGGCAGGGGCTCGCACACCATGGAGCCCGTCACCGCCGACGAGGTGCGCGGTGCGACGTTCCGCACCAAACGCGGCGGCTACCAGGAGACCGCCGTCGACTTCGCGCTCGAAGCGTTCGTGGTGGCCCTGGAGACGCAGGCCAAGCGGCCCGTACGCCTGGCCATGGCCGAGCCCACCGGCGAGATGTTGCGGGAGGAATGGTTCGAGACCCAGGCCGCCCGCGTCGAGCGGGTGGCCTTCCGTCCCGGACGCATGGGCGCCGGCTACAACGAGGACGAGATCGACGCCTTCCTCGACCGGATCGTGGCCACTCTGCGCGGCACCACCGACTTTCCGCTCACGGCGAAGGAGGTGCGGGAGGCCACGTTCTCCACCGTGATGTTCCGGTCCGGCTATCTGATCGCGGACGTCGACTCCTTCCTGGCCGACATCGCCGAAGTCCTCGACCAGCGTAACTAGGCGCTCTCCAGGCAGGTGCCTCATGACTCATAATGAGGTCCATGGCGGTATCGGTGCGGCCCGTCGGCCCTGACGACACCGAGGCAGTGGCCCGCGTGCTCAGCGAGAGCTGGGGCGGCACCACCGTGATCGCGCTGGGTCGCGGAGAGCTGGTGGACGCGGTCGAGCTGCCCGGCTTCGTCGCGGAGAGCGGCGGCGAGGTGGCGGGCGTGCTCACCTACCTCGATCGTGACGGGTTCGTCGAGATCGTCACGGTCGACGCCGTGCTGCCCGGGCAGGGGGCCGGCCGGGCCCTGCTCGACGCCGTACGCGCCCTCGCGTCCGCACGCGGGATGGAGCGGCTCACGCTGATCACCACGAACGACAACACGCGTGCCCTGCGTTTCTACCAGCGTTACGGCTTCGACCTCGTCGCCCTGCACCGTAACGCGGCGGACGAGGCGCGCGAGCTCAAACCCGCCATCCCCGCGGAGTCCGACGGCATCCCGATCAGGCACTACCTGGAGCTGGAGCTGGCTCTCTGACCGCCTTCCTCCTGCTCTGCACCAGGGCGACGATCACGGAGGTCACGGGAGCGGCCAGGAACGCGCCGGTGATGCCCGCGATCACGCTGCCCACCGTGATGGCGACCAGGATGACCGCGCCGGGCAGGTCGAGGGCCTTGCCGTAGATCTGCGGCGCGAGCACGTGCCCCTCCAACTGCTGCACGGCTACGGTCACCGCGACCACGATCAGCGCCACCAGCCAGCCCTTGGCCACGAGCGCCACCACCGCGGCCAGCAGCCCTGCCATGAACGCCCCCACCACCGGGAGGAACGCCCCCACGAACGTCAGCACCGCCAGCGGCAGCGCGAGCGGCACCCCGAGGATCCACAGCGCGAGCCCGATGAAGAACCCGTCGAACGCGCCCACGATCGCCACCCCGCGGATGTAGCGGCCGATCACGGCGAAGATCAGGTCGCCGGTCCTGGTCAGGCGGGTCCTGGCGGAGGCGGGCGCGAGGTCCACGAGCCAGCGGAAGAGCCGGTCGCCGCCGTGCACGAAGTAGACCGACAGGATGGCGGCCAGCACGGTTCCGACGACGACCTCGCCGACCGTCCTGACCCCGGCCAGCGCCCCCGTGGTGATCTGCCCGCCCTGCCCCGACAGGTAGTCCCTGGCCTGGGTGAGGAGCCGCTGATCGTCGAGCCCGACGGCGGCGACCAGCCGGTGCACGTCGCGCAGCACCTGGTCGACGCTGGTGCGCAGCTCCGACACGCTGGCGACGGTGGGCGGCACCAGCAGCGCGATCAGCGTACCCGCCAGCACCAGCCCGCCGACGAACGTGACCGCGGTGGCCGCCGCCCTGTTGAGCCCTCGTGACCTGAGCCAGCGGGCCGGCGGCAGCAGCAACGCGGTCAGGAACACGCCGATGACGATGGAGATGGCCACCGTACGCACGTGGTACAGGCAGAACAGGGCCACCGCCGCGACCGCGAGCCACCCGAGCAACCGCCACGGTCCCATGCCCCACCTCCCGATCGTGCCTGGTCAGAGGCCTTCCCTCGGAAGATCGGGGGCAACCCAGGTCAGGCCGGCGGGGCGAGGTGCGGGCGCTGGGAGCGCTTGCCGGACTCGTACGCCTCGCGCGCGGCGTAGGTGGCGCTCGTCGTCGCCACCTGCGCCACGGGCACGTCCCACCAGGCTTCCGACGATGGTGCGTCGTCCGCCAGCCGGTCGGTGCGTACGTGGATCACGGTGGTCTCCGTCGCCGACCGGGCCGCGTCGAGCGCCTTGCGCAGGTCGGCGACCGACTCGGGGCGCAGGACCGAGGCGCCGAGGCTGGCCGCGTTGGCGGCCAGGTCGACGGGGAGCGGGTCGCCGTCGCGACGGGCGTAGGAGGTGCCGAGCCGCTCGGCGCCGACGCTCTCGGACAGGCGGCCGATGGAGGCGAAACCGGAGTTGTCGACCAGGACGACGATCAGCTTGATGCCCTCGGAGACGGCCGTGACGAGCTCCTGGGCCATCATGAGGTAGGAGCCGTCGCCCACCAGCACGAACACCTCGCGCTCCGGCGCCGCCATCTTGACGCCCAGGCCGCCCGCGATCTCGTAGCCCATGCAGGAGTAGCCGTACTCGACGTGGTAGCTGCCCGGGCCGCTGGGCCGCCAGAGTTTGTGCAGGTCGCCGGGCATGGATCCGGCCGCGCACACGACCACGCCGTCGTCGCCGGCCGCCGCGTTGACCGCGCCGATGACCGCCGACTGCGGCAGCGGCGAGCCCTCCAGCGCGTACGCCTCGTCGACGGCGGCGTCCCAGGCACGGGTGAGCTCGGCGGCTCGGGCGCGGTAGGCGGGTGGTGTGCTCCATCCCGCGCACGCCTGGCCCAGGTCGGCCAGCCCCTCGCGGGCGTCGGCGACCAGTTGCAGGCCGGACAGCTTGGCGGCGTCGAAGCCGGTGATGTTGACGTTCACGAACCGCGCGCTGGAGGCGAAGATCGTCCGGGAGGCGGTGGTGAAGTCGCTGTAGCGGGTGCCCACGCCGATGATCACGTCGGCCTCGCGGGCCAGCGCGTTGGCGGCCGTGGTGCCCGTGGCGCCGACGGCGCCCATCGCGAGGGGATGGCCGTGGGGGAGCGTGCCCTTGCCCGCCTGGGTCTCGGCGACCGGGATGCCGTGCGCCTCGGCGAAGGCGCGCAGCTCGTCCGTGGCCTCGCTGTAGATCGCGCCGCCGCCCGCGACGATCAGCGGGCGCTCGGCCGAGGTGATCAGCTCGGCGGCCCTGGCCAGGGCGGCGCGCTCAGGGCGCGGCCGGGGAATGTGCCACACGCGGCGGGCGAACAGCTCGTCCGGCCAGTCGAACGCCTCCGCCTGAACGTCCTGCGGCAGCGCCAGCGTCACCGCGCCGGTCTCGGCGGGGTCGGTGAGCACCCGCATGGCGGCCAGCAGCGCGGACGGGAGCTGCTCAGGGCGGTTGATCCGGTCCCAGAAGCGGGAGACCGGCTTGAAGCAGTCGTTGACCGAGATGTCGTAGGAGCGGGTGTCCTCCAGCTCCTGCAGCACGGGGCTCGCCACGCGGGTGGAGAAGATGTCGCCGGGCAGCAGCAGCACGGGCAGCCGGTTGATCGTCGCGCCGGCCGCGCCGGTGACCATGTTGGTCGCGCCGGGGCCGATCGAGGTGGTGCAGGCCAGGGTCGTCAGCCGGTTGCCGGCGCGGGCGTAGGCGGCGGCGGTGTGCACCATTGCCTGCTCGTTGCGGGTCAGGTGGTAGGGCAGGTCGCCGGCGGAGGTGGCCAGCGCCTGGCCGAGGCCGGCGACGTTGCCGTGGCCGAAGATGCCGGCGCAGCCGCCGAAGAACCGCCGCTCCACGCCGTCGCGCTCGCTCCACTGCTGCGCCAGGAACCGCACCACGGCCTGCGCCACGGTCAGCCGGGTCGTCATGGGACCTCCTCCGCCGGCCTCAAGGAGACCTCGACAAGCTCAGTCATGTGCCCTCCCGAACGGGAGTCTCGGGTCGATGGGCTGGGAGTCCCACGACGCGCGGATCCAAGCGTGGCCGGGGTCGTCGCAGAACGCCATCGAGCGCTGCTCCGCCGGGCCTGCCAGGACGTTCAGATAGTAGAGGTCGTAGCCGGGCGCGGCCATGGAGGGCCCGTGGTAGCCGTACGGGACCAGCACGACGTCGCCGGACGAGACCTCGGCCAGGGTGTCGATCTGGCCGCGTTCTGAGGAGTAGACGCGCTGGTAGCCCAGACCCCGGCCGGCGACCTCGAAGTAGTAGATCTCCTCCAGCACGGCCTCGCCCGGGTTGGGGGTGTCGTGCTTGTGCGGCGGGTAGGACGACCAGTTCCCGCCGGGGGTGAGCACTTCGACCGCCACGAGCTTGTCGCAGTCGAAGGCGTCGGGGGAGCAGAAGTTGTTCACCTGGCGGCTGGCCTGGCCCGCGCCCCTGATCTCCACGGAGACGTCGGCGGCGGGCACGTGGCGGGGCTCCAGTGCGCGAGTGGCGCGGGCCGAGGGCAGCGCGATGCGCCCGTCACCCCTGAGCGTCACGTGGGCGCCGATCGGAAGGTAGACGAAGTCGGACGGTCCGTCGAACACGGAGGAGCGCCCGGCCAGCTCGTACGTCACCGCATCGGGCCCGTGCGTGCCGGGCGGCGGGGAGGCGGATGGGGTGAGGGCGACCGTGCACGAGCCCGACAGGGGGAGCACGAGCATCTCCTCCTCGCCCGTGTCGAACGAGACCGTGGCGTCGGCCAGGTTCGCGACGCGCAGGCCCGAATAGGTCCATCCGGCCAGGGACGGGGTTATCTCCACCGCCCAGGGGCCGTTGGCGGACTTGCCGTACGGAAGGTATGTCATGCGCGGGCCTCTCGAACCAGGGCGGCGGCGCCGTCCACGGCGGTTGCTACGTCGTCGTCCGGAGGGTAGAGCAGAGCGCGCCCGACGACGAGTCCCCGGACGCCCGGCAGTCCGAGCGCGCGGTCCCAGTCGGCGTAGGCGGCGTCGATGTCCGGTGGGTCGCCGCCGAGCAGCAGGGCGGGCAGCGTGGTGGCCGCCATCACCCGCTCCATCTCCGCCACCGCGGGGATCTTGAGCCAGGTGTAGGCCGAGGTCACGCCGAGCGCCTGGGCGACGCTGATCGCGCGGATCACGGCGTCGGGCGACAGGTCGTTGCGGACCGCGCCCGTCTCCGCGCGCAGAGACCAGAACGGCTCCACCATGGCGACCAGGCGCCTGCGGGCCAGGTCGCTGACCGCGCGGGCGCACGACTCCAGCGTCGTCACGGTCGCGTGGTCGCCTGGGTCGATGCGGCAGAGCATCTTGCCGCCGTCGAGGCGCATCGTGTCGATCGACGCGGCGTCGAAGCCGGTGAAGCGGTCGTCCAGCTCGAACACCGAGCCCTGCAGGCCGCCCCTGTTCATGGAGCCGAAGGCCAGCTTGCCCTCCAGCGCCCCCAGCAGGAGCAGGTCCTCCAGCACGTCGGGGGCGGCCAGGATGCCGTCGACACCCGGCCTGGCCAGCGCGGTCTGGAGGCGGCCGAGCAGGTCGGCGCGGCTGGCCATGGCCAGCGGGCGGTCGCGTACGGCCAGCGCCCCCCTGGCGGGGTGGTCGGCGGCGATGATGAGCAGCCGCTCGCCCTCGCGGGGCATGCCGCGTCGCTGCCGCCGGGCCGCCGCCTCGGCGATCTCCTCCGGCTTGGTGGCGCGGATGTGGGTGAGCCGCGCGTATCCGGCGGCCCTGGGCAGCGTGATGTCGCTCAAGAGCGATCCCCGTTCTCGGTGCCGTTCAGCAGGTCCTCCACGTCCGCCGTCGCCGGCATGGCGTCGGCGCAGGCCAGGCGGGCGGCCACGAAGGCGCCTGCGGCGTTGGCGAAGCGGATCGTGTGCTTCAGCGGCCAGCCGCGCAGCAGGCCGAGGCAGAGGGCGCCGCCGAACGCGTCGCCGGCTCCGATGCCGTTGACCACCTTCACCTCCACGGGCTCCACCAAGACGCTCTCCTCGGCGGTGCGGGCGAAAACCCCTTCCGGGCCCATCTTCACGATGGCGACCTTCACCCCGGCGTCCAGCAGCGCCTGCGCCGCGCCCTCCGGGTCGCGCACGCCGACCGCGGTCTCCACCTCGTCGAGGTTGCCGACCGCGACGTTCGTGTGCGGCAGCGCCCGGCTCGCCGCCTCGTACGCCGCCTCCCGCGACGGCCACAGGCTGGGCCGGTAGTCGAGGTCGAACACCGTCCAGCCGGTGGTGCGCGCCGACAGGGCGGCGGCGTGGGCCGCGGCGCTGGGCTCCTTGCTCAGGCCGGTCAGCGAGAACCAGAACAGGCTGGTGGCCGCGATGGCGTCGAGGTCGAGGAGGTCGGGGGAGATGCGCAGGTCGGGCGGATGCTCGCCGCGGTAGAAGTAGATCGGGAAGTGGTCGGGAGGGAAGATCTCGCAGAACGTGACGGGTGTGGGCGGGCCTTCGATGGTGCTCACGTAGGCGTCGTCGACGCCGAAGCCGCGGATCGCCCGCCGGACGAAGTCCCCGAAGGGATCGGCTCCCACGGCGGTGATCACGGCTGAGCGCAGCCCGTGGCGCGCCGCGGCCACGGCGACGTTCGTCGGGCTGCCGCCGAGGAACTTGCCGAAGGTCTCGACGTCGGCCAGCCCGACGCCGGTCTGCAGCGGGTAGACGTCGACGCCGCAGCGGCCGATCGTGATCAGGTCGTGCACGGCGGGCCCGGGCGGGCGGCCTGTCGCGGGGAGCGGGGTCTGCACCTGACGCACCTCCAGGGTGAGGCTTCTCTCGACACTATGGCATATTGTCATGACATTCGGATGTCCGCTATGTTGCCTGATGTGCCCATCCTCGCGGCTGACCCTCTCCTTCGGGCAAACGCACAGCGTACGGGCACCTCCGGAAGCGTGGCCCGGCGAATTGGGCGGGCCTTTACGTCATATGCATGTCATGACATATTGGCCCATGGCTTCCTCCCCTAAGGACATGTCGGAGGGTTTGCATGGCAGAGCGGAAACGGTCGCTGGGAGTGGTCGCGGTCCTCGCCGCGGCGGGGCTGGGGCTCGCCGCGTGCGGCCAGTCGTCCGACGGAGGCGAGGGTGAGGCCATCGAGCTGACGATCACCCAGAACGCCATCAAGGGCGGCAAGAACGCCGCCGGAGCGACCTTCATCGAGGACTGGGTGATCCCCAAGTTCGAGGCCGCCCAGAAGGCGAAGGGAAAGGACGTCACGGTCAAGTTCGTCCCCAGCGGAGTCGACGACGAACAGTACAAGACCAAGCTCTCCCTCGACCTCAAGTCAGGCAAGGGCGCGGACGTCATGGACATCGACGGCATCTGGGCCGGCGAGTTCGCCGAGGCGGGCTACATCAAACCGCTGCCGGAGCTGGTCGGGCCGGAGGCCGACAGCTGGGACGGCTGGTCGCAGATCCCCGAGGCCGTCCAGGGCATGGCCGAGTTCAACGGCAAGAAATACGCCCTGCCGGTCGGCACCGACGGCCGGGTGCTCTACTTCAACAAGACGCTCTTCCAGAAGGCCGGGCTCCCCGCCGACTGGCAGCCGAAGAGCTGGCAGGAGATCATCGACGCGGGCACGAAGCTGAAGTCCGCCGGCGTGCCCGTGCCGATCCAGATCAACGCCGGCACCGCCATGGGCGAGGCCACCTCGATGCAGGGCGTGCTGCCGCTGCTCGCCGGCGCGGGCGGCGAGGTGCAGCAGGACGGCAAGTGGACGGGCGCCTCCCAGGCGCTGAAGGACGCGCTCGGCCTCTACCAGAAGATCTACGGCGGCGGCCTCGGTGACCCCAAGCTCCAGCAGGAGGCCAAGGGCCGCGACAAGTCGTTCCAGCAGTTCGCCGAGGGCAAGGTCGGCATCCTGATGGAGGGCGACTACTTCTGGCGCGGCGTCGTCAACCCCAAGGACGGCGTGGCGAAGATGGCCGACCGCGACCAGGTCGTCGGCTACGCCATGATCCCCGCGATGGAGCCCGGCAAGGGCCTGCGCGGCCAGGACTTCGTCAGCATGTCAGGCGGCGCCCTGCGCACGGTCAACCCCAACAGCGAGCACCCGAAGGAGGCCTTCGAGCTGCTGACCTTCACCCTCTCGCCCGAGGCGCTGAAGGAGGAGACCAAGGACGGCAACGTACGCGTCACCCCGCGTACCGACGTCAACAAGGAGATCCTCGCCGGCGAGCCGCTGCTCACCTTCATCTCGGAGAAGGTGCTGCCCGTGACCGCCTACCGGCCGCCCGTCGCCGTCTATCCGCAGGTGTCGGTGGCGCTGCAGGAGGCGACCGCGGCCGTCGCCGGCGGCACGCCGCCCGACCAGGCGGCGGCCGACTACCAGAAGAAGCTTGAAGGAATCGTCGGTGGCGCAGGCAACATCGCCTCCTGAGGTCGTCAAGGAAGACGAGCGGACCCGCCGCGGCTACAGCTCTGACGCGGCGGGCCTGGGCAGCCTGCGGGCAGGGGCGTTCGTCGCCCCCGCCCTGCTGCTCATCGCCGCCTTCCTCGTGTTCCCCGCGCTCTGGGTGCTCTACCTGGGGCTCACCAACTACCGCCTGACCGGCGCCGCCGCGGCCGAGCCGGAGTTCGTCGGGCTCGACAACCTCCTCGACGCGGTCTCCAACCCCACGTTCTGGAACTCGACCTGGCTGACCGTGCAGTTCGTGCTCGGCTCGGCCGTCATCGGCCAGGTCGTGCTCGGCTTCACGATCGCCTGGCTGCTGCGCGACCGCGTCGGACCGCTCAAGCGGCTGGTCGAGGGCCTGGTCATCCTGGCCTGGATCCTGCCGAGCGCCATCGTGTCGTTCCTGTGGGTGGCGCTGCTCGACCGCGACGGCGGCACGCTCAACGCGCTGCTCGGCATCCCCGGCTTCGCGTGGCTGCTCGACCACCCGATGTTGTCGATCATCGTCTTCAACACCTGGCGCGGCACCGCGTTCTCGATGATGTTGTACGGCGCCGCGCTCGGCAACGTGCCGCCCTCCCACCTGGAGAGCGCCCGCCTGGCCGGAGCCACCGGCTGGCAGCAGCTCAGGGACGTCGTCTTCCCGCACATCCGGGGCCACATCCTGACCAACCTGCTGCTCATCAGCCTGTGGACGTTCAACGACTTCTCCCCGTTCCTCATCACCGCGGGCGGCCCCGACGGCAGGTCCGAGGTGCTGGCGGTGCACGTGTACAAGGTCGCGCTGCAGAGCGGCGAGCTGGGCTACGGCGCCGCCGTGTCCACGATCATCCTGCTGATCAACCTGGTCGTCGCGGTCTTCTACCTGCGGCTGCTCCGGAGCAAGAAATGACGCGCTTCGTCCTGGGCCGGATCGGCTTCTGCACGCTCATCGCGGTGCTGCTGGCCTTCTTCACGATCCCGCTGTTGTGGCTGGTGACCGCGCCGTTCACCTCCGACCCCTCATACGAGGTCAAGGTGCCCGACTTCACCTGGGACAACTTCCAGGCGGTCGTGGAGCACCCGTACGCGCTGCCGTCGCTCTACAACTCGCTCGTGTTGTCGGTCGGCACCGCCGTGCTGGTCGTGCTGTTCGCGGCGCTGGCCGCGTACGCACTGAGCCGGGTGCGCCTGCCCGGCCGGGACGCCCTGCTCTACGCGCTGCTGCTGCTGTCGTCGATCATCACGGGCACGGCGGCCATGGTGCCGCTGTTCCAGCTCGCGGTCGAGCTGAACCTGATCGACTCGCAGTTCGGGCTGATCCTCATCCTGACCGGCGGGCTGCTGCCCGCGGCGATCTTCATGCTGAAGGACTTCATGGACTCCACGCCGAAGTCCTACGAGGAGTCGGCGCGGGTCTTCGGGGCCTCGCCGCTGCAGATCGTCCGGCACGTCGTCGTCCCGCTGGTGCGGCCCGGGCTGGCCACGATCGGGGTGTGGGCCCTGGCCAACGTGTGGGGAAACTTCCTCATGCCGTACCTGCTGCTGAGCGACGTCGAGAAGCAGCCGGCCGCGGTGATCACGTACACGCTGTACACCGAGGGCGGCCAGGCCAACCTCAGCATGTTGTCCACGTTCGGCCTGCTCTACTCGATTCCCGTGGTGCTCATGTACCTGTTCGTCAGCAAGAAGTACGGCTTCCGCTTCCACGGAGGGATCAAGCGTTAATGGCCGCCATCGAACTACGCGGGCTGACCAAGGTCTATCCCGGCGGGGTGAAAGCGCTCGACTCGCTCGACCTCGGCATCCCCGACGGCGAGTTCTTCGCCCTGCTCGGCCCCTCCGGTTGTGGCAAGACGACCCTGCTGCGCACGATCGCCGGGCTGGAGACGGCCACCGGCGGCGCCGTGGTCATCGGCGACCGCGACGTGACCGGGGTTCAGCCGGGCGGCCGCGACGTCGCGATGGTCTTCCAGGACTACGCGCTGTTCCCGCACATGGACGTCACGGACAACATCGCCTACCCGCTGCGGATCAAGAAGGTCGCCAAGGGCGCGCGCCGCCAGAAGGCGGAGGAGGTCGGCGCGCGGCTCGGCCTCGACCACCTCATGGACCGCCGCCCCGGGCAGCTGTCGGGCGGCCAGCAGCAGCGGGTCGCGCTGGCCAGGGTGATGGCCACGCAGGCGCAGGCGTTCCTGTTCGACGAGCCGCTGTCCAACCTCGACGCCCGCCTGCGGCTCGAAGCCCGGACGTTCCTCAAGAAGCTCCAGCGCGAGCTGGGCGTCACCACCGTCTTCGTCACCCACGACCAGGCCGAGGCGCTGGCCATGGCCGACCGGATGGCCGTCATGGAGAACGGGCACATCCGGCAGATCGGCACCCCGGCCGAGGTGTTCCAGCGGCCGGCCAACACGTTCGTGGCGGGGTTCATCGGCTCGACGCCGATGAACCTGCTGGATGGCGCCGTACGAGGTGACACGCTGGAGGTCGCGGGCTGCAAGGTGGCGGTCCCGGCCGCCGCCGAGGGGCGGCTGACCGACGGGGAGAAGATCGTCTACGGCGTGCGGCCGGAGTACATGACCTACTCGGCCGGGCCCGCCGAGGGCGCGCTGAGCGGGAAGGTGGTCATCGTGGAGAACCTGGGCGCGTCCCACCTGGTGACCCTGGACGTCAACGACGTCCTGGTGCAGGCCGTCGTGCCCGAGGGCAGCGAGCCCGCCGTCGGCGACGACGGCCACGCGCTGCCCCGCCGCGACCGGGCCCTCGTCTACCGGGACGGTGAGCTGGTGTGATCATCGAAGGCCGCTGGAGCCTGGACGACAGGCTGGAGCAGATCCTGCGCGAGGTGCCCTTCGAGGTGGGCGCGGGCGCGGCCGCCGTGACCGTGCGGCTGGCGTACGACAGGTCGCAGGGCGTCATCGACCTCGGGTGCGCCTCGCCCGCCGGGTTCCGCGGCTGGTCGGGTGGCGCGCGTGACACGTACACGATCGGCGAGGACTGGGCGACCCCCGGCTACCTGCCGGGCGAGCCCGAGCCGGGCACGTGGCACGTGTGGCTGCGGCTGCACCGCATCCCGCCGCAGGGCCTCGACTACACGCTGGAGATCACCACCGCGACCGTCGCGCCACCGGAGCCGGTCGTGGCGGAGCCGCCGCACGGCGAGCGCCCGGCGCGGCGCGACATCCCCGACACCGGCGGGCTGCGGTGGTTCGCGGGCGACTTCCACGCCCACACCCTGCACAGCGACGGCGGGCTCAGCATCCATGAGCTAGCCGAGCTCGCCCACGGCAGAGGGCTCGACTTCCTGGCCGTCACCGACCACAACACCGTCAGCCACCACCCCTGGCTGGCCAAGATCGACCGCGAGATCACGCTCATTCCCGGCCAGGAGGTCACCACGGACCGGGGCCACGCGAACGTGTTCGGCGACGTCGGCTGGGTGGACTTCCGGCGGCCGGCGGACTCCTGGGCCGAGCACGCCGAGCGCGCGGGCGGGCTGATGTCCGTCAACCATCCGCTCGGCGGCGACTGCGCCTGGCTGCTGCCGATCGAGCGCCGGCCCGCCATCGCAGAAGTGTGGCACTCCGGCTGGTGGGACCGCCGCTGGGGCGCGCCGCTGGCGTGGGCCGACGCCTGGCGCCACGACCTGACCGTGATCGGCGGCAGCGACTTCCACCGCCACGGTTCCGACGGCCTGCCCGGCGCCCCGACGACGTGGGTGCTGGCCGAGGACACCACCACGGTGCTCGACGGTGTGCGTGCGGGGCGCACCGCCGTCTCCGCCGGTCCCGACGGGCCGCTGCTGCTCAGGCTGGGCGACGAGTTGCTCGCGCTGGACGCCGACGGCCTGGTGCTGGTGGCCCCCGACGGGCGGCGGCGGGTCGTCCGCGGGGACCGTACGCTCCTGCCCGCGTCCGGCGGCCGCCACCGGCTGGAAACGTACGAGAACGAGGTGATGGCGCTATGCGAGTGAACGTGCCGACGAACGGAGTGAGGTCATGAGCACGCGAGTGCGGAAGGTCGCCAACGCGCCGGTGAGTTTCGGCGTGTTCGAGCTGAGCGACGCGCCCCCGCCGCTGAACGCCGGCGAGATGGTCGGCGCGTTGTCCGAGGCCGGTTACGAGGGCATCGATCTGGGCCCGGTGGGTTACCTGGGCACCAGCCACGACCTGGCGGAACGGCTCGACGGCATGCTGCTCGCCGGCGGCTGGGCCGACCTGCGCTACAACGACGCCGAGGAGTTCCGCAAGGGCCTGACCGCGCTGGAGAGGACGCTCGACGTGTTCGCCGCCGCGCCGCCCGCCCCCGAGCAGTTGGCGCCGCGGCCCACGCTGGGTTGCTCCGGCTCGCCCGAGAGGTTCGCCCGCCCTGGTGGGAGCGTTCCAGGGCTGCCGTCCTCCGAGTGGTCCGGATACGCCGCCCGCGTCCAGGAGGCGGTCGGCCGGTGCCGCGAGCGCGGGTTCGAGCCCGCCTTCCACCCTCACCTCGGCACGTACGTCGAGACCCCCGACGACGTCGAGCGGCTGCTGGAGCTGACCGACGTCGAGCTCTGCCTCGACACCGGCCACCTGCTGCTGGGCGGGGGAGACCCGGTGACGAAGCTGCGCGAGTGGGCCGGGCGGGTCGGCCACGTGCACATCAAGGACGGCGACACCAAGATCCTGGCCCAGGCCCTGGACGACGGCGTCGACCTGCGCGAGCTCATGGGCCGCGGCGGGTTCTCCTCTCTCGGCGAGGGCGAGCTGGACCTGGCCGGCGTGATCGCGGCCCTCGACGAGATCGACTATGAGGGCTGGGTCATCGTCGAGCAGGACACCCTGCCGGGCCGCCGCACGGTCGCCCAGAACATCGCCGACCAGGCCGCCAACCGCGAGCGACTGAGGGAACTGGGACTTTGACACAGGTGAGAATCGCCCTGGTGGGCTGCGGAGCCGTCACCCAGGCGGTCTATGTGCCGTTGTTGTCGAGGCGGCGTGACCTGTTCGAGGTGAGCGCCGTCTGCGACCTGTCGCGGACGCTGGCCGACGCGGTCGGTGACCGGCTGGGTGCCGCCAGGCGGTACACCGAGCTGAAAGAGATGCTGGCCGACGGCGGCTTCGACGCCGTCGTCATGCTGGCGTCCGGCTCGCACGGCGAGGCCGTGCGGCAGGCGCTGAGCGCCGGTTACGCCGTGCTGTGCGAGAAGCCGCTCGCCCTGACCAGGGCCGAGGTGGCGGCGCTGCCCGAGGGGCGGCTGATGGTCGGCTACATGAAGCAGTACGACCCGGCGGTGCGCAGGGCCGAGAAGCTGCTGGCGGAGCTGGGCGGGCCGGAGGCGATCAGGTCGGTCGAGGTGGTCGTGCTGCACCCGAGCGGGGAGTCGCAGCTCGCCTTCGCCAACCTGACGCAGGCCCGTGACGTGGACCCCGGGCTGCTCGCCTCGCTGCGGGCCGCCGAGAGCGATCTCGTCTCGCGGGCGCTGGGGGAGTCGGCGCCGGAGCCGGTGCGGAACCTGTACGGAGTCGCGCTCGGCTCCATATGCCACGACTTGTCGCTCTTGAGGCGCTTCACCGGTTCGCCCACCGAAATCTCGCACGTCGAGACGTGGGGACCCGCGCCCGGATCCATCGAGATCTCCGGCCCGCTGCCCGTCCGCGGCCGGTTCCAGATCCGCTGGCACTACCTGGAGGACTACCCCGCCTACCGCGAGACCGTGGCCATCCACCACGACAAGGGCTCGCTGGAGCTGGTCTTCCCCGCGCCCTACCTGATGAACGCCCCCACCACGCTCACCGTCGTCTCCGGCGACGGGAGCGGCGAGGGCGGCGAGAGCCGCACCCATCGGCGCGAGGTGACCGAGGCGTTCGAAGTACAGCTGGCCGCCTTCCATGCTTTCGTGAACGATGGCGAGCCGCCGCTCACCGACGCGGGCGGCGCGCTCGAGGACATCGTGACGGCCCAGCGGATCGCCGCCCGCTACGCCGTACAACATGGACTGCCCATGGGAGGGGAGGCAGCGTGAGCACGGAGATCGTGGTCGTACCGCACACGCACTGGGACCGGGAGTGGTACGAACCGTTCCAGCGCTTCAGGCTGCGCCTCGTGGCGCTGCTCGACGAGGTGCTCGACACGATGGAGCGCGAGCCCGCCTACCACTTCACCCTCGACGGGCAGCTTGCCTGCGTGGACGACTACCTGGAGGTCCGCCCGGAGAACCGCGACCGGGTGGCCGCGCTGGTCGAGTCGGGGCGCCTGGCGGTCGGGCCGTGGCAGATCCTGCTCGACGAGTTCCTGTGCTCGGGCGAGAACATCGTCCGCAACCTCGAACTCGGCATGGCCAGGGCCGACAAGCTCGGCGGGGCCATGCCGGTCGGCTACCTGCCCGACATGTTCGGGCACGCGGCGCAGATGCCGCAGATCCTGCGCCGGGCGGGGCTGCTGCACGCCTGCGTCTACCGGGGGGTGCCGTCCTCGGTGACCACCGACGCCTTCGCCTGGGTCGCGCCCGACGGCACGGCGCTGCGCACGCAGTACCTGCCCGCCGGCGGCTACGGCAACGGCGCCCATCTGTTCCACGACCCGGCGGGACTGAAGGAACGGGCGGACGCGTTCACCAAAACGATGCGCGAGTGGCACGGGCCCGAGGGCTCGCTGCTGGCGATGTACGGCACCGACCACTCCGCGCCCGTCCGAGGGTTGCCGGAGATGGTGGCGGCGATCGGCGCCCGCATGGACACCCTGTCCGGATACATCGGGGACTGTTCGGGTGAGGTGGACGGCCTGCCCGAGGTGCGCGGCGAGCTTCGCTCGCACGCGCGCGCCAACATCCTGCCCGGCGTCATCTCCGTCCGCGCCCACGTCAAGCAGGCCATGAGCCGCGCCGAGCGGATGGTCGAGCGCTACGCCGAGCCGCTGGCCACGCTCTGGGGCGAGGAGTGGCCCGGGCGCTTCCTCGACATGGCCTGGTGGCGGCTGGTGGACGCCAGCGGCCACGACTCCGTGACCGGATGCGGCGTCGACGACACCGCCCAGCAGGTCGCCGCCCGCATCGCCGAGGCCGAGCACCTCGGGCAGGCCGTGCGCGACATGGTGACCGCCCGGCTGGCCGGCGCGGTGCCGTCCGACGGCGTGCTCGTCGCCAACCCGACGCCCGCCCCCAGGCGCGGCGTGGTCCTCGTGGACGTGGCCGGCCACCACCCGCTGGTGGACCCCTCGGGCGCGGCCGTGCCCGTCCAGCCGCTGGAGCACGCGGCCACGCTGCTGCTGGACGACGAGATGGACCCGGCCACCGCGCTGAGCTTCGTCCACGGCACCGAGCTGTACGGCCAGCACATCACGTCCTGGTCCGTCGAGGACGGCACGCTGACGTTCACGGTGGCCCGCGAGACGCAGGCGGTCTTCGACGTCGACGACCTGCGCGGCGAGCTCGACGGCGTGACGCGCGTCCGCATCGTCGCCGAGCCCCGGCGTACGGTCGCCGCCCTGGTCGAGGTCCCGCCGCTGGGCCACACGAGTGTCCGGCCCGCGCCGCACGAGCAGGTGTTCGGCCCGCCCGCGGGGGCGAGCGGCCTGCCCACCGAGCACGACCCGTCCTGCTGGCTCAGCTCCGACTCGGCCACCCTGCCGGTGCGCGGCGACGAGGAGGTGCTGGACAACGGCCTGCTGCGCGTCACGATCGCCCGCGACGGCACGCTCACGCTTGTGGGCCAGGACGGCACGACGGTCACGGGCGCCGGCCGCATCGTGGACGGCGGGGACGTCGGCGACACCTACAACTACGCGCCCCCGCCGGCCGACCTGATCGTGGACGAGGCGGTGTCGGTCGAGAGCGAGCTGATCGCCTCAGGCCCGCTGGTGGCCATGGTGGACGTGCGCCGCACGTACCGGTGGCCGTCCGCCGGCGGCGCCATCGACGGCGCCCCGGAGCTCCCCGCCATCGCGCGGACGCCCGCTGCCGAGGACGTCGTCGTCACCACCCGCGTCGAACTGCGCGCGGGCGAGCCCTTCGTCCGGCTCGACGTCGAGTTCGACAACCGCTGCGCCGACCACCGGGTGCGCCTGCACGTGCCGCTGCCCGACCGGGCCACGCAGTCGTACGCCGAGGGGCAGTTCGCGGTGACCACCCGCGGGCTGACCCCGGAAGGGGGCTGCGGCGAGACCCCGCTGCCCACATTCCCCGCCTCCTCCTGGGTGGCGGCAGGGGGCGTGGCGGCGCTGCTGGAGCACGTGACGGAGTACGAAGTGGTGGACGGCGCCGAGCTGGCCCTCACGCTGCTTCGCTCGGTCGGCTACCTGTCCCGCAACCGCAACCCGCTGCGCCCCGAACCGGCGGGCCCTCAGCTTCCGACCCCGGCCGCGCAGTCGCGCGGGGTGCGCAGGGTGAGCCTGGCGCTGATGCCGTACCGCGAGTCGTGGGAAGAGGTCGTGCCCCACGCGGAGGCCTTCCGCCACGACCTGCTGGTGGTGCCCGGGCAGGGCGTGCAGCACCTCTCCCTGCCCGCTCCGGCGGCGGGCCTGTCGGTGACCGGGAACGGCGTGACCATGACCTCGCTGCGCGACCGCGACGGCTGGCACGAACTCCGGGTGGTCGCCCTCACCCCCGGCGACACGGAGGCGGTCGTCGAGGGCTCGTTCACCCGGGCCAGGCACGCGGATCTGCGCGGTCGCCCCGGCGAGGACCTGCCGGTCACGGACGGCACCCTCCGCCTTTCGCTGAAAGCCTGGGAGATCGCCACGATCCAGCTCGCCAACTCTGGGTAATTCTTAGAACACATATAGTAATGTCATGCCCGTGATCACTTCCCAACACGAAGGGCTGACCAAGCTCGCCACCCTCGATCTCGGGCACATCGCGCAAGGGCTGCGCGCGCTGTTCGATCTGCGGATACCCGATACGGGCGAGGCCAGGCTGGCCTCGCCCGACCTGTCCGAAGCCGTTCCTGCGGTCTGCCGCGCCGACGGCGCCCTCCTCTACGGCGAGGATGGCGACAAGCTCGGCGTCATCATCGAGACGCAGCGCGGCCAGGACGACGACAAGCACTATTCGTGGCTGGAATACATCGCCAACTTCCGGGCGCGCGAGAAGTGCCAGGTCGTCCTGACCGTCATCTGCCCCGACCGCCGGATAGCACGCTGGGCGGCCAAGCCCATAGAGACCGGCCATCCGGGACTCGTGCTCAATCCACTGGTGATCGGGCCCGACAACACCCCGCTCATCACCGACGTGGCCGAGGCGCTGGGCAACATCGGTCTGGCCGTCATCTCCGCCGTCACCAAGTCCCAGGACCCGTTGATCAAAGAAGTCCTGAGCACGTTGGACGCGGCCCTCGGCAAAATCGATCAGAAGCTGGCCG
Source organism: Nonomuraea sp. KM88 (assembly GCF_052245635.1). Lineage (NCBI taxonomy): Bacteria > Bacillati > Actinomycetota > Actinomycetes > Streptosporangiales > Streptosporangiaceae > Nonomuraea > Nonomuraea sp. KM88. The sequence goes on along the minus strand of NZ_JBQQCC010000017.1, from coordinate 34,872 downwards.
GGCGATACGGTCAGTACATCTACGTCTCTCTGACTGGCGTCGCCCAGAAGGAATGGGGGAACCTTATGGCTATGCAGACACATTCGTACCAGGGGGATTTCGCCGAGAGCCTCCTCGCCGAGGGCGAGGCCAAAGGTGAGGCCAAAGGTGAGGCCAAAGGCAAGGCGGAAGAGGGGGCGAAGATGCTGCAGATGCTGCTGGAGGCGCGGGGCATCGAGGTGTCTGAGGAGGTGCGGGCGCGGATCACGTCGTGCATGGACACGGCGGTGCTGGAGGAGTGGTTCCAGCGGGCGCTCACGGCCGACTGTGCGGAGCAGGTCTTCGGGTGAGCCCCGCGGGAGCCCGCCGCCAGGTCGGTCAGCGGGTGCCCCAGGAGTAGGTCTGCTTGCGGAGTTTCAGGTAGACGAACGACTCGGTGGCGCGGACGGCGGGGATGGCGCGGATCTTGCTGAGGATCTCCAGCAGGTGCCCGTCCCCCTCGCACACCACCTCCACGATCACGTCGAACGAACCGGCCGTGAGCACCACGTAGTCGATCTCCTCGATCGCCGCCAGTTCGTCGGCCACCGACTCGAGGTCGCCCTCGCAGGTGACGCCGATCATGGCCTGGCGCGGGAAGCCCAGGGTGAGAGGGTCGGTGACGGCGACGATCTGCATGACGCCGGCGTCCTGCAGCCGCTGGACGCGCTGGCGCACCGCCGCCTCGGAGAGCCCGACCGCCTTCCCGATCGCCGCGTACGGCATGCGCCCGTCGGCCTGCAACTGCTCGATGATCTGCTTGGACAGGTCGTCGAGCACCACGGGCCCTGAGCGGGAAGCGGAGCGGCGTACGCGCGGCGGCGTGGTCATCGGATGTGGTTCCTCCTAGCGGTCCGGCATGGCGGGGGCGTTCCCGCTGGGATGCCGTCCTGGTGCGACATGCTGTCAGTTCCCGGGCGACTGTCAAGCGAATTCGTAGCAATTTGATATATTCACCACGAAATCCCTTGTTTCGCTGCGACCGCTCTGTAAGAGTCGCGGGCATCTCAGCCGCCTCACGAGGAGGTCATTCATGACCGAGCCTGCCGAGGTCATCCATAGACAGAGCACCTGGGTCTGGCGACCGACGAAGGAGGGCGCATGACGACCCGTCTGCAGAACTATGTCAACGGCGAGCTCGTGGACGCCAAGAGCGGCCGGTTCTCCGACATCATCGACCCGTGCACGGGCGAGGCCTACGTTCAGGCCCCGGTCTCCGGGCAGGACGACGTCGACGCGGCGTTCGCCGCCGCGGCCGCCGCGTTCGAGTCGTGGGGCAGGACCACCCCGGGTGACCGGGCCAACCTGCTGCTGAAGGTGGCCGACGCGATCGAGGCGCGGGCCGACGAGATCAACGAGGCCGAGTGCCGCGACACCGGCAAGCCACGTGCCCGCATGGCCGAGGACGAGACCCCGGTCGCCGCCGACCACTTCCGGTTCTTCGCGGGCGCGGCCCGCACGCTGGAGGGTCCGACGGCCGGTGAGTTCCTCGCCGAGCACACCAGCGTCATCAGGCACGAGCCGATCGGCGTGGTCGGGCAGGTCACGCCGTGGAACTATCCGGTGATGATGGCGGTCTGGAAGATCGCCCCCGCGCTCGCGGCCGGCAACACGGTCGTGCTCAAGCCGTCCGACACCACCCCGGTCGCCACGCTCAAGCTCGCCGAGATCCTCGGCTCGGTGCTGCCCGCCGGCGTCTTCAACGTCGTCACCGGCGACCGCGAGACGGGCGCCCTCGTGGTGAGCCATCCGGCCGCCTCGATGGTGGCCATCACCGGCTCGGTCGGCGCGGGCATGTCGGTGGCCAGGAGCGCCGCCGACGACCTCAAGCGGGTGCACCTGGAGCTCGGCGGCAAGGCGCCGGTCGTGGTCTTCGAGGACGTGAAGGACCTGCGTGCGGCCGCCGCCGGCATCGCCGAGGCCGGCCTCTACAACGCCGGCCAGGACTGCACCGCCGCCTGCCGGGTGCTGGTGCAGGAGAGCGTGCACGACGCGTTCGTGGCCGCGCTGAGCGAGGCCGCCGCCGGCACCGTGACCGGCGGCCTGGACACCGAGGACGCGCTGTACGGGCCGCTCAACAACGAGAACCAGCTGGCCAGGGTGCAGGGCTTCATCGACAGGCTCCCCGCGCACGCCACGATCCTCACCGGCGGCAAGCGTGTCGGCGACAAGGGCTACTTCTTCGCCCCCACGGTCGTCGACGGGCTCAGGCAGGACGACGAGATCGTGCAGAACGAGGTCTTCGGCCCGGTGATCACCGTGCAGACGTTCACGGACGAGGCCGACGCGCTGGCCAAGGCCAACGACGTCAGATATGGCCTGAGCGGCTCGGTCTGGACCTCCGATCACGGCCGTGCCATGCGGATGTCCAACCGGCTGGACTTCGGCACGGTCTGGGTGAACACGCACATCCCGTTCATCTCGGAGATGCCGCACGGCGGCTTCAAGCATTCCGGATACGGCAAGGATCTGTCGGTGTTCGGCCTGCACGACTACACCAGGGTCAAGCACGTCATGCACTACATCGGCGAATAGCGGCAGGGGCGAAACCTGGACATGACCGGGCTATCGGCAATCGAGCTGGAGGACGTCGTCAAGGAGTACCTCTCGCATGGCGAGGTCGTCCAGGCGGTCAAAGGCGTGACGCTGGACGTCGCCGAGGGGGAGTTCTTCTCCCTCCTCGGCCCGTCCGGCTGCGGCAAGACCACGACCATGAGGATGATCGCCGGGTTCGAGGCGCCCACGAAAGGCATGGTGAAGCTGCACGGCAAGGACGTCACGGACGTCCCGCCGAACAAGCGCGACGTCAACATGGTCTTCCAGTCCTACGCGCTCTTCCCGCACATGAACGTCTGGGACAACGTGGCGTTCGGCCTGAAACAGCGCCGGAAGCCGCAGGAGGAGATCAGGCGGCGGGTCGGCGAGATGCTGGAGATCGTCGACCTGGCCGGCAGGGAGAAACGCCGGCCGCGCGAGATGTCCGGTGGCCAGCAGCAGCGCGTGGCGCTGGCCAGGGCCCTGGTCAACCGGCCACGGGCGCTGCTGCTCGACGAGCCGCTCGGCGCGCTCGACCTCAAATTACGCCAGGCCATGCAGATCGAGCTCAAGCGCATCCAGCGCGAGGTCGGCATCACGTTCGTGTACGTGACGCACGACCAGAACGAGGCGCTGACCATGAGCGACCGCATCGCCGTCATGAACGACGGCCTGGTCGAGCAGCTCGCCAGGCCGCGCGAGATCTACGAGCGACCCGCGACCGCGTTCGTCGCGGGCTTCATCGGCACCTCCAACCTGCTCGCGGGCACCGCGACCGGCGGCGAGGTGAAGGTCGGCGGCGGCCGGGTGCTGGTGCCCGGTCACGACGGCGAGGTGACGGTGACCGTACGCCCCGAGAAGATCACCATCGTGGCGGAGGACCCGGGGCCGGAGGTGAGCGGGGTGCGCGGGACCGTCGCCGAGGTCGTCTACCTGGGCACCTACACCAGCTATTCCGTGAGCCTCGCGGACGGGACCGACATCACCGTCTTCCAGCAGAACGCGCATGACGCGGTGGCGACGGCGGAGCGGGGAGACTCCGTCTGGCTGTCGTGGCGGGCGCAGCACTCGTACGTGATTGGAAGTTGACAGCGTCTCATGCACCCCCCACTGCGCTCATCCCGCACCAGACGTGACGTCTTCCGGCTCGCCGGTTATTCGGCCGCCGGGCTCGCCCTCGCCGCCTGCGGCGTGCAGGGGCAGAAGGTCGCGCCGCCCAAGGCGGACGCCGTCCAGGATTTCTGGGCGAAGCAGACCAAGAACGGCAAGGTGGTCTTCGCCAACTGGCCGGAGTACATGCCGGGTGACAAGGGTCCGCTCGAGCGGTTCAAGAAGGACACCGGCATCGCGTACGAGTACAAGGAGGTCATCCAGGAGAACGCCGACTTCTTCGGCAAGGCCGACCCCGTGCTCCGCGCCGGCCAGTCGCTGGGCTACGACATCGTCGTCATGACCAACGGCATCCAGCTCCAGCACATGCTCCAGCTCGGCTACGCGGTTCCGCTCGACCACGCACGGTTGCCGAACTTCCAGGCGAACGCGGGCCAGAAGTTCAAGGAGCGCTCCTACGACCCGGGCAACAAGTTCACGATCCCGTACGCGTCGGGCGTGACCGGGATCGCGTACAACACCGACCATGTCAAAGAGGAGATCACCAGCATCGAGGCGTTGTTCGATCCCCGGTACAAGGGGCGGGTCGGGATGATGAACGACGCCCAGGAGATCGGCAACTTCGGCATGTTCGCGGTGGGCGTCGACCCGGAGAAGTCGACGGAGGCGGACTGGAAGAAGGCCGGGGAGAAGCTCAAGGCACAGCGCGATGCCGGACTTGTGCGGAAATATTATGATCAAGGGTATATCGATGCCGTGGCGAAGGGCGATGTCTGGGTGACCATGGCCTGGTCGGGCGACGTCTTCCAGCGCCAGCTCGCCGGCGAGCCCGTCGCCTTCGTGGTGCCCGAGGAGGGCGGCACGATCTGGACCGACAACATGCTCATCCCCAAGGGCGCGGCCAACCCCCTCGACGCGCTCATGCTGATGGACTACCTCTACCAGCCCGCCGTGGCCGCCGAGCTCGATGAGTTCATCCAGTTCGTCACGCCCGTCCCGGCCGTCCAGGACCTGCTCAGAGAGCGGGCCAGGACGGCCGAGGGCAAGGACAAGAAGGCGCTCGACGACATGGTCGACAGCCCGCTCATGTTCCCGAGCGAAGCCGACTACGCCAAGCTGCGCACGTACACCACGCTGACCACCCAGCAGGAGCAGGTGTTCAACCCGATCTTCCAGTCGATCACCCAGGCGTAGGCACAATGACCCGTCACCTGCCGCAAGCCGCCGGACCCGGGAGAGCGTGACGATGCGGCGGCTCACCCCCTACCTCCTCGCGCTGCCGAGCTGGATGTGGCTGGCCATCTTCCTGGTCGTGCCCATGGTCGCGATGGCGTCGGTCTCGCTGCAGACCGGCAACGCCTACGACGGCTACGCCATGACCTTCAACGTCTCCACCTACGGGGAGGCGCTCGGCAGGTACAGCACCCAGCTGCTCCGCTCGCTGGTGTACGGCGGGCTCGCGACCGTGGCCATGCTGCTGATCGGCTACCCGGTGGCCTACTGGATCGCCTTCAGGGGCGGCAACCGCAAGTCCGTGTACCTCTTCCTGCTGCTGCTGCCGTTCTTCGTGTCGTTCGTCCTGCGGACGATCTCGTGGAACTTCCTGCTGGCCGACAACGGCATCCTCTTCGGCACGCTGAAGGGCTGGGGGCTGCTGCCCGAGAGCTTCCACGTGCTCGCGACGACGCTGGCCGTGGTGGGCGGGCTGACGTACAACTTCCTGCCGTTCATGATCCTGCCCATCTACGTGGCGCTGGAGCGGGTGGACCCGCGGGTGGTGGAGGCGGCCCAGGACCTGTACGCGACGCGGGCGGGGGCCTTCCGCCGGGTCGTGCTGCCGCTGTCCCTGCCCGGGGTGTTCGCCGGGGTGCTCATGACGTTCGTGCCGGCCACGGCCGACCCGATCAACGCGCAGATCCTGGGCGGCACGGGCAACACCATGATCGGCAACAACATCCAGACCGAATATCTGGTGAACCTCGACTACCCGACGGCCGCCGCGCTGTCGTTCACGCTGATGGCGGTCCTGCTGGTGGGGATCTTCGCCTACGCCAGGGCGCTCGGCACGGAGAACGTGCTCGAGGCGGCGGCCCGATGAGGACCGGCGAGCGGGGCAGGCTGGGGGACCGGCTGCTGCACGCGTACACGTGGCTCGTCATCGTGTGGCTGTCGGCGCCGATCGCCGTGATGATCCTGTTCGGGTTCAACGACAAGCAGAGCAAGTCCAACACCAGCTGGCAGGGCTTCACCCTCAGGTGGTACGCCGAACTGTTCGAGATCTCCGACCTGACCGTGGCGCTGCGCAACTCGCTGGTCATCGCCCTGGTCAGCACCTTCATCACCGTCGTGCTCGGCACCATGCTCGGGCTCGCGCTCGGCCGCCACCGCTTCCGCGGCAAGGGCGTCACGAACTTCCTGGTCTTCGCCGCCATCTCCACGCCCGAGCTGGTCATGGGGGCGTCGCTGCTGTCGTTGTTCGTCTCGGGCAACGTGCCGCGCGACGCGAACACGATCATCGTCTCGCACGTGCTGTTCTCGCTGTCCTTCGTGGTGGTGACCGTGCGGGCGCGGATCGTCACGCTCGACCCGTCGCTGGAGGAGGCCGCCAGAGACCTCGGCGCCACGGCCTGGGGGACGTTCCGGCAGGTGACGTTGCCGTCGATCATGCCCGCGGTGACGGCGGGCGCGATGTTGTCGTTCGCGCTGTCGATCGACGACTACGTGGTGACCAGCTTCGTCAACGGCTCGACCGTCACCTTCCCGCTGTGGATCGTCGGCGCGGTGAAGACCGGCATCCCGCCACAGGTCAACGTCATGGGTACGCTGATCTTCGGCGTCGGGGTGCTGATCGCCGTCGCCAACGCCGTGGTGGCCAGGCGGCGCGCCTGAGCCTTCGACCACACGGCTCGATCGTAGGGATGTGGGAGTGTGGATCCGCTGAAGGCGCTGGCTGACGCGGAGCGCGCGCCGTACTGGCTGGACAGCCCGGCCCGGCCAGAGCCGGCCCCGCTGCTTTCCGGCCGCACCAGCGCCGACCTGGTCGTCGTCGGCGGCGGCTTCTCCGGCCTGTGGACGGCCCTGATGGCCAAAGAGCGCAACCCGTCGCTGGACGTCGTCCTGCTCGAAGGGCGCAGGATCGGCTGGGCGGCCACCGGCCGCAACGGCGGGTTCTGCATGGCCACGCTCACCCACGGCCTGGCCAACGGGCTCGAACGGTGGCCGGAGGAGATCGACCGCCTGGAGCGCATGGGCGTGGCCAACCTCGACGAGATCGAGCGCACGCTGTGGCGCTACCGCATCGACTGCTCATTCGAGCGCACCGGCGAGCTGCACGTGGCCACCGAGCCGTGGCAGCTCGACGGGCTGAACGAGCACCTCGACCTGATCGACGAGCTGGGCCTCGACTACGTGCCGCTCGACCGGGATCAGGTGCGGGCCGAGCTCGACTCGCCGACCTACCTGGGCGGGCTGTGGGAGCGCAGCGGCTGCGCCATGGTCGACCCCGCGCGGCTGGCGTGGGGGCTGCGTGACGCGTGCCTGCGGCTCGGCGTACGCGTCCACGAGCGCAGCCCGGTGCGCTCGCTGCACGACGACGGCACCACGATCACCCTGCGCACGCCGTACGGCACGGCCGCCGCGCGCCACGTGGCCCTGGGCACCGGCGTGTTCCCGCCGCTGCTGCGGCGGTTGCGGCACTTCGTGGTGCCGGTCTACGACTACGTGCTGATGACCGAGCCGCTGACGGCGGCGCAGCTGGCCGAGGTGGGCTGGAGCAACCGGCAGGGCGTCGGCGACTCGGGCAACCAGTTCCACTACTACCGGCTGACCGACGACAACCGCGTCCTGTGGGGCGGCTACGACGCCGTCTACTACAACGGCGGCCTGGTCAAGCACGAGTACGACCAGCGCGACGCGACGTTCATCAAGCTCGCCGAACACTTCTACGCCACGTTCCCGCAGCTCGCGAACGTGCGGTTCAGCCACCGGTGGGGCGGCGTGATCGACACGTGCAGCCGGTTCAGCGCCTTCTACGGGCAGGCCCACGGAGGCCGGCTGGTCTACGCGGCCGGTTTCACCGGCATGGGGGTCGGCGCCACCAGGTTCGGCGCGAACGTCATGCTCGACCTGCTGTCGGGCGAGCGCACCGAGCGCACCGAGCTGCGGATGGTGAAGGAGAAGCCGATCCCGTTCCCGCCCGAGCCGGTGCGGTCGGGGGTGATCCAGTTCACCCGGTGGTCGATCGCGCGGGCCGACCAGCACGAGGGCAGGCGCAACCTGTGGTTGCGGGCGCTCGACCGGATGGGGCTGGGGTTCGACTCATAGCGCAGACTTGGCGTATGAGAGCAGAATTCGTCGTGGACGGCCTCACCCTGGTCGGTGACCTGCGGGTGCCGGAGGGCGGGGGGCCGCGTCCCGGGCTGGTGTTCACGGGTCCGTTCACCGGGGTGCGCGACCAGGTCACCGGCCTGTACGCGGCCCGGCTGGCGGAGCGGGGCTACGTGACGCTGTCCTTCGACCACCGCAACTGGGGCGAGTCCGGCGGGGAGCCGCGCCGGCACGAGGATCCGCAGGGCAAGCTGCACGACCTGCGGGCGGCGGTGTCGATGCTGCGGTCGCGGCCGGAGGTGGATCCGGAGCGGGTCGGGGTGGTGGGGATCTGCCTGGGCGGCGGATATGCCCTGAAATTTGCTGCTTTCGATCCCCGGGTGCGGACTTTTGTCGGCATCGCCGGGGCGTACAGCAACCCCTACGCCCTGCGGACGGACATGGACTATCCGGCCGTGCTCGGCTCGCTCACGGAGGTGCTGGAGCGGCAGGACCAGGGCGGGCCCGTCGCGTACGTGCCCGTCGTCGCCGAGAGAGCCGAGGCCGCGATGCCGGGCGACGAGCCGTACGCCTACTACGGCTCCGAGCGCGGCGCCTCGCCCCACTGGGCGAACGAGGTGACCAGGGCGAGCGTGCGCGAGCTGATCACGATGGACAACATGATGGGGGCCGACTTCCTGTCCCCGAAACCGGCGCTCATCGTGCACGGGGTCGTCGACCGGTTCTGCTCGCCGGAGGGCGCCGAGGAGGCGTACAAACGGCTCGACGAGCCGAAGGAGCTCGTCTGGGTGGACGCCAAGCAGCACACCGACCTCTATGACCAGGAGCCGTACGTCACCAGGGCCGTGGACGCGACGGCCGCCTTCCTGGAGAGGCATCTCTGACCGCTCGGCGAGGAGGTGCTGAAGGCCTGTCCAGGAAAGTACCGCATGTGAGGGATGAAGCCGCCGAATCGGGCATTAATCCCGTAACCCCTGCAGACTCGACGGGGGTTGCGCATGCGTACAAAGTGGGCGGCCTGGGTGGGCCTGGTGCTCGTGGCGGCCTGCGGCGCCGAGCGGGCGCCGACCGTGCCCGTCGCGGTGCGGGCCTCCGCCAAGGCGCCGGTCAAGGTGGCGCGATGCGTCATGAAATTTCCTGATAAACGGGCCGCGCGCGTGGCCCGCCAGCGCCTCGAGCACGACCTCTCCCGCTACCTGCGCACCCGCCCAGGCCGCATCGTGTACGGCGCCCTCGACCTGGTCAGCGGGATCACCCTGGGCCAGGGCGAGCACCGGCACGACCTCATCACCGCCAGCGGCGCCAAGGTGGACATCGTCGCCGCGCTGCTCCAGCGCCGCCACGCGAACGGTCTCAGCGAAGGAGACCGCGACCTGGCGGAACGCATGATCACGGAGAGCGACAACAAGGCGGCGGACGCGCTCTGGTCGCGGGTGGGCGGGGGCGGCGCCATGAGCACCTTCTACCGGCGGATGGGGATGAGAGAGACCACACCGGGGCCCGGCATCTACTGGGGCGGCACCACCACCAGCCCCGCCGACCGCATCCGCCTGCTGGACGTCCTGATCGGCGGCGGCAAAGGGCTGCGCGCCGCCGATCGCCGGCTGCTGCTGGGGCTGATGGGCCGGGTACGCAAGGAGCAGGCGTGGGGCGTCAGCGCCGCGGCCCGGCCCGGCGACCGGGTGGCCCTGAAGAACGGCTGGACCCCGCGCCCGTTCATCCACAACACGTGGGCCGTCACCAGCTACGGCCGCATCCAGGGCCCAGGCCGCGACCTGCTGCTGTCGGTCCAGACCGACCAGCAACCCGGCCACGGCGCGGGCGTCCAGACCATAGAGCGGGTGGCCCGTACGATCGGCGCCCGCCTCGACGGCCTCTCCCCGACCTACACCCGCCCCTGCCCCACCAACCCCATCCCCTGAACCTTGCGGCACCCGTCGGTGCCTACGCTCGGTGGGCCAGGGCCTCCTCAGGGATCTCTTTGGGCACCCCGCGCAGCCCTGCCAGCGCCAGCCCCGCGACCACGGCCAGCAGCGCCGCCGTGACCAACGACGTCACATGCACACCCGCGAGGAACGCCTCCTGCGCGGCTTGGACGAGCTGGCCCGCCTGGCCGGGCGGCAGGCCGGTGGCCGTCTGCAGCGCCCCGGCGATCGACTCCCTCGCGGCCGCGCCGTCCACCCCGGCGGGCAGTTCCAGGTTCGCCCGGTAGGCGCTGGTCAGCACCGTGCCGAGGATCGCGATGCCGAGCGCCCCGCCCAGCTCGAACGCCGTCTCCGACACCGCCGACGCCGCCCCCGCCCGTTCCCTGGGCGCGGTGGCCAGCACGTTGTCGTTGTTCACCGTGAACGCGAACCCGACGCCCATGCCGCCGATCACCATGACGGGCAGCAGGGCGAGGTAGTTCAGCTCGGTGCCGAGGGTGGCGTAGTAGAGGAACGAGCCCGCGTTCATGGCCAGGCCGAGCGCGACCACGCCGTTGCGGCCGATGAGGTTGATCAGCTTGGCGGCCAGCACCCCGCCGACGGCGCCCGCCAGGCCGCCCGGCAGCTGGGCCAGCCCTGCCTGCAGCGGCGACCAGCCGAGCACGAGCTGCAGGTACCACGCGAACATCAGCATCATCGCCGACATCGCGAAGATCGCCAGCAGGTTCGTGGCGATGGACGCGCTGAACGCCCTCCTGCGGAAGAGCCGCACGTCGATCAGCGGTTCGGCCAGGCGCGTCTGCCGCCACACGAACACCGCCAGCAGCAGCACGCCGGCCACGCCCGCGGCCGCCACGTCGGCGTGGCCGAGCCCCTTGTTCGCGGCCTCCTTGACTGCGTAGATGGCCGTCACGACGCCGCTGAAGGACAGGACAACGCTGGGCAGGTCGAGCCGGCCCGCGTCCGGGTTGCGCGACTCGGGCAGCACCAGGGCGCCGCCCACCAGCACCAGCAGCATGATCGGTACGTTGATCAGGAACACCGAGCCCCACCAGAAGTGATCGAGCAGCACGCCGCCGACGACCGGGCCGATCGCGAAGCCCGCGGCGCTCATCCCGCTCCAGACGCCGATGGCCGCGGTCCGCTCGCCGGGCTCGGTGAACACGTTGCGGATGATCGACAGCGTGGACGGCATGATCGTCGCCCCGGCGACGCCCAGCAGCGCCCTGGCCGCGATCAGCAGCTCGGGGCTGGGGGCGTACGCGGTGACCACGGAGGCGGCGCCGAACGCGGCCGCGCCGATCAGCAGCAGGCGCTTGCGGCCGATGCGGTCGCCGAGGTTGCCCATGGTGACGAGCAGGCCGGCCAGCGCGAAGCCGTACATGTCGCCGATCCACAACAGCTGCGTGGAGGTGGCGCCCAGGTCGGCCACCAGGCGCGGCAGCGCGAGGTGCAGGACGGTCAGGTCGAGGGAGAGCAGGAGTGTGGCCAGGCAGGCGATCGCCAGCGCGGCCCATCTGTTCGTCATGCCGCTCACGGTCGTGGGAGCGGCTGACGGCCGGCCTACCGCTCGCTGACCAACCGGCTGATCTCGCTCAGCCCGGCCGCGATGCGGGTGCGGGTGTCCTCGGCGCTGTACCAGTCGTCGGGGCATTCGGCCCGCGCCCGGGTGAGCAGCGCCTGCGCCTCGGCGAGGTCGCCGCGGCGCAGCGCCACCTCGCCGAGGCCGAGGTGCGCCCACGCGAGGGTCTCCATGGAGCCGTTCCTGCTCGACAGCTCGGCCGCGAGCACGTAGTCGGCCTGCGCGGCGTCCGTGGTGTCCATGCAGAGCAGCGCGTCGGCGCGGCGGCACAGGCTCTCGGCGATCTCGGTCGTGGCGCCCAGCTCGCGCGCCATCGCCAGTGCCTCGTCGGCCAGCGCGTACGCGGTGTCGTAGTCGCCGCGCTCGTGGTGGAACTCGCAGAGCCCGGACAACACGAGCGTCGTGCCCCAGCGCTCGCCGATGGCCCTGAACGCGGCCAGGCTCTGCTCGAAGTGGGCCAGCGACTCCTCGGGCCTGTCGAGGGCCTGCAGGACGAACGCGGCGCCGACGTAGGACAGCGCCTGCTGCCAGGGCGGGAGCTCCTGCACGATCCGTCTGATCTCGTCGAAGGCCTCACGGAAGTCGCCGGGAGGCCCGGTGAACATCGACAGCAACATCATCATGAACTCGATCCGCACCGGCATGTAGTCCCAGTTCACCAGCCGGCGCACCTCGGCCAGCCGCTCGCGCAGCCCGTCGTCGGCGCCTCCCGCCCAGGCCGTGACGAGCACGCACATGACGTATTCCTCGTCCAGGTCGGGCGGGCGCCGCGAGCCGAGCTCGGCCAGCAGCCCGGCGGCCAGGCCCGCGCTGGTGGCGCGGTGACCGCGCATCCACCAGTAGCAGGCGCTGTGGGCCAGCAGCCGCAACGCGACCTCCAGCCGCCCTGCCTCGGTGGTCCAGCGCACGGCGGCGTTGACGTCGTCGCTCTCCTCGTCGAACCGGGCCAGCCACTCCAGCTGCTCGCCCGTGCGCAGCCACGGGTCGGCCTCCATGACGAGGTCGAGGTAGTAGCCGGCGTGCGCGTCGCGGATCGCCTCGACCTCGCCGGACTCGGCCAGCCTCTCGGCGCAGTAGGCCCGGATCGTGTCGAGCATGCGGTAGCGCCCGTCGACCACCTGCACCAGGGACTTCTCCGCCAGCGAGAACAGCACCTCCTCCGGCAGCCCGCACACCCGCTCGGCCGCCGCGGGCCGCGCGCCGCCCACGAACACGGTCAGCCTCCTGGCCAGCCGCTGCTCGTCCTCGTCGAGCAGGTCCCAGCTCCACGCGACGACCGCGCGCAGCGTCTGGTGCCGAGGCAGCGCCGTGCGGCTGCCCCGGGTCAGCAGCCGGAACCGGTCGTCGAGCCGCGCCGCGATGTCGGCCAGCGGGAGTGTGCGCAGTCGCGCCGCGGCCAGCTCGATGGCCAGCGGTAACCCGTCGAGCGCCCGGCAGATGCCCGCCACCTGGGCGGCGTTGCCCGCGTCGACGGCGAAGCCGGGTGCCACGGCGGCGGCGCGGTCGGCGAACAGCCGGACGGCGGGATAGCTGAGCGGGTCGCCCGACTCCGGCGGAGGCAACCGCAGCGGCGCCACCGGCAGGATCGACTCGCCGGTGATGCCGAGTGCCTCCCGCCCGGTCACCAGCACCCGCAGCCGGGGGGAGGAGGCCAGCAGCAGGTCCGTCAGCTCGGCGGTGGCCGCGATGAGGTGCTCGCAGTTGTCGAGGACCAGCAGCAGCCTGCGGCCGGCCAGCGCGGTGACGAGCCTGGTGGCCGGGTCGACGGCGGGCCGGTCGGAGGCGTGCGTCACGGCGTCGCGGATGCCGAGCGCGGCGAGGACGGCCGCCGGAACGTCGGCCCCGTCGGAGACCTGCGCGAGCGGCACGAAGCACACGTCGCCCGCCTCCTGGCCGGCCGCCTCGATCGCGAGGCGCGTCTTGCCCGCGCCGCCCGGCCCGATCAGCGTGACGAGCCGGTGCTCGCGCAGTCTCGCCGCCACCTGCTGGAGCTCGTCGGCGCGGCCGACGAAGCTGGTGAGCTGGGCGCGCAGACCCTGCCGCGAGCTCTGCCCGGTCGCGGGCGCGGCCGAGGCGCCGAGCGCCGGGTCGGCCCTGAGCACGGCCAGGTGCGCGGCGGCCAGCTCGGCTCCCGGCTCGACCCCCAGCTCGTCGTCCAGCAGCTTCCTGGCCTCGTCGTAGACGGCCAGCGCCTCCGCCTGGCGGCCGCTGCCGTAGAGCGCGCGCATGAGCTGGGCCCGCAGCCGCTCGCGCAGCGGGTGGGCGGCGGCGAGCCGGCTCAGCTCGGCGACCAGCTCGCGGTGCCTGCCGAGGTCGAGGTCGGCCTGCACCCGATCTTCCGTGGCCGACAGGCGCAGCTCCTCCAGCGCCGTCGCGGCGGCCACCGCGTGCGGGGCGTCGGAGAGCGGGGTGCCACGCCACAGGTTCAGCGCCTCGCGCAGCAGCGCCGCCGCCCGCTCAGGGTCGCCGCCGGCCAGGGCCAGCCCGCCCGCCCGCGCCAGCTGCTCGAACCTGCACGCGTCGACGTCCTGCGGATCGGCCACCAGCCGGTATCCGGCCGGATGGAACTCCACCAGATGCCGGCCCAGCGCCCTGCGCAGCCGGGACACCTGCGACTGCAGCGCGTTGGCCTCGCCCTCAGGAGGGCTGGGGCCGTACATGCCGGCCACGAGTTGCTCCGCGCCGACGATGCGGCCGGCGTGCAGGGCGAGCAGGGTCAGCAGGGCGCGCACGCGGGGACCCCCGAGCGCGACCTGCTCGCCGTCCTCGCCCAGCACGGCGGTGGGCCCGAGGATCTGGAAGCGCATACCCCGATTATCGCGGGCGCGGCGGCCGGGATGTAGCGAGCAGCGCGTCGAGCACACCGGCGGCGAGTGCGAGGGCGTGGCCGGGCGCGGGGCAGGGGCGGATGCCGGAGCCGAAGGTCAGGTGCGGGCTCGGGCCGCGCGCGGGGTCGAACCTCTTGGCGTCGGCGAACACGTCGGGGTCGCGGTTGGCGGCCACCAGGTCGATCGTCACCGTCTCACCGGTCCTCGTGTCGAGCCTGCGGGTGGCCCTGAGCGGCGGGTCCTGCCTGAGCGTCTCCTCCAGCAGCGCCCAGGGGTCGTCGCCGGGCTTCGCGTGCCGGAGCGCGTTCTCGATCAGCCCTTCCGTGGCGGCGTGACCCTGCAGCAGCAGGGTGATCACGGAAACGTCCGCCAGCGTGAGCAACCGCGCGACGGCGGCGTCGGCCTGCGGGCTCTCCTCGCCGGACAGGTAGCCGGACGCCGCAGCGGACACGGTGGCGGTGTCCTCGACACCGAGCGCGGACGCGAGCACGGCCGTGGGGACGCCCCGCCAGTCGCCGTCCCGCTCCTCGGTCATGGCCGCGGCCGCCCGCCTCAGCTCGGCGGGCTCCAGCCCGGCCAGCAGCTCGACCAGGGCTCGGCGCCGCCCGGCGTGGATCTCACCGGTGCTGAACCGTGACACCTGGGCGCGCAGCCAGGCGAGCGTCCCCTTCGCGCCGTCCTGGCGTACGGGAGGCGGCACGTACGCGGCGTCGTCGAGCACGGAACGGGCCTCGGCATGACGGGTGATGTGCATGACGTCACGCTAGAGCGGGATCGTTTCGCCGGCGCTCGAAGCATGCCGTCAGGCGGCCAGCCGTTCCTGGCGCTCCGGCGGCCCGGCCTCGGCGGACCTCGCGGGGGCCGTGGTCCGGGCGGCGCTCCGCCGTCCGGCGAAGGCCAGCGCCATCACCACGATGAGCAGCATCTCGGCCACCACGAGCCCCCGCTCCAGCAGCCCGTAGTACGCGGCGCCGTCGATCAGCGGCGAGGTGATGGAGGCCGGGTGCGCCGCCAGGTAGAACGCCAGCGACAGCGCGGAGGTCACGCTCAGGGCCTTGACCGCGTTCCAGCCGGGCGCCGCCGCGCGGCCCCTGGCCAGGCTCCAGCCGGCGACCGGCAGCGAGGTGAAGACCACGGCCGCCGCCCAGCGGTGGATCTCCCCGGAGAGCGTGCCGATCTGCGACGACCCAGGGTCGGTGGGGAAGATCGCGCTCATCATCAGTCCCGCCGCGCCGGCCAGCAGCAGGACACGGGCGGCCGCGGTGCGCGCCGGCTCCGTGGACGCCAGCCCGTACGCGAGACTCAGGCACGCTCCCGCGAGTGCCAGCATCCCGATCAGTACGGGCGCCAGCCCGCCGGAGACCAGCGCGTAGTCGCTGATCAGCGGCTGCACGGGCAAGGTGATCTCCGCGTAGGCGAGGGCGCAGAAGGACACCACCGTGCCGATGACGGTGCCCCACACGGTCTGCTGTCGGGTCATAGCGCCACCTCGTCATAGATCGTCTCGAACCGGGCCAGCGACGTCTGGTCGTCGTGGGTGAGCGCCAGCTCGCGGCTGGCCTTGCCGAGCCTGGCGCGCAGGCCGTCGTCGGTGAGGATGCCCGTCAGGCGCCTGGCCAGCGTGGCCACGTCACCCGGCTGGTACAGGTAGCCGTTGCCGTCCACCAGGTGCGGCAGCGCCATCGCGTCGGCGGCCACCACGGGCAGCCCGGTGGCCATGGCCTCCAGCGTGGCGATGCTCTGCAGCTCGGCGATGCCCGGCATGGCGAAGACGTCGGCGGACGCGTACGCCTGGGGCATGATCTCGTCGGGCACGAAGCCGAGGAAGAACACTCGATCGCCCACGCCGATGCGCTTGGCCAGCCGCTCCAGCTCCATGCGCTGGTTGCCCCGGCCGACCAGCACCGCCTGCGCGTCGGTGTCGTTCAGCACGATCGGCAGCGCGCGTACGATCTCATCGATGCGCTTCTCCTCGTCCAGGCGGCCGACGAACATGACGGTGGGCCGGTCGGGGAGGTCGAACGTCCTGCGGGCCCACGCCTTGGGCTCGGAGTGCGGGCGGAACCTGGCCAGGTCGATGCCGCAGGAGACCGGCTCCACCTCGCGACCGAAGCCCTGTTCGGACAGGAGGTGGGCGGCCAGCGGGGTGGGCGTGGTGATGTGGTCGGCGCGGTTGAAGATCCGGCTGAAGTCGCGCCAGGCCAGCTTGCCCGCCCTGGCCCGCAGCCGCTCGGGGATGTGGCCGAACTGGAAGAGGTTGTCGGGCATGAAGTGGTTGGTGGCGACCACGGGCACGCCCGCGCGGCGGGCGGCGGCGATGGCGGCCCGGCCCACCACGAAGTGGCCCTGCGTGTGCAGCACGTCGGGGGCGATCGAGGCGATGAGGCGGTCGAGCCTGGTCGGCACGGTGACCCGCATCGTGGGGTGGACCAGCAGCGGAGCGGAGCGCAGCCGGTGGACCACCACGCCGTCCTCCACGTCGGCGCTGGCCGGTCCCACCTCCGACTGGCAGACCACGTGCACCTCGTTGCCGCGCGCGGCCAGGCCGGTGGCGAGGCGGTGGGTGAAGTAGGCGGCGCCGTTGACGTCGGGCGGGTAGGTGTCGCTCGAGATCAGGATCCGGCGTGGGCGTTCGGCGGCCGGGGCGAGGGGCGGCTGCTCGGTGACGCTGTGCAGGGGCATGGCCATGAGAGTGACTCCAATGATGAGAGGCCAGGGGAGGGCCGGTGAGACGTACGGGACAGATCAGGCAAGGTCGCGGTGTGCCTCCAGCGGGCTGGTCCGTGCCAGGGCGACGGTGCCGGCGGCGGTGAGCGCGGCGGCCGCGACCGGCAGGACTCCGGTCGGCAGCGGCTCGCCGAGCAGCAGCGCACCGAAGGCCACCGCGGTCAGCGGGTCGGCGATCTGCAGCGAGGCGAACGAGACGCCGAAGTGCCCGACGGCGTAGGCGCGCTGGAGCATCATCAGCGCCAGCAGGGCGGGGATCGGCAGCGCCAGCAGGTACCACCAGTTCCACGCGCCGTCCACCAGCACGCGCACGAGGGTGGCGGTGGCGCCGTACAGGACGCCCGAGCTGGTCGCCAGCAGCGCCGCCCGGCCCGCGGGCGAGACCGCCCGCGAACCGGCCCACAGCAGGACCGCGGCGACGCCGGCCACGCCCAGGAGCGTGAGCACGCCGGTCGGGCTGAGGTAGGTGGGGCCGTGCGACTCGGGAACCAGCAGGACCAGGCCGATCAGCCCGGCCGCCACCACGCCGGCGGCAGCCAGTTCCCTGCGCGACGGCCTGCGGCCGTGCAGCGTGGCGGCGATGGGCAGGGCGAACAGCAGGCTGGCCACGCCCATCGGCTGGACGATGGTCAGCGGGCCAAGCCCGAGCGCGACGATGTGCAGGCCACCACCCGCGAGAATGGAGACGCCGCCGATCAGCCAGCGCGGCCTGCGCAGCAGCGCGAGCAGTCCGGGCTTGGCGGTGCCGACCGCCTCGAACTGCTGGAGGGCGGCTCCGAGCGCGAAGAACAGCGAACCGACCAGGGCTATCACCGCGGCCAGCACAGTCATGCGCACTCCTTTCAGACGGATGGTCGCCGGGCAGGGTCAAACGGGTGTGTCCGTGGGAAGACGTTCAGGGGAAGGCTGGATGGCGCGGCGCTTCCTGATCCACCGCACGATCTCGACGGCCGCGGTGACGGACACCGCGATGCCCAGCCCGAGCAGCAGGCCCTTGATGGGGTCGTTCTCGAACGCCATCCCGCCGAAGAAGCCGATCAGGCCGGAGTACACCGCCCACGAGCTCGCCGCGATCACGTCGAAGAATGTGAACGAGCGCAGCGGGTGCCGGACCGCGCCCATGGTCAGCGTGGTCGCGGTGCGCCCGCCGGGGATGTACCTGGCCACGACGAGCACGAGCCCGCCCCGCTCTTCCAGGGCGCCGCGCGCCCAGACGAACGCCTTCTTCTCCCGCAGCCTCCCGCCTGACGTCTTGCCGATCAGGTAGGAGATGTGGTCGCCCGCGAAAGCTCCCAGAGCCGCGACGATGATCACCAGCGCGAGGTTCGTCTCGCCGGACGCCGCGAACACCCCGGCGGTGATCACCGACGTCTCGGCGGGCACGATGGGGAAGAACCCGTCGAGCAACGCCAGGCCGAAGAGCACGGCGTACAACCATGGTGACGCCATGGCCTGTTGAACCAGGTCGAGAATGGCGTGCGACATAACAGGGGCTCCGATCGTCAGGGCACTCACATAGCGTGTCGGCGCTGGACCGTGGGGAACATCGGGGATGCCCCCGGTCGAACGCGGGCCCATCCCCGATACGGGTCAGGGCCTGTACCCCATGAAGGTAGAAACTCCGCAGGTCACGGCACATCGGACGATCGGCACGCACCGCCCCCTACTTTCGTCAGGGTCGCGGTGCGACCTTCCGATGACACCATTGATCCAACCCGGATCGGCCCTTCCGGGCACCAGTGCAGATAGGCGCTTTCACGGTGGGGTTAGCTCTACTCCGGCGGTGACCCGAGCCCCACCCCGACTTTCGTCAGGGGTGTCACCTGCCGTCCGTGGAGGGCGCCGGCCGGCATGCGGCGGATAACGTCGACGCCGTGAAGCACCTGCGCCCCCTCCGCCGCGAGACCCGCCGCAAGCTGGTCTACGACCTGCTGCTGTGGGCCGTGCTCAGCGTCTTCGTGTCCGCCATGGGGCCCGACCCTTTCCTGGACCCCGCGGGGTTCGCGATGATCACCGTGCCCAGGCTGGTGCTCGCTGCCGCGGCCGTGCTGGTCGGCCGGCGCTGGCCGCTGGCCGCCCTGGTGCTGCTGCTGCCGCTCGGGCCGTGGCAGTTCACCGAGGGATTCGCGACCGTGGACCTGAGCTGGCTGCTGCCCCGGCGCAACGTGAAGATCCTTCCCCTGCTGCCCACGTCGCCCTTCATCGTGTGGTACGCCTACCTCACCGGGCGGCGCATGACCAGGGCGTGGCCGGCGCCGGCGGCGTTCTGCCTGGTCACGATCGTGGGCGTGGGCGTGGTCCTGGCCAGGGGCAGTGACCTGGCCCTGTGGCTCTCCATGACCACCGCGCTCATCGGCACCTACCTGGTGCCCTACCTGCTCGGGCTGCTCAGGAGGAGGCTGCTCCAGCAGCGGCGGGTGGCCAGGCTGTCGGTCGAGGCCCAGGCCAGGCTGCGCGAGCGGGCCAGGATCGCCCGCGACATGCACGACTCGCTCGGCCACGACCTGGCGCTGATCGCGGTCAGGGCGGCCGGGCTGGAGCTGGCTCCCGGGCTGGGCCCCACCGAGGTCAAGGCCGCGGGCGAGCTGCGGGTCGCCGCCGCCGACGCCACCGAGCGGCTGCGCCAGATCATCGGGCTGCTGCGCGAGGACGCCGACGCGCCGCCGCTGACGCCCGCGGACGAGGACGTGACCGAGCTCGTACGCCGGGCCAGGGACTCCGGCATGAAGGTCGACCTCGACCTGATCCACGGGCCGGTGCCCGGCCTGGCACGCGCGGTGGTCCAGGAAGGGATCACCAACGCCGCCAAGCACGCGCCGGGAGCGGCCGTGCAGGTCGGCGTCTCGCCCGAGCGGATCACCGTGCACAACGGGCCGCCGCGCTCCCGGCCCACCGCGCAGCCCGGCGGTCTCGGGCTGGCGGGCCTGCGCGAGCGCGTACGGCTGGCCGGCGGCTCCCTCACCGCGGGCCCGATGTCCGAGGGCGGCTACGAACTGGCCGTGACCCTCCCCCACGCGGGGGAGGAGGATCCCCGCGGCTCGGGAGGTGACGAACGGCCGGGCGCGCGACGCTCCCTCCATGACCACTGAACAGGGACCGGCGATCGGCCGCGTCACCGCGGCGATCGTGACGGTCGCCGCCATGCTCCCGTACCTCACGCTGAAGATCCTCTGGCTGACCGGAAGCTCCGTCGGGGTCACCGAGCCGGACCTGATGAACGATGCGGCGATGGTCGGGCTCAACGCCATGACCTTCGGCATGGACGCCGTCGGGCTGCTGCTGGTGGTGGCCTTCACCACGCGCTGGGGCATGCGGCTGCCGGCCTGGCTCGTGCTGCTGCCGCTGTGGGTGGGCACGGGCCTGCTGTCGGTGGTGACCGTCACGGCGCCGATCCTGGTGGCGACCGACGGGATCGCGGTGTTCAGCGGCGGCGCCATCGAGGCGTGGGTCTACATGATGGTCTACGGCGGTTTCGTCGGGCAGGGCATCGGCCTGATGACGACCTTCGTCCTCTACGCCCGCGACCGGTGGCCCGCGATCTTCACCGCGCGGCTCGGACACGCCTTCCCCGGCCCTGCCGAGTCGTTCCAGAGGGTCGTGGCCTGGGGAGCGCTGCTGGTCACCACGGTGGTCGCCGGGGTGCGCCTGTCGTGGACGTTCGGCGCGCCCGCCGTGGCGGTCGTCATGGACGGGTTCAAGGCGCTGCTCGCCCTCGCCGGGGCCGTCGCGTTCGTGGCCGTCGTCCGGCGGCGCGGGAACAGCCCGTTCTGGCGGCTGCTCGTGCCGGTCTGGCTCGGCTCCGGCTCATTGTTCGGCTGGGGCCTCTACGCGATGATCGTCAGCTCCGCCGGAGGTCCGCTCGCCGGTGGAGGCTCGGGAGCGGTCGGCCTCGTGGAGCTGTTCGGCATGCTGACCGGGCTGGTCATGGGGGTGAGCGGGGCGTACGTGCTGGCCGAGCGGTCAGGCGTGGGCGACGTGCAGCCGCTTGAGGAGCCGCTTGAAGGCGACGATCGAGATGGTGATCGCCAGGCCGCTTATCACGGCCACCGCTGACGTCCGCAGCACCATGTACGAGCCGAGCGAGCCCGCGACATATTCGTAGACGGCCAGGCAGATGCTCAGAGACGAGTTCATCAGCAGCACGAACGCCCACAGCAGCGTGATCCTGGCGAAGAACCTGCGCACCCGCTCGTGTTTGAGCACCGCCGACGGCAGGTGGATGTAGTCGAGCGTGAGCTTCTGCACGAGCGGCCTGTTCAGCCGCACGGATGCGAGGAAGACCATGCTGATGCAGATGGTGCCCATCTCCGGCTGGATGAAGAACCACATCCAGGTGCCGGTCCAGAAGGCCACGATCGCGCGGATGGTGATCGCGAACGCCGCCAGATACATGGTCGCGGGCACCTTGATCCGCCTGACCAGCCGCCACGCCACCCCGAAATAGACCCAGGCGACGGTCATGACGAGCGCCCACTGGAATCCGAGGACGACCATGGCCAGGTAGAACACCACCAGCGGCGCCACCACGCTTTCGAGCAGCTTGGGTGCAGCCTGCCGGGCGAGCGCCGTGAGGCGTGGAAGGGTGACCTGAGGGTGGTTCAAGGCTGCTCCGCAGATAGGCCGACGATCAGCGACTACCCGGGCCTCGCAGGACCAGGCTCTCCAGATGGACCGCTACCAGAGCGTCATCAGCGCCGTCCCGGGAAGCGGGCCGGTGGCCTACCGTACCCGAGGCCGGCTGATGCGACTGCCTCCTTCGGCACGTTCCCGCTGTTCCATACGGAATCGGCTGGGTGTTGAACCTGGCGTTCATCCGAGTGACGCGGTGGCGAGCTTCGCGCCGAACCCGACGAAGACGACGCCGACCCCCGAGGTCAGCCCCGCGCCCAGCTTCCTGTGCCGGCGGAACTGGCCGGCCAGGAACGTGCCGCCGAAGATCAAGGCCGTCAGGTAGAGAACGCTGAACACCTGGATGATCGCGCCCAGGATGGCGAACGACAGCGCGGGGGCCGGATAGGCGGGGTCCACGAACTGGATGAAGAACGAGACGAAGAACAGGATCGCCTTCGGGTTGAGCAGGCTGATGCCCAGGGCCTTGCGGAACGGCCGAAGGCGGCGTTCGCGCTCCTCCTGGGGCCGCGTGGTGGTGTCCCCGCCGGGCCCGGCCCGCCAGGCCCGCACCGCGCCGCGGATCATCTGGAAGCCGATCCAGGCCAGGTAGCCGGCGCCCGCGTACTTGACGATGGTGAAAAGCAGCGGGGTGGAGCGGAGCAGGGACGCGGCGCCGGCGGCCGCCAGGACCATCAGCACGGTGTCACCGACGAACACGCCCGCGGCGGCCCGGTAGCCCTGCCGGACACCGTGCCGGGCGGCGAGGCTGAGCACGTACAGCGAGTTCGGGCCCGGCAACAGAATGATCAGGAAGGCGCCGATGACGTAGGCCCAGAAGTCGGTGATGCCGAAGAACATGCGGGCTGCCCTCCGCGAACGCTTGCTGGTGACACATCACGATATCGCCTGGTTTGTCCAACCCTCATGGTCTCGTGTGACGGAGACGTGTTTGGGTCTTGTAAGGCTCCTGAGTCAAGGTTACGATCGCCGCGAATGCTTAGGAAAGTTTCCTAAAAGATTGAATCCACCGGTTCGCGCTGACACCTCCGACGCCCGTGCCACCTCCCCACGGGCCGTGCCGTACGCCTTGCGCTCTCACCCCCCGGCGCAAGGCGTACGGCACGCACACCCCCCAAGGAAGAACCGTGAGACTTCGGCCGATTCTCCTGGCGCTCGCGACCCTCGCACTCAGCCTGACCGTCCCGCCCGCCCACGCCGCCTCCGCCACCGCGACCTTCGTCAAGGTCTCCGACTGGGGTTCGGGTTTCGAGGGCAAGGTCACCGTCACCAACGGCACCTCCACCACCATGAACGGCTGGAACGTCCAGTTCGACGTCCCGGCAGGCTTCTCCATCCCGTCCGCGTGGGACGCGGTCATGTCGAGGAGCGGGCAGCACTACACGTTCACCAACCCGTCCTGGGCGTCGCCGCTGGCCGCAGGGGCGAGCGTGAGCTTCGGCTTCAACGGCAGCCCGGGCAACTTCCCCGGGGTCTCCGGCTGCACGCTGAACGGCGCTCCCTGCGGCGACTCCGGTGCGGATCCCGGCGGGCTCGGCGAGGTCGGCGGCATCTTGCTGACCTCCGCCACCGCGACCAGCGCCGCGCTGAGCTGGAGCGCCGTCCCCGGCGCCACCGGCTACAAGGTCCGGCTCGACGGCGGCGCTGCCGTCACCGTCACCGGCACCGCGCACACGCTCACCGGCCTGGACCCCTGCACCTCGCACACGGTCACGATCATCGCGACGGACGCCTCGGGTGACGGCCCCGCCGGTGATCCCTTCGGTTTCACCACGGCCGGCTGCCAGAGCGGCACGCTGCCCAGGCACTTCCTCACCGGCTACTGGCACAACTTCGTCAATCCCGCCGTCGAGCTCAAGCTGTCGGCCGTGCCCGACGAGTACGACCTGATCGCGGTGGCGTTCGGCGAGGCCACCGCCACCCCGGGCGAGGTCGTGTTCGGGGTCGACCCCGGACTGGCCACGGCGCTGGGCGGCTACACCGACGCCCAGTTCAGGGCGGACGTGCAGGCGCTGAAGCAGCGCGGTAAGAATGTCATCCTGTCGGTCGGCGGCGAGGCCGGGCGCGTGCAGGTCGCAAGCGCCGCGGCCGCCACGCGGTTCGCCGACTCGGTGTACGCGCTGATGCGGAGCTACGGCTTCGACGGCGTGGACATCGACCTGGAGAACGGTCTCAACGCCACCTACATGGGTCAGGCGCTGAGGTCGCTGCGCGCCCAGGCCGGTTCCGAGCTGATCATCACCATGGCCCCGCAGACCATCGACATGCAGTCGACCGGGATGGAGTACTTCAAGCTCGCCCTGTCCATCAAGGACATCCTCACCGTCGTCCACACGCAGTTCTACAACTCCGGCTCGATGCTCGGCTGCGACCAGGCCTTCGCGTACGCGCAGGGCACGGTCGACTTCATCACCGCGCTGGCCTGCATCCAGCTCGAGAACGGGCTCCGTCCCGACCAGGTGGCGCTGGGCCTGCCGGCCGGGCCGGGCGCCGCGAACGGGGGCGTGGTGTCGCCCTCGGTCGTCAACCGGGCGCTCGACTGCCTGGCCGAGCGGACCGGCTGCGGGACCTTCGTGCCGCCGCGCGCCTACCCGGACATCAGGGGCGCGATGACGTGGTCCATCAACTGGGACGCGAGCAACAACTGGTCCTTCTCCAAGACCGTCAAGCCTCACCTCCAGGGAATGCCATGAAATTTCGCCGCAAAATGCTCGCATTAGCCACCGGCGTCGCCCTCGCCCTGACCGGCCTGGCCACCAGCGGGCCCGCCGCCCACGCCACCGGCACGGTGCGGCACATGGCCGCCGCCTGGGCTCCGGGGACCGCGTACGCCACCGGCGCGGTCGTCACCTACAACGGCGTCGACTACGTCTGCCTGCAGGGCCACACCTCGCAGACGGGCTGGGAGCCGCCCGTCGTGCCGGCGCTCTGGAAGCCCACCTCGGGCGGCGACCCGGACCCCGATCCCGGCGCCCCCGGCACGCCGGGCACGGTGAGCACGTCGGTCACCAACTCGAGCATCTCGCTGCGCTGGGGCGCCGCCGGCGGCACCGTGACGGGCTACCGCGTGTACGAGGGCTCGACCCGGCGCGCCCAGGTCACCGGTACCAGCGCCACCATCTCCGGGCTCGGCGCGTGCACGACCCACACCTACACCGTGAAGGCGTACAACGCGGCGGGCGAGTCGGCAGGCCGCGACGCCACCGCCACCACGTCGGGCTGCACCGGTAACAACCCCAGCAAGATGCCCGGCGCCCCCTACCTCTACATGGGCTGGGGCAACCCGCCCAACCCCGGCGCCGTGATGGACGCCACCGGCGTCAAGTCGTTCACCATGGCGTTCATCCTGTCCAGCGGCGGCTGCACCCCGGCGTGGGACGGGCAGCGCCCGCTGACCGGCGGCGCCGACCAGCAGGCGATCAACACGATCAAGTCGAAGGGCGGCAGCGTCCAGATCTCCTTCGGCGGCTGGCAGGGCAACAAGCTCGGCCCCAACTGCTCCTCGCCGCAGGCGTTCGCGGGCGCGGTGCAGCAGGTCATCAACGCCGTCGGCCCGGCCGTCGTCGACTTCGACATCGAGAACACCGACGAGTTCGAGAACTACACGGTCCAGGACCGCATCCTGAACGCCCTCAAGATCGTCAGGCAGAACAACCCGAACGTCAAGATCGTCGTCACCTTCGGCACCACCAGGACCGGCCCGAACGCCCACGGCGTCCGCCTCATCAACCAGGCCAGGGCCCTCGGCGTCCCGATCGACAACTTCACGATCATGCCGTTCGACTTCGGCAGCTCCAACATCTACCAGGACACCGTCAACGCCTCCGAGGGCCTGAAGAACGCGCTCAAGAACGCGTACGGCTGGTCCGACGCCCAGGCGTACGCCCACATGGGCATCTCCGGCATGAACGGCCTGTCCGACCAGCAGGAGCTGACCTCGCCCGGCACCTGGACGCAGATCCGCGACTGGGCCAGGTCCAAGGGCCTGACCAGGCTCGCGTACTGGGCGGTCAACCGTGACCGGCCCTGCCCCGGTGGCGGCGTGACCTCCAACTGCAGCGGCATCGCGCAGTCCGACTGGGAGTTCACCAGGACCACCGCCGGCTTCTGACCCCGCGCGAATCCGGCCCGCCCCTTCGCCGGGGCGGGCCGGGCCAGGAGGAACGTCATGAATCTCCGAGCGGCGACGGCCGCGCTCGTCCTGGGACTCACCACGCTGCACGCCGCCCCCGCCCAGGCCGCGAACATCCTGCCCAACCCCGGCTTCGAGTCGGGCCTCAGCGGCTGGACGTGTTCCGCCGGGGCGCAGGCGGTGGCGTCCCCCGTGCACGGCGGCGCCTCCGCGCTCCGGGCCACCCCGCAGGGCAGCGACCTCGCCCGATGCGGCCGGCAGGTCAGCGTGCGGCCGTCGTCGGCGTACACGCTGTCGGCCTGGGTCCAGGGCGGTTACGTCTTCCTCGGCGCCACGGGCACCGGCGGCGCCGACCCGCAGACCTGGGGTTCGCCCGGCGCGGCATGGACCCGGCTGCACACGACCTTCACCACGGGCCCGTCCACCACCTCCGTGACCGTCTACCTGCACGGATGGTACGGCCAGGGCCCCTACCTCGCCGACGACGTCGTCCTCGACGGCGCCTCCGGCGAGCAGGACACCTCGGCGCCCAGCGTGCCGGGCGGCGTGTCCGCCGGCGGGGCCACCGCCACGAGCCTCGACGTCACCTGGTCGGCCGCCACGGACGACGTGGGCGTCACCCGTTACGAGGTGTCGCGCGACGGCGGCTCGCCCGTCGCCGTCACCGGGACGAGCCACCGGGTGACCGGGCTGAGCGCGGACACCACGTACCGCTTCAGGGTCCGTGCCTGCGACGCGGCGGGCAACTGCTCCGCCTACAGCCCCGAGGCGAGCGGCACCACCACCGCCGCCGGGAACGGGGGCGACGGCGGGCTGCCCGAGCGGGTGCTGGTGGGGTACCTGCACGCGTCGTTCGCCAACGGATCCGGATACGTCAGGATGAGCGACGTCCCGCAGGAATGGGACGTCATCAACCTCGCCTTCGGCGAGCCCACCTCGGTCACCTCGGGCGACATCAGGTTCAGCCTGTGCCCGGCCGCCGAGTGCCCCGGCGTCGAGTCCGACGCCGACTTCGCCGCCGCCATCAGGGCCAAGCAGGCACAGGGCAAGAAGGTGCTGATTTCGATCGGCGGCCAGAACGGCCAGGTGCAGCTCACGACCGCGGCGGCGCGCGACGCGTTCGTCGAGTCGGTCTCGGCCGTCATCGACAGGTACGGGCTCGACGGCCTGGACATCGACTTCGAAGGCCACTCGCTCCACCTCGACCCGGGCGACACCGACCTGGACGCCCCGACCACGCCGGTCGTCGTCAACCTCATCGCGGCGCTGAAGAGCCTCAAGAGCCGCTACGGCGACGGATTCGTGCTGACGATGGCGCCGGAGACGTTCTTCGTCCAGCTCGGCCACCAGTTCTACGGGCCGGGCCCGAACGGCGCCGCCGACCCCAGAAGCGCCTCCTACCTGCCGGTCATCCACGCGCTGCGCGACGACCTCACCCTGCTCCACGTGCAGGACTACAACTCCGGGCCGATCATGGGCCTGGACGGGCAGTACCACACCATGGGCGGGCACGACTTCCACGTCGCCATGACCGACATGCTGCTGGCCGGCTTCCCGATCATGGGCGATGCCGGCAACGTGTTCCCGCCGCTGCGCCAGGACCAGGTGGCCATCGGGCTGCCCGCCTCGGTCAACGCGGGCAACGGATTCACGACCGTGACGGAGGTGCAGAAGGCGTTCGGCTGCCTGGCCACGGGCACCGGCTGCGGAACGTACCGGCCGCGTGGCGTCTATCCGGGGCTGCGGGGCCTGATGGCCTGGTCGATCAACTGGGACCGGCACAACGGGTTCGAGTTCTCCCGGAGCCACCGGGCGTACCTGGACGGGCTCACCTGACGCGGACGAGCTGGGTGGGCTTGAGCGGGACGCCGAGGCCGGGCGGCCGGTAGGTGGGCAGGGCCTCGCCGTACTCGTGCATCCAGGCGTGGTCCACCAGCAGCCGCATCCGCCCGGCAGGCGGCACCCGGCCGGGCCCCGCGGGGGCGACCCGGCCGATCATCCGCGTCACGGCCGCCACCACGAGTTCCGTGTCAGGAGCGGACAGGTCGCAGTGGTCGTCAGACCCGATGAGCAGGTCGACGTCGGGCGGCAGCGGGTAGATGGGGCGCGGCAGGGCGAGCACGCGCGGCGGCGGGGCCATCGGCCAGCCGTCGCGCACCGCCTCCAGCAGCACCGAGCGCGACGTCTTGTGCGCGAACAACCCGTCGGCCAGCGCCCAGCTCAGCGCGCCCACGTCGGAGCGGTCCTCGCCACAGGCGTGCAGGCACAGGTACGGCACCAGCGGAATCCCCGCACCGCGCGCCTGCGCCCAGCCGCCGCCGCACCCGGTGAGCACCAGCAGCGCCAGCATCGCCCGGTAGGCGGTGTCGGCGTGCGGCGTCTCCAGCCGCCCGGGCACGATCACGCACTCGCCGCGCGTCTTCTCCGCCGTCACGCCCAGCTCCCGCGCGATCTTCACCGTCCGCGACGCGGCCACCCCGGTGCAGGCCTCCTGCCAGGCCGGCGTGTACGGCTCCGCCCGGTCGTCGTAGCCGCGCGGCCACACGCCCGGCAGCCGGGGCCTGGCCACCCCGTAGACGGCCAGCAGCAGGTCGAACACCGTCGTCACCAGCTCGCCGCCCTCGCGCAGCACGGGCACGCCGCGCCGCAGCACCCCCGGGCCGTCGTCGAAGCGCGGCAGCAGCACCTCCACCGCCTCGCCGCCGTACACGCTGAGCCGGTCGCAGGCGCCGCCCGTCAGCCCGCCCGGCACGTACGCCTCCTCGCGGTCGCGCAGCCGTACCAGGAGCGGCAGATCGGTGTGCTCCATCGCCTGCCCGGCGAACGGCGTGCGGTCCAGGAAGAACTCCTTGAGCAGCACGTGCCCCATGGCCATGGCCAGAGCGCCGTCCGTGCCGGGCCGCACGACCAGCGTCTCGTCGGACAACCGCGTCGGATGCGTGCCGATCGCGACCACCTTCTGGCCCTTGTAGCGGCCGGCGATCACCCAGGGCGTGTCCGCCGAGCGTACGAGCCGGTTGTTCTCACCCCACAGCAGCACGTACGCCGCCCGCGCCCAGTCCTCGGCGCGTGACGGACCGGCGAAGCGCGGCCCCAGCACCTGCTCGGGGGCGCACGGGTGCTCGGTCAGCACCGCACCGCCGAGCTCGCCGACGAGGCGCGCCAGCGGGGAGCTGGCCAGCGCCGCCACCCGCTCGGGCCCGTGCTCGTCGGCGGTGTGCACGATCGCCGCCGCCACCAGCTCGGCGGCCGTCGCGTCGTCGAGCGGCACCCGCCGCTCACCCCTGGCCCGCTGGTATTCCTGTGAGTTGGCTGTGAGTTTCGCCCAGGCCGCGACCGGGTCGCGCAGCCCGTTCCTCACCTCGAAATAGAGCCTGACCAGTGCCTGGTTGACCTGCGATCCCCCCATGCGAAGAGTTCAGCACAAAGAGTGATGCCGTATCGCTATACGTGTCGGCATGTCGGGGATAAGAATTGGAACCCCTGGTGGCGGCGGCGCTCCGGGTGCGGCAGGCTATATCCCGCCATGGATTACGCAGTTCTCACGGGCATCGTCCTCGTCACCGGTGTCGTGCTCGCCCTCGTCGCCCAGTGGCGCGACTGGCGGCCGCCGCTCCTTGTCGCCGTCGCCGTGGGCATCGCCGTACGCGTGCTGATCATGTACACGTCGGCGATCGATTCGTGGCAGCCCGTCGACTTCGTGGAGAGCTTCAAGCCCGCGGGCGAGGCCGTGCTGCGGGGCGAGGACCCGGTGCTGGCCAGCGAGGGCGGCTGGCACTTCCTGCCGACGATCCCCTACGCGTACGGCATCCTGCTGTGGCTCGGCATCCCGTGGGAATACGCCGGGCGCCTGGTCACCGTGGTCGCCGACATCGTGCTCATCCCACTGGTGGCCAAGCTGGCCGGCGGTCCCAAGGCGTCGCTGCGGGCCTTCCAGTACGCGCTCAACCCGCTCGCCCTGATGGTCGCCTGCATCCATGGCCAGGTCGAGCCGGTCGCGCTGATGTTCGGCGTCGCCGCGTTCGTGGTGGCCAGAGGGCCGGGCGCGCCCGAGCGTCCCGGGATGACCACCGACGTGATCGCGAGGGTGCGCGCGGGCCTGGCTGCGCACGGTGTCCGGGCCTCCGTCCCGCGGGTGATCGGCCGTGGGGGCATGCTGCACCGCTCGCTGCTGCCGAGCGAGGACGACCGCGCCGACCTCAGGCGGGGCGCGCTGGCGGGCCTGCTGATGGGCCTGGCGCTGTGCGCCAAGAGCTGGCCCATCTGGCTGATCCCCGGCATGCTGCTGCTCCTGCCCCATCTGCGCGCCCGCGTCGCGGCCCTGTTCGCGACCGGGCTGGTGCCCGTCTTCTTCCTGGTGACGCTGCCGATTTTCGCGGGCACGTCGCTCGACCAGATCCCGGCGGTCATCCACACCATCCAGGACATCCGGCCCATCGTCGGCGAATGGGGCTGGACGCCGTGGCTGACCGAGGGGCAGTGGGCGCTCCGGCCCGACCTGGCCTCGTTCGGCACGAAGCTGATCTACGTGAGCGTCGTCGCCGCCGTGCTCTACTGGCGGCGGGCCGACCCGGTCGACATGACGATCGCCGTGCTGCTGGTCTTCATGGTCATGACGCCCCGGCTCGGTGCCCAATACCTCATGTGGTTCATGCCGTTCCTGGTCGCCAGGCCCACGAGGTTCGCTTGGCCGGCCATCATCGGCGCCTCGCTGTGGGCCGGCTACGGCTACCTCTACATGACGCAGTTCGACTTCAACGGGTGGTGGCTGCAGCACGCCGACTGGTCGCGCGCCTCGATCCTGCTGCTGCCGATCCTGGCCCTGGCCATGCCCTGGGGCCGCCGCCGCGTGGCGACAGCCCCAGGTCCGGTCCCGTCTCAGGGGTGTTCCGGCGAGTCGCGGATCACGTCACCGGCATAGGCGCCCCCACAACGTGATCCACTGGTCGGGGTGCACGTGTCCCACGACGGCGTCGCGGGACACGCCGGCCGCCGCCAGCGCGGTGTCCACCCCGTCATACCTCGCCTTCAGCGATGCGCGCACCGACCCGCCCACGCCGCCGAACCCCACCTCGACCAGCTCCTGGTAGGAGCTGCCGCCGCTCACGAGCGGCTCGGGCCTGCGCTGGATGCGCAGGATCGCCGAGTCGACCGACGGGACGGGCCGGAAGCTCTCCCTGCCGATCGTGTCGCCCAGCTTCCAGCTGAACCACGGCCACGACTCGACCGTGACCAGGCTCCAGCGGCCGTAGCCGCCTGCGCGCTTGCGGGCGTACTCCCGCTGCGTGAGCAGCGTGGCCGAGGTCAGGGCCGGTGCCCGCAGGCACCAGTCGACGATCTTCGACGTGATCGAGTAGGGGATGTTCCCCACGACCGCGAACGGCTCCCGCGGCGCCCTCACGGTGGTGAAGTCGCGCCTGACGATGTCGATCCTCGGGTCGCTGCGGGTGCGCGAGGCCAGGCGCCCGGCCAGCCGGGGATCGACCTCGTAGCCGACCACCTGGGCGCCCGCCTCGGCCAGCGCCAGGGTGAGCGCGCCCTCGCCGGGGCCGGGCTCCAGCACCAGCCCCTCCGGGCCGGCGGCCTTGACCATCAGGTCGACGGCATGCCGGTCGACCAGGAAGTTCTGCGAGAGCGTGCGCCGCGCCCGATCCACGGGCGTGCGGCCGTCACCGCTGTTCCTGGCCTTCTTCTGAGTGTGTGAATAGTTTCCGTGTGCGTAATTCCGCGCCACAGCACTGCCCTTCCGGGTCCTCGAG
This sequence comes from Nonomuraea sp. KM88, assembly GCF_052245635.1. NCBI lineage: Bacteria > Bacillati > Actinomycetota > Actinomycetes > Streptosporangiales > Streptosporangiaceae > Nonomuraea > Nonomuraea sp. KM88. The sequence continues at coordinate 3,301 of NZ_JBQQCC010000017.1, read as the reverse complement.
ACAACGGGTTGCTCGAAGGGCCCTGGGCACGCGCGCGGACGCCCAGCCTCAGGTGATCGCGTCCGCTAGCGGGCCAGAGCCCGGCTGCGGCGGATGCGGATGAAAACCTGGCAGGTGAACATGCATGACATGGGGCTGACCCTAAGCCGACCCTCGGCGACTGGGCAAAACATTTAATCGGTCGCGCCGGCGAGGGCCTGACCGCGATGGAGTGCGCGCGGCCAGGGGTCGTGCCGCCGTCGCTCACGCGCAGGCTCGTGTCCGATTCCGACAAGACTCCCGCCCTCGCCCTGGGTAGCGTCGCCGTGACGACCGACGTTCCTCCTCTGAAGGACCAGCCGACATGGACATGCTCGACCGCGCACGACGCTACCTGGACCTGAACGCCAGGCTGATCGACCGGCTGCGCTTCGAGGCGCTGTTCGGCGGCGGACCGCGTGAGCGGGTGCTCGACGTGCTGCGCTGCTACCAGAACGCCGACGGCGGCTTCGGCAACGCGCTGGAGCCCGACCTGAGGGGCCGGGGCAGCCAGCCCGAGCCTGTCGAGGTGGCGTTCTGGATCCTCGACGAGCTCGACGCCTTCGACTCCCCGATGGTGCCCGCGGCCTGCGACTACCTCGCCCAGGTCAGCGCCGAGGACGGCGGCGTGCCGTTCGTGCTGCCGTCGGTCAGGAACATGCCGAGAGCCCCGTGGTGGGAAACGGCCGACGACCCTCCGGGCAGTCTCGTGCCCACCGCGTCGATCGCCGCGCTGCTCCACAAGCACGGCAGCACCCACCCGTGGCTGGCCGCCGCGACCGCGTTCTGCTGGTCGCGGATCGCCGAGATCGGCGAGACGAATCCGTACGAAGCCCGCGCCGTCATGACCTTCCTCAACCTGGTGCCCGACCGGGACAGGGCGGAGGCCGAGTTCGCCCGGATCAAGGAGGCCATCCTCGCGACGGTCGCCCTCGACCCCCACGCCACGGGGGAGGCGCACTTCCCGCTGGACTTCGCGCCGGAGCCGCTGCGGCTGCCGCTGTTCACGCAGGACGTCCTCGACGTTCACCTCGACGCGCTCGCCGCCGCCCAGTCCGAGGAAGGCGGCTGGAACGGCAACTGGCTGATGTGGACGCCGCTGGTGGCGCACGAATGGGGCGGCTACATCACCGTCCACCAGCTGAAGACACTGCGCGCGTACGGACGGCTGAAGGGGTGAGACCGTTCTGTCGGTGAGGCCGCGTACGTTGGGGGCATGTACGCGGAACGGCCTCCAGACCCCGATCTCGCCGGCCGTGTCGCCTGCGTGTGGCACCTGGTCAGCGAGACGGAGCAGACCCAGCTCGTCGTGCCCGACGCCTGCGTCGACCTCATCTGGGGCCCTCGCGGGCTGTTCGTGGCGGGCCCCGACACCGGGCCCATGCCGACGTCCATGGCGGTGGGCGACACGTTCACGGGTGTGCGGTTCCGGCCCGGCGCGGTGGGCGACTTCTTCGGCGTGCCCCTCCACGAGCTGCGTGACCGGCGCGTCCCCCTGTCCGACCTGCCCTTCCCTACCGAGCGCATGGAGGAGGCCGCCCCGCGAGCCGGCGCGCGGCCGGCCGCCATGCGCGCCGAGGTGAGGCGGCGGCTGGCCGCGACCACGGGCGCCGACCCCGCCGGTTCCGCCATCACGAGGGCGCTCCGCGAGGGCCGCACGGTCGCGGAGGTGGCCTGGCAGCTCGGCTTCAGCGAGCGCCAGCTCCACCGCCGCAGCCTGGCCTCCTTCGGCTACGCGCCGAAGACCCTCCAGCGCATCGTGCGTTTCCAGCGCGCACTCGGCCTGGCCCGTGCCGGCGTCCCGCTGGCGGAGGCGGCCGTCACGGCCGGTTATGCCGACCAGAGCCACCTGTCCCACGACGTCAGGCGGCTGAGCGGCGGCCCCATGCGCCGCCTGCTCTCACCTGCGCGGCGGTCCGCCTGACACGAGGCTCTGCGCCCACCTGGCGCGCGGATCGCTGTCGATCAGCAGCGCCCGGGTCAGCAGGCTCAGCGGGATGGCGAGGATCGCGCCCAGCGGTCCCAGCACGAACGTCCACACGATCAGCGACAGGAACGTCATCGTGGTCGAGAGCCCCACCGCGTCCCCGAGGAACTTGGGCAGGATGAACGACTGCACCACGACGTTGATGACGCTGTAGGCGACGATGACCAGCACCATCGTCTGCACGCCGCCGTCCAGCAGAGCGAGCATGGCGGGCGGCACCAGCCCGATGACGAAGCCGATGTTCGGGATGTAGTTGGCGATGAGCGCCAGCACGCCCCAGAGCAGCGGCAGCGGCACGTCCAGCACCGACAGGGCGACCACGTCGAGGGTCGCGCAGATCAGCCCGAAGACGGTCGACACGATCAGATAGCGCCGCGTCTTGTGCGCGAACGTGGCCAGCGCCGTCACCAGCTGCGGCCGATAGCCTTCACCGGTCGTCAGGACCTTCGACGTCACAGGCGCGTCGAGACACATGGCCAGCAGCAGCACGATGATGAGGAAGAGCGCGGAAAGAACGCCGATCAGGCTGCCGAGCAGGCTCTGCGCCAGGCCGAGGATCGACCCCGCGTCGAACGCCTGCAACATCTTGTCGAGCACGTCGTTGCTGACGCCGTGCGCGGCGGCCCAGGCCAGCGTGTCGGCGAGGAGCCGGTCGAACTGTGCGGCGTACGCCGGCAGCAGCGAGACGAGCTGGGTGACCGAGATCGTCAGGATGCCGACCATGCCCAGCAGCGCCAGCACGACGATGAGGAAGGGCACGGCGACCTGCAGCCACGTGGGCGCCCTCCTGGCGGCCAGCCACGTGCGCACTGGCGAGACGGCGATGACGAGCACGAGCGCCAGCACGACCGGGCCCACGATCGAGGCGACCTCGCGGATTCCGAAGAGGGCGACCACCGCGGCGGCGATTCCCACCATGATGATGAGCGCCCTGGGGACGGGTTGATCTGGCACGCCCCCCTACCTACCCGTACCCGCAGGGAGCACCGCCGATTTGACGGTTCCGAGAGGCGTACATAGAGTTCAGCAGTCCCACGAGAGCGGCGTTGATCGCCGATCTCACTCGGGGGCCACCTCCAGACACTGACCGACCTCGTGGATGTTCGCGTCCACTCTGAAGGGCTGGTAAGTTAGAGGGGTTGTCTCCGAAAGGGGGCGGCGCTTAATTTCCGCAGGTTGTGCAGGTCCGGTCAATTTGACAGGGACTTGAACGGCTGAAAGAGTTAAGACACAACGAAATGAACGCCTCTGAGCGAGGATCCCGGGTTCGGGGTTTTGGTGAGGATGGACGCGTGC
>NZ_JBQQCC010000016.1:0-232685 GCF_052245635.1 Nonomuraea sp. KM88 | reverse complement strand
CCCAAAACCCGGTCCCCGCGCCGTCATCCTGGAAGGCCGAGGAGGGGCAGGCAGGCGGGCAGGTTGTGGATCTCGAAACCGGGTGACTCCTGCCAGTCCTCCCTGGCCAGGCGGAAGCGCCGGGTGACGGCCGGCCTGCCCTGGCGGTCGTGGACCGTGATGCCGTCCTCCTGGTAGCCGAGCTTTCTCGTCACCGCCAGCGAGGCGTGGTTGTCCTCGAACGCCTCGGTCGTCGCGTGGCGCGCCCCCAGCCCGGCGAAGGCGAGGTGCAACACCGCGCCGCGCATCTCGGTGCCGATGCCGTCGCCCTGGAAGCGCTGCCCCAGCCACGAGCCGGTGCCGACCTCGCGGGTGACCGCGAAGGACGTGGCCGTGACGCCCTGCGTGCCGACGATCTGACCGTCGTACACGACCACGAAGTCGATCGACCACTTCTCCGGGGCGAGCGAGCCCCACGCGCGGAAGTGGTACTGCAGCGTGCTCCTGGCCCGCTCGGCGGGCTCGGCGTCCGTCCAGGGGAAGAGGAACGGCATGAATCCCGTCTCGTGGACGCCCTCGGCGGCGCGGTCCGCGAGCTCGTCGAGCTCGTCGAGCGTGGGGAGGCGCAGTTCCAGGCGGGGCGTGGTGATGGACAGGTCGAACAGGGGCCAGTTCCGCATACCACCGCATGGTGGCAGTCGGCGTGCCCGTTCGCGACCGGTTTTTCGCCGGCAGTGATAGTCGAATAAACGGGGAATGCCCGTTTATAGTGGGATTCGTTAATTCGCCGCCTTTACCGGACAAAACCCATGCATGAGGTGAATTCTCGACGATGTGGGTAGGCATCGAATTATGATCATAAAGCTTCGAAGAATCGGCGCTTTCGCCGTTGGATGCGGGGCGCCCTTGCTGATGGGCATACCTGCGATGGCGGACAAAGACCGTCCGACACCGGTGGAACGGGCCGAGATCAAAACACCCCTCCTGCGGCCGGGCGACCGCGGCAAGGAGATCGAGCTGCTCCAGCGGAGACTGCGCCAGGGCCGCTACTACTTCGGCAAGATCAACGGGCGCTACGACGAGCAGACGAAGTTCGCGGTCTGGGCGCTGCAGAAGAGCCACAAGATGCAGGTGCGGGGCGCGGTGGGGCCGGACGTCTGGCGGGCGCTCGACCGGCCGCTTCGCACCCGTGCGCTGGTGCCCAACGGCCCGGCGAACCGGGTCGAGGTCAGGCTCCGCGAGCAGCTGATGATCGTCTACCGCCAGCACCGTCCCGCGCTGATCTCGCACATCTCCAGCGGCGCCCAGAGGCGCTGGTGCCTCAACGGGCGCTGCGGCGACGCGGTCACTCCCGTGGGCGACTTCCGCGTCAACCGGCGAGCGCCCGGGTGGACGACCGGGCCGCTCGGGTCGATGTACAACTCCCTCTACTTCGTCGGCGGCATCGCGTTGCACGGCTCCACGAAAGTCCCGAACCGGCCGGCGTCCCACGGGTGCGTACGCGTGCCGATGGAAACGTCCAAGCGGCTCTACCAAATGGCGGGCATGGGAGAGCCGGTATATGTCCGACAGAAATGGTAATTACTGAAATAATCAGATATGTCGCGTCACCCCGCCGTACCTCCGGCCCTCGAGACGTTCGGGCCGGTGCTCACGCGCGTGAGCCGGGGCATGCTCGCCCCGGCCTTCCTGAGCACGCCGTCCTTGACCAGCCGCAGGGGCGAGCCGGCGGGCGTGGAGCCGTCCCCGGTGGTCCGGGCGAGCCGCAAGGCCAGCGCCGGACACATGTCGACCGCCCGCCGCGCCTCCTTGGCGAGGTGGCCGGGGACGTTCCTGAACGAGGGGAACCCGTAGTCGTCGAGGTCCACTAATTCCGGCAACAGGTGCGCGCAGAGCCCGTGCCCCTGGCAGCGGGACCAGTCGACCTCCAGCCGGTACTCGGGGTCGGCCTCGCGCTCGGGCATCGGCAGCACGCCGCGGATCGGCCGGCCGCACGAGCCGTGCTCCAGGTGCTGCGCGATCTCGGTCTCGAACGCGTCCAGCGCCGACAACACGAACTTCGCCGTGCCGTCGGGGTGGAAGCACGCCCCGCGCCGCTCGACGCCGCGCACGCAGCGGCGTACGGCGTCCACCGAACCCGTGCCCTCGACCAGCGCGTACATGGCCCTGGCGATGTCCGGCAGGCCGAGGCGGCACGGGCCGCACTGGCCGGCCGACTCGGCCGCCAGGTAGGCCGACACCCTGGCGGCCTCGCCGAGCGCGCAGGTGGACTCGCCGAGCGGGACGATGATCCCGGCCCCGAGAGTCGCTCCTGCCTGCTTCATGCCCTCGCGTGAGAGCACGGCCGTCTGGACGACCTCCGCGGACAACCACGCGCCGTGGTAACCGCCGATGAGCACGCCGTCGCCGATCTCGGATTCGGTCAGCGCGAGCACGTCGGCCAGGTAGGTGCCCGTGGGCGCCTCGATGACCGCACCCTGGGCCGCGCCGCCGCTGACGGTGAGCAGGATGGTGCCGGGCTCCTTGCTGGTGCCGACCTCGGCGTACTTCTCGGGGCCGTACTCCGCCAGCAGGGCGAACTGCGCGTACGTCTCCGTGTTGGACAGCAGGGTCGGCAGGCCGTCCACCCCGCTCGTGGCGGCCCGCTTCTTGCGGCCGGGCGGGATGCCCTCCTCGCCGTTCACGGCCTTGACGAGTGCGCCTCCCTCGCCGGAGATGAACCTCTCCTTGATCCCGACCACCCGGATCGGGACCCGGCTCTCCGCGCCGCCCGACACGTTCGAGGCCCGGCGCTCGGCCACGGCGGCGGCGACGGACGCCTCGGCGACCTCGCCACCGGCCGTGGCGACGACCACCTCGCGGGCGCCCAGCGCCTCGGCGGCCAGCACCGCGCCGTCCAGCACCAGGTGGGGGTTGCGGGTGAGCAGCATGGCGTCCTTGGAACTGGCCGGCTCGCCTTCGGCGCCGTTGACCAACACCACGCTTTCGCCCGTGCCCGCCGCGTCGGCGACCGCCCGCAGCTTGCGCGCGAACGGGAAGGCCGCGCCGCCCCGCCCGCGCATGTCCACGTCGTTGGCAAGGGAGATGAGCTCGGCCAGCTCGCGCGGCTCCACGACCCCGTGGAGCGTGCGGTGCGCGGGCAGGTCGAGCCGGCGGCAGTGGTCGAGCCCGGCGGTGAGCCGGGCCGGACCCATGCGTAACACCCGGGGAACTCGGGCCGGAATCACGGTCGCTCCTGATCAGTCGTCGCGGGCAGGCTCATCCGGCCTCCCGGTATCTGCGCCTGGCATCGGCCAGGCTCACGGGTGCGTTGACGTTCACCGCGCCAGTCCCGGCGCCAGTCCAGGTGCCGGCCCCGGCGGCGGCCGGGACGGCGACCTTCTGCGGCCGTTGGTTCGGCACGCCCGCGGTGGCCGGCGACGTCACCGCCGGCCCTTCGACCCTCTCGGGCACGATCGACGGCCGGCGCAGCGAGGCCAGCACCCGCACGCAGAGCGCGGAGCCGACCGCCGCCAGGCAGGCCACGTAGGACCAGGCCACCCAGCCGGCCGGCGGACGGCCGGCGGTGAGCCCGTGCATGATGCCGACCGGCCAGGCCACGTACGCGGCGGCGTGGAGGATCCGCCACATCCATGGCCTGGTCCGTACGGCGAAGCGCCCCCTCAACATTCCCGTGACCACGGCCAGGACCATCAGGTCGAAGGCCAGCGCGCCGAACCCCACGTAGAGCCCGGCGACGGGGACGACCGCCGCCCCCAGCGGCACGTGCCCCAGACTGATCATGAGGGTGATGTGCGTGATCAGGTAGGCCAGCCCGATGAACGCGGTGGCTCTGTGCGCGAGCTGGGCCCTGACCCGGTTGGCCGGTGTCAGGAAGACGCGTTCGGTGGTGAGCAGGCCGAGTGCGACCGTCGCGGTCAGCAGCACCAGCGCGAACACGCCGGCGTAGAACTCGAGGAAGCCCACCCCTCGGCCGAGCAGCGCCACGCCACGTTCCGTCCTGGTCAGCGCGAACGCCGACAGCAGGATGGCCATGATCGAGGCGCTCGCCCCCAGCCGGACGCTTCTGGTGTCCAGCTTGGTGGGGGCGTGCCTGGGGGATCGTCTGTGGAGCATCTATTTCCCTCCAAGGTCGGGTGAGGGTGCGACTCGGAAGGCTGGTGCCCGTGAGGGCATGTCAGATCAGCAACGGCGGCCCCGGTTGATGCATGAGACGACGGTCTGCATCAGCCGATCGGGCATCACATTGACGAAGTCGCCGTGGTCGGTGACCGGATTGTGCTTCTGCTCGGGAAAGGCGTCCACGGCGTACGACGGGCCTTGTGGGACGTTGTACGCGAGGGTCATGCGGAGTTGGGGAATCGCCCGAGTGCCCTGAGGGCAGGCACCGTTCTGGTCGGGGAAGACCACGTGCGTCCGGTGATTGGCGCTGTCGGTGTTCTGGCCGTCCCAGCAGCTAGGGAAATCCAGGATACGAAGAACCTGACTGCCACGCGGGCAAAGCGTGTATTTATCGGGACTTATGCGATTTTGGAATCCCGAGCAGCTCCAGCCCGCCTTGGCGTTGGCGCCGCCGTTCGTGCCCGCCTTCGCGTCACCGGTGATGATCCGCATGAACCTCGGCATCGCCACGACGTCGTCGGTGGCGTTGCCGCGGAACTGGAGCGTCGCGGCGCGGGGCAGCAGCAGCCGGCCGACGTTGCCGTCGGGGTCGCCGGCGTTCTCGTTCGACCTGCGGTCCCTGATCACGGGCCAGAAGTACGTGGACTTGTCGCCCAGCCGGCAGGTGGTGCCCGCGGCGGCCAGGCTCTCGTCGGTGGAGAACGCGTCCGTCGACAGGTTGCCCACGTAGTCGTGCAGGTGGTGCGCCCCGTTGCTCACGCCGGGCGCGACGATGAAGTTGTCGGGGTTGTGGTGGCGGTTGCGGTTGGTGCCGCAGCGGGAGACGAACGAGCCGCGGGAGCCGTCCCTGCCGATCCGCACCTCGTTGACCGGCTGGACCTGGCGGATGTTGACGAAGTCATCGGTGAACGGGCCGAGGTCGCAGTCGTTCCCGTCGCCGCTCTGGGTGGGGGAGGGGGAGGGCGACGCCGTTCCCTGCGGGGGCGGGCTCTGCGTCGGGTCGTCGGTGGGGTCGTCAGTGGGGTTGCCGGTGGGGTTGCCGGTCGGGTCGTCAGTGGGGTTGCCGGTGGGGTTGCCGGTCGGGTCGTCGGTCGGGTTGCCGGTGGGGTTGCCGGTGGGGTCGTCGGTCGGGTCCTGGGTCCGCGTCGGGCGGGGGTCCGGCCGGCCGCGGCGCGACTGCACCGTGGCGCTGTCCTCGGGCTCGGGGGCGCGTGCCGTGTCGTCCGGCGAGCCGGCGGGGTCGGCCACCGCGGCGCCGCCTCCCTGGGGAGCCTGCTGGTCGGGGTCCTGCTGGTCCTGCCGCTGGTCCTGGTTCGGGTCCTGCTGGTCGGGGGCCTGCTGGTTCGGGTTCTGGCGTCCCTGGTTCCTGTCGGGGAACTGCCCGTCGCCGTTCTGGCCCTGGTTCCGTCCGTTCCTGTTCCGCTGGTCGAAGTCTCGTCGCTGATTCCGATCCCGCTGTTCCTGCTGCGACGGGGACTCGGCCGAGTCGCAGATGTCGGCGCGTGCCGGGCCGACTCCGATGACGGCCGCGGACACCAGCCCGCTCGCCGTCACGGCCAAAGCGGACATGGCCGCGGCCATGCGTCTGGATCTCCTCATGTGTGTCTCCTCGAATCGACCGCCATCGCGACGGGTGGAGCTGGCGCGGGCGAGGGTGGTTCCGGCAGGGCGTTGTGGTCGACCAGGCCGGTGGACTCCAGCAGCGCCATGTGCCTCATGACGTACTTCACGCCCTCCTCGGCGAACTTCCTGATCTCGGAGTTGCGGGTGCCCGCCCGCACCGCCGCCACGGTGGTGAAGACCTTGCCGTGTGCGGCACGCAGCAGGTTCGCGTAGTCCCTGTCGAAGGCGGGCCCGCTCTCCGCGGCGAGCTGGGCCATCCAGCTCTGCTGCTGCGGGTTGGGCTCGTCCGGCAGTGCCACGCCCAGTTTCTTCGCGACCTGACGGGTCAGCAGGTCCAGCTTCATGTGATCTTCCATGATCAGCCTGCCGACTTCCTTGACACGCTGGGACTCGGCGCGGGTCTTGGCGTACTCGCCTGCGGGCATCTCCCACAGGCCGGCCTGCCGTACCTTGACCAGCAGGTCGCGGTCGGCCGCCGTGAGCGGTCCCGTGGACGTCTGCGCCCACTGGGCGGCAGCGGGATCGATAACCGGTGGCATGACCAGCAGGATCGTCACCGCGGCCGCCACGACGAAGCCGCCGAGCATGAACACCTCGCCGCGCAAAAGCCTGTGCATGGTGGGAGGTACGCGGGCTTCACCCCCCTGGTTCATCTATGGCCGGAGATAGTTAGAAATGACTGGAGTTATCGGAGTGGCTACCGCTTGGATAACGAAGGTGTAAAGATGTGCCCCGTGCTAGGTCACCTCGACGGCAGGTTCGAGAGTGCGGATGCCGAGGCGGAGCACCGCATTGCGGTGCTTTACCAGGAGTTCGGCGGCCCTCTGCTGCGACACGTCCGCAAATCCACAGGTAACGACCTTCAGTGGGCCGAAGACGTTGTACAGGAGACGCTCGTCCGGGCCTGGCGGAACTCGGCAAGACTGCAATGGGAACCAAGCCTTATATGGGCGTGGCTGCTTACCGTGGCCCGTCGCATAGTCATTGATGGTCGTCGGCGGAAGAGCGTTCGGCCGCAGGAGGTCGAGCCGCCCGAAGTCGACATGATGGCGGTGCCGGACGGTTCGGATCGGGCTCTGTCGGCGATGGTCGTCGCGGACGCCCTCCGGTCCCTGTCCGCGGAACACCGCGAAGTCATTGAGCAGACCTACCTTCGAGACCGTACGATAAGTGAGGCGGCGGAGATTCTGGGGATCCCACCGGGCACGGTGAAGTCCCGGCTCTACTACGGGATCCGGGCTCTCCGCGAACTGCTGCGGGACAAGGGGGTAGCCGGCTGATGCATGACGGGGTGGCCGCCTACGCTCTCGGCGTCCTCGACGAAGAGGAGCACGAGGCCTTCGAACGCCACCTCGACACGTGCGAGCGATGCCAGGCGGAGCTGGTGGAGCTCGCCGAGCTGCCGGACCACCTCGACGAGCTCAAGAACGCCTCCTCGACTTCCGACGACGATCCCCCGATGTCGATGTCACGTTGACGTCTATCCCCTTTTCGGGTGGTATCGGTATCGGCGAGACGTGCGCCCGGCGGCAAGTGCCGGGTGGTCGGGGGGAGGTGTTCGGTGGGCATCGACGACGATGCGCCCCGTCCCCCGCGCCGGCGGTTCGGCGAGGAAGGCGGCCGGCTGTCGTACGGCGGCTACCTCCGCCTGCCCGCGCTGCTCGCCCAGCAGCAGCCGCAGTCGCAGGCCCCTGACGAGCTGCTCTTCATCACCATCCACCAGGTCTACGAGCTCTGGTTCAAGTTGCTGCTCCATGAGCTGGAGTCGGTTCGCGAGGCCATGTCCCGTGGCGAGCTGTGGCGGGCCAGGCACCTGTTCCGGCGGGTGCACGCGGTCGAGCGGGTGCTGGTCGAGCAGGTCGAGGTCCTGGAGACGATGACGCCTCAGGACTTCCTCGAGTTCCGCTCGATGCTGGAGCCCGCCAGCGGGTTCCAGTCCGTGCAGTTCCGGGAGCTGGAGTTCCTGTCCGGGCTGAAGGACGAGCGTTACCTCGGCAGCTTCCGGCACGCCGAGGATGCCGATCTCGCCAGGCTGCGCCGCAGGCTGTCGGAGCCCACGCTGTGGGACGCCTATCTTGACGCGCTGTCGCTGCGTGGCCTGCCGGTCTCCGATGATGAGATCATGAACTCGCTGCTGGCCGTGGCGAGAGACCGCAGGTCCCACGACGACCTGTGGCAACTGGCCGAAGACCTGCTGACCCACGACGAGACCACAGCGCTGTGGCGAATGCGTCATGTCCAGATGGTCGAACGCCAGATCGGCACCAAGTCGGGCACAGGCGGCTCGACGGGCGCCCCCTATCTGCGCGGTAGAACGCGCCTGCACTACTTCCCGCTGCTGTGGGAACTAAGGGCCTGGCTATGAACAGCCATGGCGAACCCTCACAAAGGAGTGAGAGCGAAATGCCGCTCGACGAGGCCAAGGATGAGCTGCTCCAGCGAGCCGCCGAGATCTGCGCGACGAGCACGGAGCACATGAGCGCCGATGAGGCGCTGTCCTTCCTCCGGCTCTACTACCGGCACGTCGCGCCGGAAGACCTGCTCGACCGCAACCCCGTTGACGTGTACGGTCCCGCGATGTCCCAGAGGCAGCTGGCCGAGGTCCGCCCGCAGGGCAGGCCGGTGGTCCGGGCCTACACCCCGACGGTCGACGAGAACGGGTGGGATCCCGGGCACTCGGTCGTCGAGGTGGTCACCGACGACATGCCGTTCCTGGTCGACTCGGTGACGATGGAGCTCGACCGGCACGGCCTGGGCGTGCACCTGCTGGTCCACCCGCAGATGCGGGTGCGCCGCGACATGACGGGCCGGATGCTCGGCCCCGACCAGCAGGACGTCACCGGCCAGATGCTGGTCGAGTCGTGGATGCACATCGAGATCGACCGGCAGGCCGACCCGCGCGCGCTCAAGACACTCGAGACCGACCTGCTGCGGGTGCTCGCCGACGTGCGGCACGCGGTCGAGGACTTCAGGAAGATGCGGGCGCTGGCCGTCCAGACCGCGGAAGACCTGGGCATGAACCCACCGCCGCTGGAGCCCGCGGAGGTCGAGGACAGCATCGACCTGCTGCGCTGGCTCGCCGACGGGCACTTCACCTTCCTCGGCTACCGCGAATACCGGCTCGAGCACACCGACGCGGGCGAGACGCTGCGCCCGCTGCCCGGTGCGGCGCTGGGCATCCTGCGTGACGACAAGGTCAGCTCCGACAGCTTCTCCGCGCTGCCCGCCGAGCTGCGGGCCAAGGCCCGCGAGAAGCACCTCATGATCATCACCAAGGCCAACTCCCGGGCCACCGTGCACCGAGCCACCTACCTCGACTACATCGGGGTCAAGGTGTTCTCGCCCGAGGGCGAGGTGATCGGCGAGCGGCGTTTCCTCGGCCTGTTCACGCACGTGGCCTACAACGAGTCGATCTCCCGGATCCCCGTGCTCCGGCGGAAGCTGGCCGACGTCCTCGATCAGGCCGGGCTGGCGCCCGACAGCCACGACGGCAAGGACCTCATCGAGATCCTCGAGACGTTCCCGCGCGACGAGCTGTTCCAGACCTCGATCGACGAGCTCCTTCCGATCGCGCTGGGCGTGCTCCGGCTGCGCGAGCGCAAGCAGGTCAAGTTGTTCCTGCGGCGCGACGACTACGGCCGCTACATCTCCTGCCTGATCTACCTGCCGCGCGACCGCTACACCACCAAGGTCCGGCTGCAGATGCAGGAGGTGCTGCTCAAGGCCCTGGGGGGCACCTCGCTCGACTACAGCGCCATGATCGGCGAGTCGGTGCTGGCCCGCCTGCACGTGGTCGTGCGGGGCGAGCGGGGCAAGCAGCTGCCGCCGCCGAGCGTGGACGTGGAGGAGCTGGAGGCGCGGCTGGCGGCCATCACCCGCTCCTGGGAGGACGACCTGGCCACCGCGCTGGTGGAGCTGACGTCGGAGGAGGAGGCGCCCGGGCTCATCCGCCGGTACGCCTCCGCGTTCCCCGAGGGGTACAAAGCGGACTTCCCGCCCAAGGTCGCCGTGGTCGACCTGCAGCGGCTGGAGCGGCTCGTCGGCGCGGACGACGACGGGCAGGTCGAGCTCAACCTCTACGAGCCGTACGACGCGGCCGAGGGGGAGCGGCGGCTCAAGATCTACAAGGTCGGCTCGCCCATCTCGCTGTCCAAGGTGCTGCCGCTCATCCAGCGGCTCGGCGTCGAGGTGGTCGACGAGCGGCCGTACGAAGTCGACCGCGACAACGACCCCACCACCAAGAACGCCTGGATCTACGACTTCGGGCTGCGCTACACGCCGTCCGACGAGGTCGGCAGGGAGGACTTCAAGCGGCTCTTCCAGGACGGCCTCACCGCCCTGTGGACGGGCCGGGTGCAGGCCGACGACTTCAACTCGCTCATCCTGAGCGCCGGGTTGACCTGGGAGCAGGCCGAGATCCTGCGGGCCTACGCGAAATACCTGCGCCAGGCGGGCAGCACGTTCTCGCAGGCGTACATGGAGCGGGTGCTCCTGGGCAACGTGCGGCTGGCGCGGCTGCTCGTCAGCCTGTTCGAGGCCCGGCACGATCCGCGGCGGCCCGACGACGTGCGAACCGAGCTGGCCGACGCGATCCACGAGGAGATCCTGGGCGCGCTCGACGAGGTGGCCTCGCTGGACGAGGACCGCGTGCTGCGGGCGTACCTGGAGATGATCCAGGCCACGCTGCGTACCAACTATTTCCAGACGGTGAATGGGCGCCGAAAAGAGTACATATCGCTCAAGTTCGACCCGCAGGCCATCAGCGTCCTGCCCCTTCCGCGGCCCAAGTTCGAGATATTCGTGTACTCGCCGAGGGTCGAGGGCGTGCATCTCCGGTTCGGGAAAGTGGCGCGGGGTGGATTGCGGTGGTCTGACCGGATGGAGGACTTCCGTACGGAAATTCTCGGTCTGGTTAAGGCTCAGATGGTGAAAAATACCGTTATTGTGCCGACCGGGTCCAAGGGTGGGTTTGTCGTTAAACGGCCGCCTTTGTCCGGTAAGCGGGAAGACGTGCAGGCCGAAGGCGTGGCCTGCTACCGCATGTTCATCTCCGGCCTGCTCGACGTCACCGACAACCTCGTGGACGGCCAGGTCGTCCCGCCGCCCGACGTGGTCAGGCACGACGGCACCGACACCTACCTCGTCGTGGCCGCCGACAAGGGCACCGCCACGTTCTCCGACATCGCCAACGCCGTGGCCAAGGAGTACGGCTTCTGGCTGGGCGACGCCTTCGCCTCCGGCGGCTCGATCGGCTACGACCACAAGGCCATGGGCATCACCGCCCGCGGCGCGTGGGAGTCGGTCAAGTACCACTTCCGCACCACGGGCGTGGACGTGCAGAGCACCGACTTCACGGTGGCCGGCGTGGGCGACATGTCCGGCGACGTGTTCGGCAACGGCATGCTGCTGTCACAGCACATCCGGCTGGTGGCCGCGTTCGACCACCGGCACATCTTCGTCGACCCCACCCCCGACGCGGCCCGCTCGTTCGGCGAACGGCAGCGCCTGTTCGAGCTGCCACGCAGCTCCTGGGAGGACTACGACGCCACGCTGATCTCGGCGGGAGGCGGCGTCTTCTCGCGCACCGCCAAGTCGATCCCGATCACGCCCCAGATGCGCGAGGCGCTCGGCATCCCCGCCGGCGTCACCTCCATGGCCCCCAACGACCTGATCAGCGCCATCCTGCGGGCCCCCGTCGACCTGCTGTGGAACGGCGGCATCGGCACCTACGTCAAGGCGGGCTCCGAGTCGCACGCCGACGTGGGCGACAGGGCCAACGACGCGCTCAGGATCGACGCCGCCGACCTGCGCTGCAAGGTCGTCGGCGAAGGGGGCAACCTGGGGTTCACCCAGCTGGCCCGCATCGAGTTCGCGCTGAACGGCGGCCTGATCAACACTGACTTCATCGACAACTCGGCCGGCGTCGACACCTCCGACCACGAGGTGAACATCAAGATCCTGCTGGACCAGGTCGTCCGCGACGGCGAGCTGACCGACAAGCAGCGCAACGAGGTCTTCACCTCGATGACCGACGAGGTCGCCCGCCTGGTGCTGCGCGACAACCACGCCCAGAACGTGGTCCTGGCCGCGGCCCGCGCCCAGGCCGTCGAGATGCTCCACATCCACGCCCGCTACCTGCGACGGCTTGAACGCGAGGGGCTGATCAACCGGGAGCTGGAGTTCCTGCCTTCCGACAAGCAGCTCGCCGAACGCCGGCAGGCCAGACTCGGCCTGACCGCCCCCGAGTTCGCCGTGCTGCTCGCCTACACCAAGCTGACCGTCGACGCCGAGGTGCTCGCCTCCGACCTGCCCGACGACCCCTACCTCGCCTCGTGGCTGGTGTCGTACTTCCCGTCGGCGCTGCGTGAGCGGTTCCGCACGTACATGGACGCCCACCCGCTGCGCCGGGAGATCATCACCACCTGCGTGGTCAACGAGCTCGTCAACTCCATGGGCACCACGTTCATGTACCGCTTCGGCGAAGAGACGGGCGCCTCGACGCCCGACATCGTGCGGGCCTACCTCGTGGCGCGCGAGGTGTTCGACCTGCCGAGCTTCTACCGGGACGTGGAGTCGCTGGACAAGCAGGTCGACACGGCCACCCAGATCGCCATGCTGCTGGAGGCCCGCAAGCTGGTCGAGCGCGGCACCCGCTGGCTGCTGGTCAACCGCCGGCCGCCGCTGGACCTGGCCGGGTCGGTCGGCTTGTTCATGAAGCCGGTCAACGGCGTGGTCTCCCACATCCCCAAGCTGCTGACCGGCCCCGACCTGGCCGCGTACGAGGAGCGCCGCGACTCGTTCCTCGCCAGGGGCGTGCCGCTGGAGCTGGCCGAGCGGGTGTCCGCCATGGTGCCCGCGTACTCGATGCTGGACATGGTGGAGATCTCCTCCGTGACCGACCGTCCGGTCAGCGAGGCGGCGGAGGTCTACTTCGACCTGGCCGACCGGCTGCAGCTGGCCCGCATCCGGGAGCGCATCATCGCGCTGCCCAGGGACAACCGGTGGAACTCGATGGCCCGCTCGGCCCTGCGCGACGACCTCTACGCGGCGCACGCCTCCCTGACCCGTGACGTGCTGGCCCACAGCACGCCGGGCCTGCCGCCGGAGGAGCGGCTGGCCAGGTGGACGGAGGCCAACACGGCGGCGGTCTCCCGGGCCCGGCAGACGTTGTCGGAGATCTGGGAGAGCGACACCTTCGACCTGGCCACCCTCTCGGTCGCCCTGCGCGCCATCCGCACCCTGGTGTCCGCCAGCAACCTCCCCCACACGGAGTCCTGACGGAAGGGGCGGGCGCCAGAGGGCGCCCGCCCCACCCCTGCCCCGAGGGCATGCCCGCGCCGGGCCTCACGGGTCAAGAACTCGGAGAAGAAGACGGCCAAGGAGACGCTCGTCACGGCGAGCCGCCCGTGAGCCCTCACGACCGGCCATGACGGGCGGAAAGGGGCTACGGGGCGTGCGGGGCCGTCGGCTGTGCCGTAAGAAGAGAAGATCAGGTTCCGGACGCGCGCGTGAGCGCGCCGTCGTGGGCGATCACGGGGGCGGCTTTGGGGGCGGTGAGGGGAGGGACGACCGTCGCGTACTGGTGTGTTTCGACCAGCCGCAGCGTACGGCGCAGCACCGGCGTGCTGATCGCCCACCTGGCCGACCTGGGCAC
The DNA here is from genome assembly GCF_052245635.1 of Nonomuraea sp. KM88. NCBI lineage: Bacteria > Bacillati > Actinomycetota > Actinomycetes > Streptosporangiales > Streptosporangiaceae > Nonomuraea > Nonomuraea sp. KM88. Next base: position 219,307 of record NZ_JBQQCC010000016.1, on the reverse strand, counting down.
CGGGATGTAGTCGTCCTCGGCCGTGCGCGTCGTCGTGGTCGTGGTGCGCGACAGCGAATACTGGATGAGCGCCCCGCCGTCCTTGGTGCGCAGCGCGTAGACCGGGTAGTTGTCGGCGCTGAAGATCGAGTCGTAGCTGAAGCCCTCGGTCTTGGCGTCCTCGCGGCGCGAGGCGATCTGCTCGGCCACCTCCGTCGTGTACGGCCCCTCCGCGACGAGCCCGGCGGTGACACCGGCGGTGCCCGTCTCGGCCACGCTCGCGTGCACCGGCCCCATGAACTGCGGGCTGATCGTGATGGTTTTGTCGTCGGAGGCGACCGCGTCGGCGTAGCCGTCGGCGTCGAGTTCGATCTCCGGCAGCTCCTGTCCGGGCACGAGCTCGGCCGCGGAGCTGATGCGCCAGCGGTCGGACCTGGTGAACGTCAGGAGCGTCGGATGCCCGTCGCGGGTCGTCAGCGCGCTGAACCACGGTGACTCCTCGCCCTGCTCGAACCGGGGCACGAACAGGGTCGGCGACCCCCACGTGTAGCGGCGCGGCGCGTAGTCGGTGGACAGGTAGTCGGCCACGGTGATGCGGGTCTGTCCGCCGGCCGTGAGATCGACGGCCAGCCCGAGGCGCCCCTGGAGGTCGCTCTTCACCCGCAGCACGTCGTCGGAGACGGTGACCTCGTCGAAGACCTCGGCCGCTTCCGTCCGCGTGACCTCCGGCTCGTCCGGAGACGGCGAGGGAGAGCTGGACGCGGCGGCGGCGGAGCTGGTGGGGGTCGATCGTGGCTGGGCATCGCTCGTGCAGGCGGTCGCCACGGCAAGCAGGCCTGCGGCGAGCGCCAGCGCTGTCCGCCGACCATGTACACGCACCTGGCCCATGGTATTCGCGCCGGCGGCACGGCGAGGACCCCGACACCGATCAGCGGGCCACCAGCGCCGGACAGGGACGCTTGGGAGGTGAACTCCCCGGAGGAGGCTAGTGTAGGGAGGCGTGGCAGGTATGGATCCGGCAGAAGAGATCAACGAGCTCGCGGGCACGCTCCGCAGCATCCAGGACGTGCTCGACCTCGACGCTATGCGCAAGCAGATCGACGAGCTCGAGCAGCAGGTTGCCGCCCCTGACCTGTGGGACGACCCCGACCTGGCACAGAAGGTGACCAGCAAGCTCTCCCATCTCCAGGGCGAGCTCAACCGCGTCGAGGGCCTGGCGCGGCGGCTCGACGACCTGACGGTCCTCTACGAGCTGGCCGCCGAGGAGAGCGACGACGACACGCGTGCCGAGGCCGACAAGGAGCTCGACACGCTGAGGTCCGACGTCGGCGCCATGGAGGTCCGCACGCTGCTGTCGGGCGAGTACGACGCCCGCGAGGCGCTCGTCACGATCAACTCCCAGGCCGGTGGCGTCGACGCCGCCGACTGGGCCGAGATGCTGCTGCGGATGTATCTGCGCTGGGCCGAGCGCAAGGGTTATGCCACGGAGGTCTACGACACCTCCTACGCGGAGGAGGCCGGCATCAAGTCGGCCACGTTCACGGTCAAGGCCCCCTACGCCTACGGCACGCTGCGCGGCGAGCACGGCACCCACCGCCTCGTGCGCATCAGCCCGTTCGACAACCAGGGGCGCAGGCAGACGTCGTTCGCCGGGGTCGACGTCGTGCCGGTGGTCGAGCAGACCGACCACATCGACATCAACGAGGACGAGATCCGCGTCGACGTCTACCGTTCGAGCGGTCCGGGCGGCCAGGGCGTCAACACGACCGACTCGGCGGTGCGCATCACCCACATCCCGACCGGCATCGTCGTCTCCTGCCAGAACGAACGTTCGCAGCTGCAGAACCGCGCCACCGCCATGAACGTGCTCCAGGCCAAGCTGCTGGAGCGCAAGCGGCAGGAGGAGGCGGAGAAGATGTCGGAGCTGCGCGGCGCGTCCACCACGTCATGGGGCACGCAGATCCGCAACTACGTGCTGCACCCTTACCAGATCGTGAAGGACCTGCGCACCAACACCGAGGCGGGCAACCCGTCGGCGGTGCTCGACGGCGACCTCGACACGTTCATCGAGTCGGAGATCCGCTGGATGCGGCGCCAGGAGTCAGACGCCGAATAGGTGGTTGAGCACGAGGCTCACGAAGAGCAGCACGACGAGGAGCACGAGGACGACGGCGGGTGACAGCCCGGCGAAGCCGTGCTGGTGCATACGTTCTCTGCTGGCGCGGCAGACGGGGCAGCGTCCCTCGATCACGGGGTGGGCGCATTGCGCGCATACGAGGTGTTCACAGCTCATGACAGCCCCAAGTCTAGCCGCACAATCGTTTTGTTTCCGTTATGGACGTTCCATGCCAGTCTTCCCTCTAGACTGTCGTCTGGCCAATCGGAACGTCGATCATCGGTAAAGAAGACGCCCCCGGTCGGCCAGTGGCGGGAAGTGGGCATATGCCACCCTCGCTTCCGTCCTGACCCCTAGACTGGCATGCCGTGATGCTCTCGTGATCCATTTCGATAATGTCATCAAGGTCTACGCGAACCAGAACCGGCCCGCTCTCGACCACGTGTCTGTTGACGTGGACAAGGGCGAGTTCGTGTTCCTCGTCGGTCCTTCGGGATCAGGCAAGTCCACGTTCCTGCGTCTGATCCTGAAGGAGGAGCGGCCGAATGGCGGCGCGATCCACGTCGCCGGGAAAGACCTGTCGCGTCTGTCCAACTTCAAGGTGCCGCACCTGCGCCGCCGCATCGGCTGCGTGTTCCAGGACTTCAGACTGCTCCCGAACAAGAACGTCTACGAGAACGTGGCGTTCGCGCTCGAGGTCATCGGCAAACCCCGGCGGTTCATCCGCAAGGTGGTGCCCGAAGTCATCGAGCTGGTCGGCCTGGAAGGCAAGGCCCACCGCATGCCCGACGAGCTGTCCGGCGGCGAGCAGCAGCGCGTCGCCATGGCCCGAGCGTTCGTCAACCGGCCGATGATCCTGCTGGCCGACGAGCCGACGGGCAACATCGACCCCGCGACGAGCATCGGCATCATGAAGGTGCTCGACCGCATCAACAGGACTGGCACCACGGTCGTCATGGCCACGCACGACGCGGCCATCGTCGACTCCATGCGCAAGCGTGTCGTGGAGCTGGAGGACGGCAAGATCGTCCGTGACCAGTCGCGTGGCGTGTACGGCCAGGCGTACTGACAGGGAGCTGCAGACAGAACATGCGGGCGAATTTCATCTTCTCCGAGGTCTGGATCGGCCTCCGTCGCAACTTGACCATGACGATCGCGGTGATCATCACCGTGGCGGTCGGTATGGCGATGCTGGGCGTCGGCTTGATGATCAACGCCCAAGTCGGCCTGATGAAGGGCTACTGGGACGACAAGGTCGAGGTCTCCGTCTTCCTGTGCGGCAAGGGCACGGCCATGCCGGCGTGTAACGGCAAGGAGGCCACCAGCAAGCAGATCACGGCCCTCGAAGCGCACATCAAGGCCATCCCAGGGGTCAAGGAGGTGTACTTCGAGGACCAGACGGCGGCGTACAAGAACTTCAAGGACTCCTACTCCGCCAACAAGGCTCTCGTCGACGCCGCCAAGGTCGAGGACATGCCGCAGTCGTTCCGCATCAAGCTGGTCGACCCGGACAACTACCAGCCGATCGTCCAGGCGGTGAAGGGCCAGCCGGGCGTGGCCCAGGTCCTCGACCAGAAGGAGCTGATCGGACCGTTCTTCGTCATGCTCGACAGGCTCGCCTTCGTCGCGCTGGCGGTGGCGATCATCCTGGTGCTGGCGGCCGCCCTGCTGATCGGCAACACGGTCCGGCTGTCGGCGTTCAACAGACGCAGGGAGACCGGCATCATGCGGCTGGTCGGCGCGTCCAACCTCTACATCCAGCTCCCCTTCGTCATGGAAGGCGTCATCGCCGGCCTGATCGGCGGCGTGTTCTCGGCGATCATTCTGATCCTGGCGAAGGTCTTCCTGTTCGAGGAGCTCGGCAGTTTCTTCGGCGACGCCACCTCCCAGCTCGGCTGGAACGACGTGGCTCAGACGATCACGATCACCATGCTCATCGGCGTCGTGATCTGTGTGCTGGCCTCGTTCGTGACGCTCCGCCGCTACCTCAGGGTCTAGCCGTGCGCGCGCGGATGGGCCGCCGCCGCTCCGGCCGCCGGTAAAGTCGAAGCATGCCACGTGAGACCGGGCGGAAGGTCATCGCCCAGAACAAACGTGCTCGGCACGACTACCACGTCGACGAGACCTTCGAGGCGGGGCTCGTGCTGCAGGGCACCGAGGTGAAGTCGCTCCGCGAGGGCCGCGCCTCGCTCGCCGACGGCTACGCCAGCATCGACGGCGGCGAAGCGTGGCTGCTCAACGTCCACATCCCCGAATACTCGCAGGGCACGTGGACCAACCACACGGCCCGCCGCAAGCGCAAGCTGCTGCTGCACCGCAAGGAGATCGACAAGCTCGCCGCCAAGACCAAGGAGGGCGGGCTCACGATCGTGCCGCTGGTGCTCTACTTCAAGGACGGCCGGGCCAAGGTCGAGATCGGCCTGGCGCGCGGCAAGAAAGACTGGGACAAGCGGCACGCGCTGGCGGAGCAGCAGGCCAAGCGCGAGATGGCCCGGGCGCTGCGGCACCGCACCCGATGAGAGTGGCGGCACCGCACCTATGACACGCGCCCGCCGCACCCTCACCGCACCGATGGGGAGCGCCAGCCGCACCCTCGGCGCACCGATGAGACGCGCCCGCCGCACCGTCACCGCCACCCTCACGCTGGCGGTCGCGAGCACGATGCTGACCGGCTGCTTCGAGGAGCCGTCACCGCACGACGCGGTGCGCGACTTCCTCGTGGGCTGGCAGTCGGGCGACTACGAGCTGGCGGCCGGCCGCGCCGACGGCGACCTGGCGACGGTGCGCAAGGCGCTGGCCGACGCCAAGCTGGAGCTCGACGCGGCCTCCTTCCGCTTCAAGATCACAGACGTCAGCGTGACGGGCGAGGAGTCCAAGGCCGGCTTCCACGCCGAGGTCGATCTCGGGGAGAACAACCCGCTCTGGGAATACGACGGCGTGCTCCCGCTGCACCTGGTCGACGGCGTGTGGAAGGTGCGCTGGTCGCCTTCCGTGCTGCATCCGCAGCTCAAGGAGGGGCAGCGGTTCGCCGTCGACACCCACCCGACGCCCCGCCAGCCGGTTCTCGACAGGTCGGGAGACTCGCTGCAGACCGACACCGTCCTCTACGTCGCGGGCGTTTATCCCGCCAAGCTGGGCGGCAAGGCGGAGGAGGTCGTGGCCAAGCTGTCCGAGGTCACCGGATATGCCCAGGACCGCCTGCTGAGCCGCATCAGGTCGTCACCGCCTGACAAGTTCGTGCAGCTGGTCACGTTCGGGCGCTCGCGCTACCAGACGATGCAGCCGAAGCTCGACGCCATCGCCGGGATCGAGATCGAACCGCAGGACCAGCCCGTCAACCCCGACGCGCCCCGGCAGATCGTCGGCACCGTCAGCGCGCTCACGCCGGAGAGCGAGCAGAAGCTCGGGGGCCCGCAGCGGGCCGGCGACTCGGTCGGCAAGAGCGGCCTGCAGCAGGCCTACCAGGAATACCTGACGGGCTCCACGCAGACCAAGGTGATCACCCTCGACACCAAGACCGGCGAGCAGGTCGCCCTGCTGAAGGAGTGGCCGGGCCGGCGCAACATCTCGGTGAAGACCACGATCGACCGCGTCGTCCAGGCGGCGGCCGAGCGGGCGGTGGCCCTCACCGGCACCAGCGCGCTGGTGGCGGTCGACCGCAACACCGGCGAGATCCGCGCTGTCGGCACCAAGAACCTGCACCAGGAGAAGCAGGCGCTGGCCGGCAAGTTCCCCGCCGGCACGGCGTTCTCGATCGTGGCCGCGGACGCGCTGCTCAAGGCCGGAGTGAGCCCCAAACAGCGGCTGGCCTGCCCGCAGGAGCGCACCGTCGGGGGCGCGAAGTTCGCGAACTCCGGCGGGAGCGTCGGCCTGACTCAGTCGGCCACGTTCCAGGAACACTTCGCCAAGGGGTGCGTCACCGCGTTGGCCTCGCTCGCCCGCCGGGTTTCGGCCGGCGACCTCGCCAAGAGCGCCAAGGCGTACGGCATCGGGCAGCCGTGGCGGCTGCCGCTCAAGTCGTTCAGCGGCGCCCTGCCCGAACTGGCCGGCGACGCTGACAAGGCCAGGGCCATCGCGGGCCAGAACGTTGAGGTGAGCCCGCTGAGCATGGCGCTCGTGGCCGCGGCCGTCGCCTCGGGCACCTGGCGTCCGCCCGTGCTGGTCACCGACCCCAAGTCGCCCGACCCCGCGGCCGAGATCGTGCCCACCGCCCAGCCCGCGCCGGTGCCCCTCGATCCCAAGGTCCGCGTGGCGCTGACGGCGATGATGCGGGCCGGCGCGGTCGGCACGCCCGCCCAGGCGGGCAGGGGGAAGGTCTACGGCGTGACGATGCCGGCGGCCGACCAGCACACCTGGTTCGTCGGCTGGCAGGGGGACGTGGCGATCGCGGTGCTGGCGAAGAACTACGACGCCGGCGCGGTGGCGGGCAGCTTCTTCGCGGCCCTCCGCAACCCGTGACGGCCGGCCTGGCGACGTCGGTGAGGGCGGCCCGGTGAACCCGTGAAGGCCGGTCGGCGACCGGATGTGAGTTTTTCGTGACGGTGAGCAACCATTCGGGCGGCCGGTTGCGTCTTACTGAGTGACTGGGCTCGCTCGGGGGGTTGCGAACCCAGTCGCCGTGATGAGATCAGGACTTCATCTCGGGGGAAGTCCTGCCGTCCGGACCGGCTCGACCCTGCCGGTCGGCCCCCGGGAGCGCGTGCCACCGTGCCACGCTCCCGGGGGTTTCGCCGTTAGGGAATTAAGTTGGCGCGGAGGGCGTTGTCCCATGTACATTCGTGTCGCGCAGCTCTTTCGAGAGGTGTGTTGACAACTGCACAGGGGGTGACTGGCTTCGACTTTGGCCTTGCAAGCCAGGTGAAGCGGGCCGAGGACGGCGGACATAACCTCGTTAATCCTGTGACCGCAAACAACAAGTGCCAATTCCAAGAGCACTGTGGCGGCCAGGGACTCCCTGGCCCTCGCTGCCTAAGCAGCGAAACCACTGTCAGCCCGGGAGTGCCTTCGGCCCGGTGTCTGGCATCGCTAGAAGGCTCAACCGGTCGACCCGGCCACGGGGGAGATCGGGAAATCCAACAGTGGCTGAGCCCGTCGGCGACTTGCCTGCGTGATCGCCGGGGCTGAGAAAAGCACAGCAGGCTGCGCCCGGAGAAGCCCTGACTTGGGGTTGAAGGACGCGGGTTCGATTCCCGCCACCTCCACTGTGACATCAGGCCGCCTCTTACCTGTGAAACTCCACGGGTGAGGGGCGGTTTTCTGTTGCTGGGCGTGTCATGCCGACCAGGCAGTGACGGCGGCAATCGCGCCAAGGTCATCAACGGGTCTCACAGCGACGGCCCGGCATAGACTCGTGAGCATGCGGATCGAGGTACTGGGTCCGGTTCGGCTCAGCACCGACGAGGGCATCGCGGTGCAGGTGGCTGAACGCCACCTGCGCTTGCTGCTGGCCTCAGTGGTCGCCGCCGACGGCCGACCTGTACCGGCCGATGCCATGATCGATCGCCTGTGGGACGGCGACCTGCCCGCTGATCCGAAGAAGGTCCTGCAAGCCAAGCTCTCCCGACTGCGCGCCACGCTGGACAGAGCGCGTCCTGGTGCCCGCGAACTGCTGACCCACACCCCCGCCGGATATCGACTCGCCGTGGAGCCGGATGCCCTCGATGCCGGCCTGTTCAAGAGCAACGTGGAACGCGCGCGTCGGATGACGTCCTCGCCGCAGAAGGCCGAGTCGCTCGTTGAGACGCTGGCACTGTGGCGCGGCGAGCCTTTCGGTGATGTGACCGAGGAGGTCTGGCTGGCGCCGGCTGTCGCCGAGTTGCACGGTGTCCGTGGCGATGCAGTGGAAGCACTTGTCGAGACACTCCTGGAGCAGGGAGATCCGCAGCAGGCACTCAGCCAGGCGAGCGGCGCCATCGAGGACTACGCCACCCGTGAGGGACTGGTGAGCTCGGTGATGACCGCGCTCTATCAGGTCGGGCGTCAACACGAGGCGTTGGAGATCTTCGAGAGGCTACGCCGTCGCCTGTCCGAGGAACTCGGCGTCGATCCGACCCCTCGAATCCGCGAACTGCACAGCCACATTCTCCGTCAAGACCCGATCCTGACCTCCAGCTCTGCAGCCAGACCCGCACAGCACTCCCTTACCGGACACTCCAACATCCCGGCCGAGACCGGCCCGCTGATCGGCAGGCGCGAAGAGAGCGAGCAGATCAAGGCTCTCCTGGCCAGGTCCCGCCTGGTCACGCTGAACGGGATCGGCGGCGTGGGCAAGACCCGCCTCGCCCTGCACGTCGCCCGCGAACAAGCATCAGATTTCGAGCGCGGCACCTGGTTTGCCGATCTGACCGAGTTGACGGCGACACCAGAGGATCAACTCGGATCGGGCGAGCGCATCGCTTCCCTGATGGCCATGACCATCGGACTGCCCGAGCACGACACCACGACGAACACCCTCGACCGACTCAGCGAGGCGCTGGGACCCAGACCAGTGTTGCTGGTGCTGGACAACTGCGAGCATGTCATCGCCGAGGCGGCCGTCTTCACCACCGATCTCCTCCGCCAAGCCCGAGGCGTGCGGGTGCTGGCCACCAGCCGCGAACCTCTCGGACTGCCCGAAGAACAGCGCTATCACGTCAGTACCCTGACCACCGAACCATCCGAGGGCGACGGACGGAGTGAGGCGGTATCGTTCTTCCTCACTCGGGCCCAGAGCAGCGACCCCGGCTTCCGGCTCGATGACGGCAACGTGGATGCCGTCGAGCAACTGTGCCGGCGTCTCGACGGCCTGCCCTTGGCGCTGGAACTGGCGGCAGCCCGCATCCGGGGGCTCTCGGTGACCGACCTGCTCGAACGGCTCAGCGACCGGCTCAACATCCTGCGCCGTCCCGGACATGCGGCGCCGCGTCGGCAACAGACCCTGCGCGGGATGATCGACTGGAGCTGGTCGCTGCTCGACGACACCGAACGAGCAGTGCTGCGTCGGCTGGCGGTCCACCCTGGCAGCATGGGACTGGAAGCAGCCGAGGCGATCTGCTCCGACGAGCCCGACGATCCCGGCACGACGGCAGTGGAGCGCGCAGAAGTCATCGACGTCCTCATCGGCCTGGTCGACCGCAGCTTGGTCACGACGACATCCACCCCGGCCGGCGTGCGCTACGGCCTCCTGGAATCGATCGCCGCCTATGCGGGTGAGAAGCTCGACTCCTCCGCCGAACGACAGGCCACCGCTCGACGACATATGCGCTACTACGGTGATTTCGCGTGTGAGGCCGACGACGGACTACGCACTCGGCAGCAGCGTCACTGGTTGGCTCGGTTCTCCGCAGAACGTGCCCAGATGCGGCACGCGTTCGACGAGGCCGTACGAACAGGCGACGGCCGCAGCGCCACGGCACTCACGCTTGCCACGTTCTGGCATCAGGTGTGCGTACCCGGTTTTTCGATCAGCCCATGGATCGACGGCTACCACACCCGCTTGGGCCGCGATCTGCAGACGGTGCTCAACCTGCCCGGCGTCGGCGGTGACGACTACGCGGCAGCGGCCACCCTGGCAGCCTGCATGAGCGCCGACACAGAAGAAGGGGCACGACACATCGAGGAAGCGCTGCACGGGTTCGGCGCTGAGACGGTGACCAAGGCCCGCGTGCAATGGTTCGCCGGGGCTTCGCTCCTGTCGGCTGGGCTGCGGGAGGCTGGTGAACGGCACGTCGACCAGGCTCTTGCGAGCCTCGCCGGACACGGCGAGGACTGGGATCTCGCGGTGGCGGCGTGTCGACGTGACTGGTTGATCGTCACCCTGTGGCGTGAAGCCCCCCGCGGGCTTCCGGACGGTCGCGAAGTGTCCGAGGTGCTCCGCGAAGTGGACGACGGCTACGGCAGCATGTATGCGCTGGCGGTCGAGCACCGCTTCGCTGAACTGGTCGGCGACCACCGGCGCTCGGCGGCTGCCGTCACCGCGGCGTTGGCCATGAGCAGAGAGTTGGGCATCGAGTCGGAGACGTCGCTCTGGCTCACCGGGTCAGCGATCGCTGCCCTTCGGGACGGAAACCTGGACGATGCCGTCAAGGATCTGACGGATTCACGGGCGATCTCGGCCGAGATCGGTTTCGCCAACGGCCTCGCCTACGCGGACTTCGCCGAGGCGATGATCGCGCGCCACCGCGGCGACCTGACCGGGGCACGCACACTGCTCGACCGGTGGCGAGGATTCACCCAGGCAGCGAACGCCGAGCTGCTGACCGAGTTCGAGCAGGGTTTTCTGGCTGCCCAGGAACACGACCTGGCCGCAGCGATCGCGGCCTTCGAGACGTTCGTCTCCTTGACTCCGCAGCGCGGTGACACTCGTACGACAGCAAGGATGCTCGAACTGGCGGCGGCCATCCGCATGCTGGCCGCAGATCCCCGAGCGGCCGCCGATTCGTTGGGGGCAGCCGAAGCGATCCGCACCCGGGCAGGCGCTGAGCCGTCGGTGCCCGAGCGCCGGGACATCCGACAGGTCAGCGAACGCATCGCCGAGACGCTGTCCGATCGGGAGTTCTCCGCTGCGATGGCCCGAGGCGGCGCGCACGACCCCGTCGACCACCTGCAAGCGGTCGCGTCTTCCAAGGCGGTCATGCCACGGCACGATGACGGTGGCCGGCAGGCCGGCGGGCCAGGACGAGCACACCGATCGCGCTGAGGGCGATGATGGCCGCACCGACGGCGCTGGCGTGCGCATAGCCGGTCAAGGTGGCGTCCAGCTCACCGGCCCCGGCGAGGTGACGGCGCGTGGTGGCGGCCATGATGGCGGTCAGCAGCGCGGTTCCCAAGGCAGCACCGATCTGCTGGCCGGAGTTGACCAACGCGCTGGCGATGCCGCTGTCGGTGCCGGCTCCACGGGTGGCGGCGTCGGAGCCGGTGACCATCACGATGGTTCCGCCGGCGCCGAGAAGCAGCATGGCGGGCAGGATGCCGGTGACGTAGGTCGAGTCGGTTCCCAGCAGGATGAACGAGGCGATCGCGGCAGCCGAGATGAACAACCCCACGACAAGCATCGCAACGGCCGACACCCGCCCTGAGACAACGGTCAGGAGTTGTGAGGTCGCCATCGCGGACAGGCCGTAGGGCAGGAACGCCAGACCGGTCAACAAGGCGCTGTAGCCGAGCACGCCTTGCAGGAACGTGGTCAGGATGTACATGCCGGCGAATATGCCGATCCCCACGACGAAGACCGACGTGAATGCCGCCAGCCGTAGCCGGTCCGCGAGCAGCCGTGGCGGGATCAGCGGGTGTGCCGAACGGCGCAGCACCAGGCCGAACAGGCCGAGCAGGACGACCGCGCCGGCCAGCGACGTCCAGGTGGCCGGATGAGCCCATCCCAGGGTGCTGGCGCGATCGAAGCCGAACACCAGAAGGCCCAGCGCCACGGTCACGAGCAGCGCACTGGGGAGTCCCAGCTGCGCGCGTCCGGCAGTCGGTGTGGGTGGTGCGGTACGGACCAATCCCAGGGCGACGAGCAGCGCCACGGGTGTGGTGATGAGCATCACCCACCGCCAGGAGAAACCGTCGACCAGGGCACCGGCGAGGGTGAACGAGGCGGCGGTGCCCATCCCCATGACCATCCCGAACAGGGCGAAGGCGCGGGCTCGTTCACGCCCGTGGGTGAACATCACCGAGATCATCGCCAGCGCGGTGGCCGCGACCAGCGCACCGGTCATGCCCTGTAAGGCCCGGGCGGCCAGGAGCATCTCGGCACTCGGGGAAACGCCGCCGAGCAGGGAGGCTGCGGCGAAGCCGACGAGACCGGCGGTCAGGCACCGGCGTAACCCGACAACGTCGGCCAGGCGCCCGCCCAGGAGCATGAATGCGCCGAAACACAGCGAGTACAGCGTCACCACCGCGGCCCGGGAGGCATCGGTCAGGCCGAGTGCCTGCTGGGCCGCGGGCAGGGCGACGTTCATCATGGTCACCGCGGCGAAGACCGCGAGGTTGCCGGTCAGCACGAACCCCAAGGCCCACCACCTGCGTTGCTCGGGGCCGGTGTGTGCTGGAGTGCGCGTGGCATCCGGCGAGGGGGTACCGTCCGGCAACTGGTGCGGTGCCATGCTGCGCCGCTGTTCGGCCTGCATGTGCTTGGCGGAGTGATCGTGAGACGACATGGTCCTCTCCATACGGTGCGGTAACGGCCTCTGAGGGAGATGTCCTTCGGTGATGCGCATCGTGTTGCGCGTCAGTCATGCGCCGACAACCGCGGCTGTGCGGTGCCTGGCCGCTGAGGGCTCGGCGTCCTGGCCGCCGGGGCCGTTGAGGGCTTCGGCCAGCCGTCCGATGATCGTGCGCAGCTGATTCTCGGCGTCGTCATCGATGAGGCCGGTGTTGCCGGCTGCCCGTTCGTGCACCAGGGGCAGGCCCCAACCGGTGGACAGGACGGTGGCTCCCATCTGGGTGAGGATGTGCTCGGTCGCCTCCCGGGCCCAGGCGGCACCGAATTTGCCGGGACTCGCGCTGATCACGGCGACGGGCAGGTCGGTGAAGACGCACGCGCCGTCCGGTCGGGCGGCCCAGTCCAGCAGGTTCTTCAGCTGGCCGGGAATGCTGCCGCTGTACTCCGGCGTGGCGATCAGCACGGCGTCGGAGTGACGAACCTCGGCTCGCAAATCCTCGACCACGCCGACGGGCCGTTGTTCATGGTCCTCGTTGAACGGCGGGATCTCGCTGACGCGGTTGGATCTGTGCACCTGATGCCCGGCGTCGCGGGCGAGGTCTTCGGCGTGGGTGAGCAGTTGAGTGTTGAAGGAGCCGGTGCGCAGGCTTCCAGAGATGGTCAGGAGCTTCATGGTGGTCTCCTTCGCGTCGTTCTTGCTGGGGTCGATACCGATCGTGTGATGTACCCCCTTCGGGATGGTTTCGGAATCCCTTCGGTCTGCTCTGAGGGGTGCCGGGTGGTCTCGAGCTAGCGGCTGCTGGCGACGCCGGCGTTCTGCGCGGTCGTGACCGCGAAGAGGCCCACCTTCTCCATGCGGCTGACGACGTCCTCGAAGCCTGCTTCCCGCGCCCAGCCGTGCGCCTGCTGCACCGACCTGCACTCCATGACCCACAGCGCGCCGTCGCGGTTGGGCAGCACGTTGGCGATGAACTCCAGTTGTGGATGGCGGGTCTGGGTGGTGAAGATCAGGACACCGTCGGGCGCGAGCAGGTCACGCAGGCGGGCCACCGACTTGCTGATCTGCTCCTCGGCCAGGATCAGCTCGTACAGCCCGGAGACCACGACGATGTCGGCAGGGCGGTCGAGCGGTGCGGGTTCGAAGGCGTCGCCCTGCTCGTACACGATGTTGGTCAGGCCGCGCGCCGCCGCCTGCTTCTCGCCGAGCGCCAGCCCGTCGGGCGTCAGGTCGCGGCAGACCACCTGGGTCTCCGGCTGTTCCTTGGCCAGGTCCTGCAGGTAGCGGCCTGGGCCTGAGGCCACGTCGAGGATCAGCGCCCGGCCGGCTCGCGCCGAGACCTCCTCCCTGAGCACGTCGTGCAGCAGGGCCCGTCTGGCTCGGATGGCACGCCATCCGACGGCGTTCAGGTAGCCGCGGTCGATGAGCTTGCCCAGGCCGAGACGCCCGTGGGGTTCGTCGGCGTAGACGTAGTCGAGCATCGTGCCGCTGTCGAACCCGTGACGGTAGCCGATGCGGATGCCCTCGCTCAGTTGCCCGACCGTGCGCAGCAGGAGCCGCATGAGGGTCCACTTCATGAAATATCTCCTTCGATGAGGTTGTGTGCTGTTTCCAGGTCGTGCACCTGCCGGCGGAAGCGGACGAGGACCCGGCCCCGCCGCACCCGCCCGTGTACGGGCAGCACCTCGGAGGTGCCGTGGATGGTGACGGGCTGGAGCGGCACGCCCGCCTTGGCGGCGATGCGCGCGGCCCCGGAGCGGAACTCGCCGATGCGGCCGTCCCGCGAGCGCGTGCCTTCGGGGAAGACGACGACGATGCGTCCCTGTTCCAGGAGCTGTACGGCACGCGCGAGGTCGGCCGAGCCGCCTCCGCCCCGCCGTACGGGAAAGCCGGCGACGAGGGAGCGGCAGACGAGTGACCGCAGCGGGCCCGCGAACCAGTAGTCGGCGGCGGCCGCCACCACGGGCCGCCTGCGCGCGGGCAACGCGGCGAGCAGCGCGGCCGTGTCGGCGTGCGAGGAGTGGTTGGCGACGACCACGCACGGCCCGTCGGGAACCGTCCCTTCCACCCGCAACCCGCCGTTGCAGGTGAAGGCGGTCCGCCACAACCATCTCCGCAGGAGAGCGCCGTTCATGCAAGCACCACCGCCAGGGCCAGGGCGATCAGGAGGGAGTCGACACGATCCAGCAGGCCGCCGAAGCCGGGCAGCCACGCTCCCGCGTCCTTGACGCCCGCGCCGCGCTTGACCATCGACTCCACCAGGTCGCCGAGGGGCGCGCCGACGGCGACGGCGACGGCCAGAGCGGGGGTGAGCGACCCGAGCAGGGCCAGCACGCCGAGCCCGCCCGCCGCGCCGCCCAGCACGCCGCTCCAGGTCTTGCCCGGTGACAGCGGTGACAGCCGCGGGCCGCCCCCGAGCTTGCCGCCGCACCACGCCGCCACGTCGGCGATGGCGACGGCCAGGCAGAGCGCGAACGCCTGGGCGGGGCCGAGCAGTACGAGCCCGGCCAGCGGGGCGAACCACAGCAGCCCGAACATCCCGAAGGCGGCCCTGCGGGATCCGTCCTCCGCGTCGCCGGACAGGACCGGTGCCAGCACCACGGCCAGTAAGCACACGGCCGCCGGCCCGTACACGTCGCCCATCAGGGCGGCGACGGGGAGCAGGGTGGCGTGGGCGAGCAGGATGGCGCGTTCGGGGGCGCGCAGCCGTACCAGGCGGGAGTATTCGAGGACGCAGACGACGCCGAGCACGACCGCGAGCGCGGCGGCGCCCTGAGGGCCGAGCAGGAGGCTGCCTGTCACGAGCGGCGCGGCGACGGCCCAGGTGGTCCAGCGGCGCACCAGCTCCCGCTGCCTCGACCACCACACGGCCAGCCCGCTCACCCCGAGGGCTCCGGCCAGGTAGGGGGCGGTGTCGAGGATCATGACCCGGTCCCCTGAAGGGCGGGGGCGCTACGCAGCTCGCGGTGGACGCGCGCGAGCCGTACGACCGCTGTGATCAGGGAGCCGGCGGCGAGCACCACCAGCCAGGCGGGCCAGCCCGTGAGGGCGAACAACACCAGCAGGACGCAGCGCTCGGTCTTGCCGGCAGGGCCGCCCTGCGGGCGCCGCGCCCCTGCGGCGGCGCCCGCGAGTGCGGCCCACGAGGGGAGGGTGGCGGCCAGCGCGGCCCAGGCCACGAGCGCGGGGTCGGCCAGCGCCAGGCATCCGGCCAGCGCCGCGTACTCGGCGAGCCGGTCACCCAGCTCGTTGGCCACGGCGCCGAACCTGGTGCTCCCGCCGCTGTCGCGAGCGACGCCGCCGTCGAGGTTCGCGCAGGCCAGGCGGCCGGCGAGGGCCGCCGCGACGGCCAGCGCCACCCACGGTCCCGTCTCACCCTGAGCGAGTACGGCTCCCGCCACCGCCCCGAACACGATGCCTGACACGGTGATGGCCGAAGGACGGACGCCGCGGGCGACCAGGAAGGCCCGCACTCCGCTGAGCCGGGCGGCGTACCAGGGTTTGAGGGCGTAGAGACCGTTCATGCCGGCCAATGTCTCGCGCTACGGCAGGCCTATACATGGGGAGTTCAGCGCAATTGTCCCTAGGTAGCGCTACTCACGCGTAGGGCGGCAGCATGACCTTGAACGATTCGGCATCACGCTGATCGTATATGTCCGCGGGCCTGTCGGATCAGGGGAGGGTGGGGGATCGGCTTTCTCGTCTGCCTGTCGACCTGAGCATGCCCAGGACGCCCCTCCGCGCGGCGCGGGCGGAGGGGCGTCTCGCATGCTCAGGTCGTGCTCAGGTCATGAACCCCAGCACCAGGGACGCGGCGACCGGCGACAGGTAGAGCAGCGGGAACGGTATGTGCGCGTACGAGCGGGCGCGGATCACCGTGATGACGGCCCCGGTGAAGTACGCCACCAGGCCGATCCCGGCCAGGACGCCGATGACGGGTACGAACAGCCCGACGAGCAGGCCCGCGGCGCCCGCGGCCTTGGCGGCGCCGAGCCAGGGCCACCACTTGCGGGGCACCCCGTAGTCCGCCAGGGGACCCACCACCCAGGAGGCGCGGATGAAGACGGAGACGGCCGAAAAGCCCACCCAGGCGGCGGTGAGAATGGCGACGATGACGTACGCAGTGAACATCGGATGGTTCTCGTTTCCTGATCTCGTCAGGCCCAGGACGTGCCGGCGGGCTCTTTGACGGTGACGTTGATGCGGTTGAAGAAGTTGGTCATGGAGATCGTCAGGATGATCGCGGACAGCTGCCGCTCGTCGAAGTGGTCGGCGACCTCGTCCCAGAGGTCGTCGGGCACGGCGTCCGCGGACCGGTCGGCGATCCGGGTGACGGACTCCGCGAGGGCCAGCGCGGCGCGTTCGACGTCGCTGTAGAACGGCGCCTCGCGCCAGGCGGCCACGTTGCCCACGCGCTCGTCGGACTCGCCGGACTTCTTGAGGTTCTGGACGTGGGCGTGGACGCAGGCGCCGCAGCCGTTGATCTGGCTGGTGCGCAGGGCGACGATCTCCAGCAGTTCACCGGGCGCGCCGCCCTGGTTGATGCCCTGGTAGACGGCCTGGATCCCCTTCATGGTCTCGGGGAGCACGAACGCCGGGTTCTTCATGCGGGCTTCCATAATCGAAATCTCCTCTCACCTGTGCACTCATCATGGAAAGCCGGGTTGATACATTCGCGATGCGTCCGCTATGGACGGTTATGCGTCGTTGGGGGGGAGGCGAGGGTGGGCGTGCGGTTCGGTGTTCTCGGCCCCGTACACGTCATGGCAGGCGACCGGGAGCTGACCGGCTTGGCGCCACGTCACCGTGCGGTGCTGGCGTACCTGCTGCTGCACGCCCGCACCGTGCTCAGCGCCGATCAGCTGAGCGACGCGGTGTGGGGCGTGACGCCGCCGGACACCGCCCGCGCGCAGATCCAGGCCGCCGTCACCGCCATCCGCCGGGTGCTCCGCGAAGCGGGCGCGGCGCAGCTGCTCGTGACCCGCCCGGGCGGGTACGCCATCGAACCGGAGCAGCTCGATCTGGAGGACTTCGCCCGCCGGATGGCGGCTGCCCAGAAGGAGGCCGATCCGGACAGCGCCGCCCGCCAGGTACGCGACGCGCTCGCGCTGTGGCGGCGGCAGCCGCTGGCGGACGTGCACGCCGACTACGTCGAGAGCGCGCGCAGCCGGCTGGAGCAGCGGCGATTGGCCGCGATCGAGCGCCTGGCCGACCTCGAGCTGTCGCTGGGCCGGCACGAGGACCTGATCGACGAGCTGTCCGCGCACGTGGCGGCGCACCCGCTGCGCGAGCGGCTGTCGGGTCAGCTGATGCTGGCCCTGCATCGCGCGGGACGGCAGGCCGACGCGCTGTCGGTGACCAGGGCGTTCCGCGAGTCGCTGGTGGAAGAGCAAGGGCTGGATCCCGGCCGGGCGTTCGTGGCCATCGAGCAGGCCGTGCTGCGGGGCGATGCGGATCAGCAGCTCCAGCCGCGGGACAATGCCGCGGCACGCGAGCCCCGGCGGGCGAACTTCCTGCCGTACGACATTCCCGACTTCGCTGGCCGGACCGTCGAGCTGGAGAGGATCGCCGGGCTCGGGCCCGGTTCGACGATCTTGACCATCGACGGGATGGCGGGCATCGGGAAGACCGCGCTGGCGATTCACGCCGCGCACGCGCTGGCCGGCCGGTACCCCGACGGGCAGCTCTTCGTCGACCTGCAGGCGCACACGGCGGGGCACGAGCCGATCGAGGCGGGCGCCGCGCTGGAGACGCTGTCGCGCCAGCTCGGGGTGCCGGCCGAACGCATCCCCTCCTCGGTCGCCGCACGGGCCGCGCTGTGGCGGGCCGAGCTCGCCCAGCGCAGGGTCGTGATCGTCCTGGACAACGCCGCCGACACCGACCACGTCAAGCCCCTGCTGCCGGGCGCCTCCGACAGCCTCGTCCTGGTCACCAGCCGCCGCCGGCTGGTCGATCTCGACGGCGCCCGCACGCTGTCCATGGACGTGCTGCCGGCCAAGGACGGCGTGCGGCTGTTCACCTCGATCGTGGGGGAACGGGCGACGGCCGAACCGAGCGCGGTCCTCGACGTGCTGCAGCTGTGCGGGTTCCTGCCGCTGGCCGTGCGGATCGCCGCCGCGCGGCTGCATCATCGCCCTCGCTGGACCGCCGGCTATCTCGCCGGCAGGCTGCGTGACGAGCGCCGCCGGCTGGCCGAGCTGTCCACCCCTGACAGGGGTGTCGCGGCCGCGTTCACGCTGTCGTACCGGCATCTGGATGCCGAGCGGCAGCGCATGTTCCGGATGCTGGGCCTGCATCCCGGGCGCGACGTCGATGTCCACGCCGCCGCCGCGCTGGCCGGCGTCCCCGCCGACCACGCGGAGACGTTGCTGGAGGACCTGCTGGACGCCCATGTCCTGGCGCAGTACGAGCCTGGGAGATACACGTTCCACGACCTGCTCCGCGAACACGCGCGCGCCACCGTCTCCGCCGAGGAGACGGTTGAGGCCCGGCACGACGCCCTGACCCGCCTGCTCGACCACTACCTGCGCACGGCGGCCGCGGCGATCGCCGCTCTCTACCCGTTCGGCGGCCTCCGCAGGCCGTCACTCGCCGCGCCGGGGACCGTGTCGTTCGTGGACGGCGCCGAGGCGAGCGCGTGGCTGGACGGCGAGCGCGCCAACCTCGTCGCCGCCTGCAGCCGGGCGGCCGACGGCGACTGGCCGGTGCACGCGGGCCGGCTGGCGACCGTCGTGCATCCCTACCTCGACGGTCACGCCCACCACGCCGACGCGATCATCGTGCACACGAAGGCGCTGGAGGCCGCCCGCCGCGGGGGCGACACGGCGGGCGAGGCGCTGGCCCGGCTCGATCTGGCCTGGGTGCGCTGGCGGCAGGGCCGTTACGAGGAGTCGTACGAGGTCTGCGGGCCGGCCCTGGACCTGTGCCGCGCGGCCGGCGACCGGCTCGGCGAGTCGCGGGCGCACAACACGCTCGGCAACGTGTGCCTGCGACGGCACGCGTACGAGCGGGCGGACCACCATCTGGAGCAGGCCCTCGCCCTGAGCCGCGAGATCGGCAACCCCGTCGGGGAGGCCTACACGCTGAGCAGTCTCGGCATCAGCCACCAGCGGCAGGGACGCCATCGCGCGGCGCTTGACCACCATCGCCGGGCCCTCGCGCTCCACCGCCGGCTGGGGAACCGGAGCGGTGAGGCCGGCGTGCTCGACCTTCTCGGCCAGGACTACCTGGCGCAGGGGCGGTACGAGCAGGCCCGCGACCAGCACCGGCACGCGCTGGATCTCTATCGCGAGCTGGGCGGCCGGAGTGACGAGGCCGCGCCGCTCAACGGTCTGGGGGAGGCCGGCCGGTGCCTCGGCGACCACGACCAGGCCGTCGCGCGTCACTGCGACGCCCTCGCCGTCGCACGCGAGGTGGGCAACCGGGCCGAGGAGGCGCGCGCCCACGAGGGACTGGCGCGCGCCCACCATGATCGTGGCCGCGTGGACGCGGCGCGGGACCACGCGGAACGGTCCCGGCGCCTCTACGCCGACCTGGGCGTGCCCGAAGCCGCGGCCGTTGAGGAGTTCCTGGCCGAGCTCGCCTGACCCGCCGATCGGCGCCCGCCTGGAACGGAGCCCGGCGGGTCGTTGATCGGCGCTCTTCCCGAACGGAGCCCGGCTGAGCCGTGGATGCGCCGGGACAAGCGAGAACCGGCGTGGGCGGACGAGGACAGCCATACTGCGGACAATTGTCCGAGGTGACCTTCCGGGTGGGAACAGACCCTTGACAGGCGACCCTGGGCACATCATTCTGAGGCCAGCCCATGGTGACCACTGTACGGACGAGTGTCCGCTCAGCGCGCGGCTGCGTGCCCGGCAGTGGTCTCGTGCCCTCCAGCGCATAGGAGCGCCAGATGAGCAGCACCACAGAGCGCCCCCAGGGCGGTGCCTCCCAGCAGGTGACGAAGGCCTCCGTCGCGATCGGGTTCGCGGTCCTGTGCGCGTCGTACATGCTCAACGCGATGGACCGGCAGATCTTCTACCCCCTCCTGCCCGAGATCCGGACCGAGCTCGGCTTCTCCCTGGAGCAGGGCGGGCTGCTGGCCACCGGCTTCACGCTGGGGCTCGCGCTCGCCGGGCCCCCGGCCGGCTACCTGGCCGACCGGCTCTCCCGCAGGACGATCATCGTCATCAGCGTGCTGGTCTACTCCCTCGGCACGCTGGCCATCCCGCTCGCCGTCGGGTTCGTCGACATGAGCATCTACCGCCTCGTCTCGGGCATCGGCGAGGGCGTGCAGGCCACCGCCCTGTACGCGGTGATCGGCGCGTTCTTCTTCCACCGGCGCGCGCTGGCCGCGGGCGTCGTGGGCGTGGCGTTCGGGCTGGGCGTCTTCCTCGGCCCGCTCATCGGCACGGGGCTCGCCGAGAGCTCCGGCACCTGGCGCACGCCGTTCTTCCTGTTCGCCGCCGCCGGTCTCGCCATGAGCCTGCTCATCGCGTTCACGGTGTCGCGCAAGATGACCGAGGCGGTCACCGGAGCGGCCTCGCAGGCCGACGCCACCGCGTACGAGCACGTGCCGGCCTCCCCCTACAACCGCAACACCCTCGGCGTGGGCATCGCCTGCGCCGTGTCCGGCCTGGTCTTCTACGGCTATCTCGGGCTCTACCCGACCTTCCTCCGCGAAGGGCTCGGCTTCACCGCGGACCAGGCGGCCTTCGCGGTGTCCATGGGCGGTCTGGGCGCCATGATGGCCCTGCCGGCGGGCTGGCTGGGCGACCGGTTCAACCAGGCCCGCCTCCTGATGCTCGCCATGGTCGCCACGTCGGTCACCGCCTGCCTCATGTACCAGGTCGCGACCGCGGCGCCGGCGCAGTATCTGCTCTCCTTCCTCATGGGCACCTTCGCCAGCGGTTTCCTGTTCACCAACTGCTCCACCGCCATGCAGCGGGCCGTCCGCCCGCACCACGTCGGCCGGGGCGCGGGGCTGTTCATCCTCACGTACTACGTCGCCGCCGCCTTCTCGGGGCTGCTGTTCGCCCGTCTCGTCGGCGCGCTCGGCTGGGAAGGCGCCGGCCTCTGGCAGCTCACCCTCCTGCCCGTGCTCGGCGTCGCGGGCCTCCTGCTGGTGAATCCGGCCAGGATGGTCCTGCGGCGGTAGGCCGGTCGGCTCCAGAACGGCGGTGTCCCCGTGGGCGCCGCCGTTTTGCGTGATAAATCCGGAGCTAAACGTCAAAATTGCATTTGCCTGCTCAAAAAATTGCCAAGGAAATGTTGCCGAGCGGCGCGGTGCTTTCGCCCTTCACGTATTCGATTTTCTCCGGCTGGTGGAGCTACCATCAAATCGCTCGCTGCGGGATTGTTCGCGTATTGCCTAGGAAAGCCCCTGCTCAATGCCTATGCCGCGGCAGGTTGCCGAAAAGGTGACTATGGGCTTCATGGGTGGATTGGATTGGCTGATCGAAGGTCAGACCGGTCGAACGAGCTATGTCCGGAGAAGCAGTGGCTGTTAGCGTTGAGGGCGACCGCCGGGCCGCGCGGCCGGCGGAGCGCCGGAGCTCACGATCATGGCGAGCAGCGCAGCCACTCGCCCTGGTCGGCGTCGACCTTTTGTGCATGGCCTTCACCGCCGCCCAGGCGGGCCGGGGCATTCCGCCCGTCGCCGTCGCGGCCGTCCTGGTCGTCGTGCTCAACGGCCTCGGCCGGGTGTACGCGCCGCAGGTCCTGGCCTCCGGTCTCGACCGTGGCGGCTGGATCGCCGGATCCGGCTTCGTGGCCGCCTGCGTGGCCTTCCGGGAGTCGGCGTCGTTCGTCACGATCGTGCTGTGCGCGGTGCTCTACACCTTCCTCGCCGTGTGCGGCAGGAGCATGCTCGCCTTCGCGGCCCGCAGAGCGCACCGGTACGGACGGTCGGCGCCCACCCTGGTGATCGGCGCGGGACCGTACGGCCGCCGGCTGGCGGAGAGCCTGCTCGACCACCCGGAGCACGGCCTGTATCCCCTGGGCTTCCTGGACGAGGCGGCCGGGGACACCTCCGACCTGCCCGTTCTCGGCCGGCCCAGCGAGGCCGCGCACATCATCCAGGCCTACGAGGTGCGCGCGGTGATCCTCGCGGGGGCAGGGCAGCAGCCGCTCGCGCGGACGGCGAGGGCGCTGGGCTGCGACGTGTACCTCGCGCTCGACCTGAGCGAGCTGATCGTCGACTTCGTCACGCTGCGCGAGCACGTACGCGGTTTCCCGCTGCTCCGCATGCGTCCCGCCGCGCAGCACAGCGCGCTCTGGCCGCTGAAGCGGGCACTCGACATCACGATCGCGCTGATCGGCCTCCTTCTGACCGCGCCGCTTCTCGCGCTCTGCGCGCTGATCATTCGCGCGGAGGTCGGCCAGAGCCCGCTCTTCCGGCAGCGGCGGGTGGGCTGCCAGGGGGAGCCGATCGAGGTGATCAAGCTCAGGACGATGAAACCCGTCGACGCGCACGAGTCGGCGACCCTGTGGAGCATCGCCCACGACAGCCGGGTCGGCCGGGTGGGCAGGCTGCTGCGCAGGACGTCGGTCGACGAGCTCCCGCAGCTCTGGAACGTTCTCAAGGGAGACATGAGCATCGTCGGCCCCCGGCCGGAACGCCCGCACTTCGTCGACGAGTTCTCCCGGACCATTCCCGGATACGGCCTGCGGCACCGGCTGCCGGCCGGGATCACCGGATGGGCCCAGGTCCACGGGCTGCGCGGCGACACCTCGATCGAGGACCGCGCCCGTTTCGACAACCACTACATCGACGGGTGGTCCTTCGGCTCCGACATCAAGATCATGGTACGGACCGTGTGGTCGCTGCTCCGGCTGGGCGGGAGCTGACCCTTGGGCGCCCTTCCCCGACCCAGCCTCGTGGCGGCCGCGACCGTGCTCCTGACCTGCCTGCCCGCGGGGCTCGACGGCCTGACCGCCCAGGTGCGGGTGACGGCCGCCGACATCGCCTCCGTCGCGCTGGCCGCCGTCGCGCTCGCCCTTCTGGTCGCGAGCCCGCGCGCGGCCGAACTGCCCGCCCGCGCGCTCGTGCTCGCACCCGTCGCGGGCGCGGCCGCCATCGCGGTGCTGGCCTCGCCCGACGTGCTGGCGAGCGTGCCGGGCTACCTCAGGTACGTCCAGGTGTTCGTGATCGTCCCGCTGGCCGTCATGGTGACGGTGCGCGACCGTGCCGACAGCCTGATCGTCGGCGGGGCCGTCGTCGGCGCGGCGGCCGTGCAGGGCGTGGTCGGATGCGTTCAGGCGTTCACCGGCACCGGGGCGTCGTACGCAGGGGAGCGGGTGCGGGCCGTCGGCACGTTCGGCGCGCTCGACGTCATGGGCATGGCGAGCGTGGTCAGCTTCGGCGCGATCATCCTGCTGGGCGTGGGCCTCGGCGTACGCGGCCGGTGGCGCGCCGCCGCGCTCGGGGGCGCCGCCCTGCTCTGCGTGCCCCTCGCCCTGTCGCTCAGCAGGGGCGCCTGGCTCGCCCTGCTGTGCGCGGCGCTGGTCATGCTCTTCATGCGCAGCCGGGTGCTCGGCGCCCGGGTGCTCCTCGCCGGCGCCGCCGCCGGGACCGTGCTGGTCGCCGGCCTCGGCACGGGATCGGACGTGCTGGGACGGCGGGTCGCCTCGATGGCCTCCGCCGTGACCCAGCCCGACCAGTCGCTGAGCGACCGGTACACCCTGTGGCGCACCGCCGCCGGCATGTGGCTCGACCACCCGCTGACCGGGGTAGGACCGCGCCGGTTCGCGGAGCTGCGCGACACGTACGCGCCCATCGAGCTGTCGTCCGGCAGCGACACCGACGACCCGGTGCACGGATTCCAGCGGCAGCCGCTGCTCTCCCCGCACAACATGTACCTGCTGACCCTCAGCGAACAGGGCCTGCTCGGGCTGGCCGCCCTGGGCCTCTGCCTGGGGGCCATGGCGTGGTGGGCGGTCCGAGGAGGCGCGGTGATCGCGGCCGGGCTGCTGACCTGGCAGCTGGCCGACTTCGTCTACGGTGACATCGGCGGCCCTCCGACGCTGGTCATGTCGGTCGTCCTGGGGCTGGTCCTGGCGCGCGTCACCCGCCGCGCGGGGCCGCCGCCGGTGACCGGAGCCCTGGCCGGGCGCGGCGGGACACGATGACGACGGCCACCTCGCCGGCGGTCAGGGCCGTCAGCGTCACCGCGCTGCTCATCGGGCTCGGCTCGCTGCTCGGCTTCGTCCGCGACCTGCTGCTGGGCACGACGTTCGGGGCCGACGCCGGCACCGACGCGTTCCTCGTCGCCTGGACGATCCCTGAGACCGCGGCCCCCCTGCTCATCGAGGGCGCGATGGCCTTCGTGCTGGTCCCGCTGTTCAGCCGGGCGGTGGAGGCGGGCGACGACCCGCGGGCCCTGGTGTCGTCGACGTTGCCGTACCTGTGTCTCGCGCTCGCGGCGCTGAGCGCGGTCGCTGCCGCGGGCGCGCCGTGGCTGGTCGGCCTGCTCGCCCCCGGCATCCCGAGGGCCGACCTCGCGGCCGACTGCATGCGTGTCGCCTCGGTCACGATCCTGACGTTCGGGCTGGCCGGTTACCTCAGCGCGGCGCTCCGCTCGCACCAGACGTTCGCGCCGCCTGCCGCCATCTACGTCGCCTACAACCTGGGCATCATCGTCTGCCTGTGGTCGCTGCGCGACCAGGGCGCGTACGGCGCCGCGGTGGGCGTGGCCGTGGGCGGCGCGGGCATGGTGCTCGTCCAGGCCCCGGCGTTCGTCCGGCGCTTCGGCCCGCCCCGCCGCCCCACGTGCGGGGTGCCGCTGCCCCTGGCCGCGTTCCTGCCGATCGCGATCTTCACGCTCGCGCGCCAGAGCCAGGTCTTCATCGAGAGGTTCGTCGGTTCGTCGCTGCCCGAGGGATCGATCTCGCACCTCAACTACGCGCAGAAGATCGCGCAGGTGCCGATGGTGTTGTCCCTGATCGTGGCGACGGTGACCTTCCCCGACCTGGCCCGCGCCGTCGCCGCCGGTGACGGCGCGCAGGCGCGCAGGAGGCTGGTCGGCGACCTGGTCGCCGCCTCGGCGATCGTGCTGCCCGCCACGGCGGCGCTGCTGGTCTGCGCTCCCGACGTCGTGGCCGTCCTGCTGCGGTACGGCGCTTTCACCGAGGCGGACACCGCCGCCACCGCGCGGATCATGCAGGTGTACACGCTGGGGCTGCTCGGCCAGGCGGTGGTCGGGGTCGTGTGCCGCACGTACTTCTGCGGGCCCCGCGCCTCCTGGTACCCGGCGCTCGCGATGGCCGCGGGGCTGGTCGCGACGGCGGTGCTGGCCCGGCCGGAGTGGGGGGTCACGGGGCTGGCCGCGGCCAACGCGGCCGGGATCACGCTGACCGGCGTGGTGCTGCTGGCCGGGCTGCGCAGGCGCGTCGTCGCCCTGCCGCTGCGCGACGCCGCCACGCCCATCGGCGCGCTGCTCCTGGCCGCCGCGGCCGGCGCGGGAGCGGGCTGGGCCACGCGGCCGCTGCTGGCGGGCCTGCCGCAGCCGGTGACCCTGGGCCTGACCGGCGCCGCGATCGCCGCCGCCTTCTGCGCCGTCGCGGCCCTCGCGGGGGCCACGACCACGCTCGCCGAAATCACCCGCTCGATCAGGACGCGAGGCCGCGGATGACCACCATGCCGTACGTGCTCATGTACCACTCCGTCGAGAAATATGACAGTGATCCCTTCCAGATCACCGTCTCACCCGACCGCTTCGACCGGCAGCTGCGCTGGCTGGCCCGGTGCGGCCTGACCGGCGTCTCCATGCGCGAGCTGCTGCGCGCCCACGCGGAGGGCAGGGCCGGGCGCCTGGTCGGGCTCACGTTCGACGACGGGTACGCCGACTTCCTCGGTGAGGTCGTCCCCGCGCTGCTCGAACGCGGGTTCACCGCCACGGTCTTCGTGGTGTCCGACCTGATCGGCGAGCACAACGCCTGGGACGCCGAGGGGCCGCGCAAGCCCCTCATGGACGCCGACGGCGTGCGCCGGGCCGCGCGGCAGGGCATGGAGGTCGGCTCGCACTCGGCGGGGCACCGCTCGCTGACCGGCCTGAGCGAGGACGATCTCTGGCACGAGGTGACGGCCGGCAAGGCGGCGCTGGAGAACCTGCTCGGCGAGCCGGTGAGCGGATACTGCTACCCGTACGGGCACGCCGGCGCGCGCGAGGTGGACGCCGTCCGCAGGGCCGGCTACGGCTACGGCTGCGCGATCTGGAAGTCCGAGCTCAGCGGCCGCTACGCGTTGCCGCGGACCTACGTCGGCGAGCGGGACGGCGCGCTGCGGCTGCGCGCCAAGCGGGTGCGTCACCAGGTCCGGTGGGGGTGGTGAAGGTCCTGCATGTCATCACCGGTCTGGCGGCGGGCGGCGCGGAGCAGCAGCTGCGCTTCCTGCTGCCGCACCTGCGGGCCCGGTGCGACGTCGCGGTGCTCACCGGCGCCGGCGTGGTCGCGGACGCCATCGCGCGCACCGGCGTGCGCGTCCACCAGGTCGGGATGCGCGGGAACCGGGACCTGCGGGCCGTCGGGCGGCTGGCCCGGCTCATGCGCAGGCACCGCTACGAAGTGGTCCACACCCACCTCTACCGCGCCTGCGTGTACGGCAGGCTGGCCGCGCGGCTGGCGAACGTCCCCGCGATCGTGGCGACCGAGCACTCGATCGGCCGCGAGCACATCGAGGGGCGCCGCCTCACCCGCTCCGTCAGAGCGCTGTACCTCGCCAGCGAGTTGCTCGGGCACCTGACCGTGGCCGTCTCGCCGACCGTGGCCGACCGGCTGGCCGGCTGGGGCGTGCCGCGCTCGCGCATCGTGGTGATCCCCAACGGCGTGGACGGCGGGGCGTTCGGCTTCGACGCGGCGCTGCGCCGGCGCACCCGTCAGCGGCTGGGCGTGCCGGCGCACGCCTTCCTGATCGGCGGGGTCGGCCGGCTGGAGCCGGGCAAACGTTTCGACGCGCTGATCGAGGCGCTGCCCGCGCTCGAAACCGCCGTTCTGCTCCTGGTCGGCTCGGGTTCGTGCGAGCCGCGCCTGCGGGAGCTGGCCGGCGCGGTGGGCGCGGGAGACCGGGTGATCTTCGCCGGCGAGTCGACGGACGTGCGGGCGATGTTGTCGGCGATGGACGTGCTGGCCGCGCCGTCGGCGGAGGAGACGTTCGGCCTCGCGGTCGTCGAGGCGCTCGCCGCGGGCCTCCCGGTCCTGTACGACACCTGCCCGGCCATCGACGACCTGCCGCCGGGCTCGGCGCCCGGGGCCAGGCACGTCCCTCCGGACCGGATCGCCGCCGAACTGGCCGCGCTCGCCGGCCGCCCGCCGGGGAGGCTGCCCCCGCCCGACGCCGTCCGCCTCTACGACATCCGCCGCCAGGCCGACCGGCTGGAGTCGCTCTACCTGCGCCTGCTGGGCGCCGCACCCACGGAGGATCAACGATGACATGGACCCGGGCCCGCATCATGGGCGTGCTCGCGCGATGGTGGCTGCCGCTGTCCCTGGCGCTGGGGGCGTCTGCCGGGGCCGCGTACGCCGTGGCCAGGGACGCCGTCTACAGCGCGGACGCTTACGTCGTGGTGGTGGCGGGCGGCGACCCGGCGCAGGCGATCGA
This sequence comes from Nonomuraea sp. KM88, assembly GCF_052245635.1. Taxonomy (NCBI): domain Bacteria; kingdom Bacillati; phylum Actinomycetota; class Actinomycetes; order Streptosporangiales; family Streptosporangiaceae; genus Nonomuraea; species Nonomuraea sp. KM88. The sequence continues at coordinate 191,496 of NZ_JBQQCC010000016.1, read as the reverse complement.
CTTCGCCTCCGCCTACGCCCGGATCTCCGGCCACCCCGGCCTGCTCACCGGCGACGTGACCGAATGGGGCAGCCTGAGCGTGGCGGCCTCGCCGGACGCCCCTCTGGTGCGTCTGACGTCCGTGGCGCCCACCGGGTGGGAGGCCGCGGACCGCGTCAACCGGGCGGCCACCGCGCTGATCACGTACGCCAACGGGCACGCCACCGACACCCGCGTGCGGCTGGCGCCCTTCGCCAGCGCGTCCATCCCGACCCGCCCCTCCGCCCCGGTGCCGCTGGCCAGCGTGGCCGTCGGTGCTTTCGGGGCGGCCCTGGTCGCGGGCCTGATCCGCCTGGCCGCGCCGCAGGCGCTGCGCCAGGCGCGGCGCGAGCCCGCGCCGGTGCTGAGCGGGGCGGAGGCGTGAGCGCCGCGACGCCCGGCGCGTCCACGTCGAACGGCTCGCCCGCCCTGTCGCCCGCCCCGTCACAAGCCCTGGCACCCGCGCACGCTGCGCGGCTCACGCTGCGGGTCGTGCCGCGCAACGCGCTCTCTGGGCTGGCGGAGGACTGGGCCGACCTGCACGAGCGCAGCTCGACCGCCACGCCGTTCCAGTCGTACAGCTGGCTCTGCTCCTGGTGGCGGGCCTACGGAACTCCGGGGCGGCTGCGGGTGTTCCTGGCCTACCGGGGCGGGCGGCTGGTGGCGGCGGCGCCCCTCAGGCTGGAGTACCGGCTGGGCTGCCGGGTGCTGACGCCCGTCGGCGGCGGGCAATCCGACTTCACGGACATCATGGTGGACGACGCCGAGGGCGACGCGGGCATGCGCGAGTTGCGCGCCGGGCTGCTCGCCCAGCCGGGCTGGGACGTGATCGACCTGCCCGAGGCCCGGCCGGGCGCGGCCGTCCTGCGGCTGGCCGGGCTCTGGGGCGCCCGGGCCTGGACCCTGCCCGCGTCCACCTGCCTGCAGCTGCCGGGGCAGCCGATCGAGCAGGTGGCGGCCGCGCTCAACGGCCGGCGGGCGCGCCGGCTGCGGACGGCGCTGCGCAAGCTCGACGCGATGGACCTGTCGGTGGACGTGGTCGAGCCGGACCGGGTCGAGCAGTCGGTGACCGAGCTGCTGCGGCTGCACACCCTGCAGTGGGAGAGCCGGGGGATCAACGTGCAGCACACGCAGCCGCGGTTCAGGGACCATCTGACGCGGGCCACGCGGTCGCTGGTGGTGGAGGACCGCGCGGTGCTGAAGGAATTCAGGGTGCGGGGGCGGCTGCGGGCCTGCGATCTGACGGTGGTCGGCAAGGACTTCGTGGGCGGCTACCTGTACGGCGCCGATCCGGAACTGCGCGCCGAGGCCGACGTCCTCACGATGTTGCTGCGCGACAACCTGGAGACGACCCACCGGCTCGGCAGGCCGGTGCTGAGCCTGCTGCGCGGCGACGAGCCGCACAAGGCGAAGTTCGGCTGCGAGGCGGTCGTCAACCAGCGGGTGATGCTCGGCCGCGGCGTCCGGTCCGCCGCCTACGCCGCGAGCGCCGGCGCCCGCGTGGCGGGCCAGGAACTGCTGAAGCGGCGCTGCCCGCGCCTGGTGGAGAGGTTCGCGGCATGGCGGTGACCCCGCGCGTCCTGCACGTCACGCAGCCGGTGGACGGCGGGGTCGGCGCCTACGTGGCGACGGCCGCCGCCGACCAGGCGCGGCGGGGCTGGCGGGTCGCGGTCGCCTGCCCGCCGGCCGGCCAGGTCGCCGGAGAGCTGGCCGGCGACCTGGCCGGTCTGGGCGTGCCCTGCCTGGCCTGGGAGGCGACCCGCGCGCCGGGGCTCGCCGACGTGGGGCAGGCGGCCCGGCTGGCGCGGATCGTCAGGGAGTTCGGCCCCGACGTGGTGCACCTGCACTCGTCCAAGGCCGGGCTGGCGGGCAGGGCCGCGCTGCGGGGACGGGTGCCCACGCTCTTCCAGCCGCACGGCTGGTCGTGGCTGGCGGCCCGCGGCGCGCTCGCCGCGGCGGCGCTGGGCTGGGAACGGCTGGCCGCGCGCTGGGCCGACCTGGTGATCTGCGTCGGTACGGGCGAAGCGGAGCTGGCCAGGCGGCACGGCGTGCCCGCCGAGCTCGTGGTGGTGCGCAACGGCGTGGACCTGCGCCGGTTCCGGCCCGCCGGCCCGGGGGAGCGCGCGGCGGCCCGCGCGGCCCGCGGCATCCCGGAAGGGACGCCGCTGGCGGTCTGCGTCGGCAGGGTCACCCGGCAGAAGGGCCAGGACCTGCTGCTGTCGGCGTGGGAGCGGGTGGCCGCGCGCGACGGCGCGGCCCGGCTGGTCGTCGTCGGCGACGGCCCGCTGCTGCCCGCGCTGCGGGCGCGGGCCGCGCCGCGGGTTGACTTCGCCGGCGACGTGGCCGACGCCAGGCCCTGGTACGTCGCGGCCGATGTGGTGGTCCTGCCCTCCCGCTGGGAGGGGCTGCCGCTCACGGCGCTGGAGGCGCTGGCCACGGGACGTTCGCTCGTCGCCTACGGCGTGCCGGGGATCTCCGAGCTGGTGTCCGGCGGAGTCGGCGCGGTCGTCGCGCCCGGCGACGTGAGGGAGCTGGCGGAGGCGCTGCTGCGCAGGCTCGGGAGCCCCGCGCTCGCCGCCGCGGAGGGGGCGGCCGCCGTGGAGCTGGCGGGCGGGTTCGACGTGGGCCGGTCGATGGACGCGCTCGCCTCGTCCACGCTCGGGCTGCTCGGGGTCGGCACGGGAAAAGGGCGCCGGTGCAGCCGCTCGCGGAAGACCTCCGCCGAGCGCGGGTTCGACGAGCACTGCCAGATGCCGTGAGGACAGTAATCGGAGATCGAGTGATAGAGCACGTTGTGACTGTCGATCCAGTCGAGCATCCGGCGGACGTAGTCGGGCCGGTCGCCGTTGCGGAACAACCCCCACTCGGGGAACGAGATGGGCTTGCCGTGCCGGGCGGCGAAGTCGGCGTGCGCCTGCAGCCCGTACGGCTGGTTGACGTAGTCGGAGAAGTCCTCGCCCGGCCCCTGGTCGTAGCTGTCCATGCCGATGATGTCGACCACGTCGTCACCCGGGTAACACTCCGTCCAGGGGATCGCGTCGAGCCCGCGGCTGGGCGCGAAGTCGAAGCGGAACCGCTGGCCGGGCGCCGCGCGCATGGCCGCCACGATGCGCCGCCAGTACTGCTTCCACGCCTCCGGGTTCGGCGCGCAGCGGCTGGAGTAGGTCGTGCCGTTCATCTCCCAGCCGAGCACGATGATCGTGTCGCCGGCGCCGGCGGAGACCAGTTTCCTGCCGAGCTCCGCGAAACGGTGGTCGTGGTCGCCGCGGGCGCCCTCGGCCAGCCGCTGCGCCACTTCCGCGTCCGGCATCCCGGACTCGTTCGGAGCGATCATCGGCACGTTCAGCGCCAGGACCCGGTCCGGTTCGGCGGCTCGCCAGCGGGTCCAGGGGCCGAGGACGAACTCGGCTCCCTCGATCGACTGCCAGGTCTCGCCGGGCAGGTACGTGCGTCCCACCGTCACGCTGCTGTTCAACCAGGACTCGAAGCGTTCCAGGTGCATGGGACCGCGCGAGTCGGAGCCCAGGAAGACTCCCAGCGCCGCGCCGTGACCTTGCCGGTCGTCCGGCGGGTCGTCGCCCCAAGCGCCCAGGCCCAGCCACACCGCCGCCGCGATCGTGACGATCGCCAGCGAACAGCGCAGATAGCCCTTTCTCATCACCATCGCATGTCCCCCGTCGAAGTTTTCCCTCATTCCCTACACCCCGAATAACGGCCGATCGGATATTCAACCTGCCACTTGCCGGATCAATAGCTTTTCGTAAGGAGGAGGACGTAAATCATGCTCGATTGCACCGTCCCGGCGCTCGTGCTGCGACTGGACTCCAATGTCTTTCATCACGGGACGCTCGGCGCCATTCGCTCGCTCGGCAGGGCCGGAGTGGAGGTGCACGGGCTCGTCGAGGGCACGCACGCGCCGACGTACCGCTCCCGGTATCTGGCGCGGATGCACACGTGGTCGCGCGGCGGGGACACCGTCCAGGCGCTCACGCGGGCCGCCGACCGCATCGGACGCCCGGCCGTGCTCCTGACGCTGGACGACGCGGGGGCCATCGCCGTCGCCGAGCACGCGGCCGACCTGCGTCCCTTCTACCTCATGCCCGACCAGACGCCCGGCCTGCCGCGCACGCTGGCGGACAAGCGCCTGCTGCACCAGCTCTGCTCCACGCTCGGCGTCGTCCAGCCGGAGACCCGCCTGATCACCGGCGCCGGCGACGCGGCGGCGGCGGTCGCCGACTTCGGGCTGCCGCTGGTCGCCAAGTGGGCCCAGCCGTGGCTCCTGCCCCTGGGCATCGGGCTGCGCAGGACCGGCCTGGTGCGCCGGAGTCAACAGGTGGAACAGCTGCTCCAGCACGTGGAGGGGCGCGAGCTGCTGTTCCAGCGCTTCGTGCCTGGAGGGCCGGGCTCGGACTGGTTCTTCCACGGCTATTTCGACGAGAACTCGCGCTGCCTGTACGGCGGCGCGGGACGGAAGGAGCGCGCCTACCCGAGAGGCGCCGGGCTCACCACCTGGGGCCGGTGGCTGCCCAACCCGGTCGTGGAGGGCACGGCGCGCGAGCTGGCCGTGACGCTGGGCTACCGCGGGGTCGTCGACATCGACTTCCGCCACGACGCGGCGGCGGACACCTACCACCTGCTGGACTTCAATCCCCGGCTCGGCGCTCAGTTCCGCCTGTTCACCGACCGCGAGGGACTCGACCTCGTGCGCGCCGCCCACCTGCACCTCTCCGGCCGGTGGACGACGCGGGGGCGGGCCGGTCACGGACGGACGTACGTGGTGGAGAACTACGACCTCTTCACGGCCGGCCCGAAAAGCCTGCGTGCCCTGTGCGCGGCCGATGAATATGCCTGGTTGTCGGCCGACGACCTCCGGCCTTTCGTGGGAATGGCCGGACAGACGATAAAGCGTGGTTTCGCCCGGCTCGCCGGGTCACGGAAATGACAATGGGGGGAAATTTGCGTACGCCAGTGATTGACGTGGCGATCGTGGGCGCGGGCCCGTACGGGCTTTCGGTGGCGGCTCACGCGCTGGGCGCGGGACTCGACGTCCGGATTTTCGGAAAACCGATGCGGGCGTGGGAATTCCACATGCCCCGCGGAATGCTGCTGAAGTCGGAGGCCGCCGCGTCGCATCTTGGCGACCCGGAGCGGCGCTACGGCCTCGACGCGTTCCACCGCTACGCGTACGGCGAGCCGGTGCCCGTGGAGCGGTTCGTCGCGTACGGCAAGTGGTTCCGCGCGCGGACGGTGGGCCAGGCCCTGGACGAGTCGGAGGTGACGGCGGTCGGCGCGGAGGGGCACCTGTTCGCGCTCTCGTTGTCGTCGGGGGCGTCCGTGCTGGCCAGGACCGCGGTGCTGGCCGTGGGGCATCTGCCGTTCGCCTACCGGCCCGGCGCCCTGGACGGGCTGCCGCCCGAGGCTGCCACGCACGCCTGCGACCATCACGATCTGGACGGCTTCGCGGGCCGCGACGTGACCGTGCTGGGGGCGGGGCAGTCGGCGCTGGAGACCGCGACGCTGCTGGCGGAGGCGGGGGCGAGCGTCCGGATCGTGGCCAGGGCGGACACGCTGGCCTGGAACGACGTCCCCGAGGAGCGGCGCTCGCTCCTCGCCCGGGTACGGGCGCCGCGGTCCAGGCTCGGCGGTGGCTGGCCCTCCGTGGTCTGGTCGCGGCTGCCGGGCGCGATCAGGTATCTGCCGGCGGCGACCCGCGACCACATCGTGCGCAACACGCTCGGACCCGCAGGTTCCTGGTGGCTGCGGGACCGCTTCGACGGGGCCGTCAAGGTGATCTCGGGCACGCGGCTGACCGGCGCCGAGTACGGCGACGGCGTCCGCCTGCACCTCAGGGACCTGTCGGGAGCGGCCACCACGCTCGACACCGAGCACGTGATCGCGGCCACCGGCTACCGGGTGGACGTCGAGAGGATCGCGATGCTCCGGGGGGACCTGCGGCGCGCGGTGGCGTCGTCGGGCCCCGCGCCGCGGCTCAGCGCCACCTTCGAGACGTCCGTCCCGGGGCTCCGCCTGGTCGGGCTGGCGGCGGCGGCCACGTTCGGGCCTTCCATGCGGTTCGTGTGCGGGTGCGACTTCGCCGCCCGCCGCGTGACCAGGGGTCTCGTGAGCCACCTGCGCAGATCGCGTCGTACGGCGAAATTGCCGATGTCTTGACCGTGTCCCGCCGCCCGCGGGTCGGGCAGGACGGTAGATCTGGATCACCAGCTTCGGGGGAGCAATTATGGCTTTTCGCGTGATGGTGGCCTGCACGGCCACGGCGTTCGTCGGCTTTTCGGGGGTCGCTCCCGTCGCGCGTGCCGACAGCGCGCCATCGTCGTTCACCAACTCGCCCATGGTGGCCTCGGGCCGCACGCCGTCCGGTGTGACGGTGACGGTGCGCAAGGAGATGATCGGGACGGCGCGGGTGACGTCGGCCGAGTCGTCGTCCGCCAACCCCGCGGCGCCCGACGACGAATACCTGATCCCGGCCAACACCAAGACGTCCGCGGGTTTCGTCGACCTCTACGAGGACTTCGAGGCCGAGGACGGCGAGTGGAGCGACGTCGCCCTGCTGACGTTCACCTTCTCCAGGCCCGTACGCGACCCGCGGCTGCACGTGTTCGGCACGGGCGGCTCCTCGGGCGAGTCCAGGAAGCGCCGCGACGACTACTGGCCCGCCGTCGAGCTGGTCGGCGGCGTACCTGCCAGGCCCACCTTCTCCTGGGCGGCCGGGTTTCCCGGCTACCGGGTCACGCGCGGCGCGATCACCCCGGAAAGGGTCTATCCCGCCCGTTCCACGACCTGCGGGGTGGTCTACACCTGCGGGACGGCCAAGGTGAACGGCACGGTCAGGGCGTTCACGATCAAGCTGAAGGCGCATGACGTGCGCAAGGGGCGTGGCGCGTCCATGTCGCAGTTGTGGGCGGCGTTCAAGCTGTCACTGGCCGAGGACGTCTCGGATGCGCCTGCCTCGTACGGTGTGGCCTCGCACGCGATCACCGACTCCCATCTGGGATGGTCCGTGAGCGACGACCACACCGACGCGGTGAGCATGACCCCGCGCGCCCTGCCTCTGGACACGGGCGACGACGCCATGGAGGCCGGGGAGGAGCGCAGCATGCTCAGCGGCCGGAGGTGCAGGATCTCGGTGCCCGTGACCGCCGGATCGTCGTCGAGGGTCGCCGGCTGGATCGACTTCGACCGTGACGGCCGCTTCGACGCCGACGAGCGGGCCAGCACGCTGGTCGGCGAGGGCGCCGAGGACGCCGAGCTCACCTGGCCCCTTCCGGAGTCGCTGCCCGCCGGCCCCGTCTGGATGCGGCTGCGCATGGTCGCCAGGGCGGAGCCCGTGGACTCGCCGACGGGATGGGCCGACAGCGGCGAGGTCGAGGACCACCAGATCGAGTTCGTCGAGTGAGCCGCGCCGGCAGCATCCGGTTGGTCGAGTGAGCCGCGTGCCGGCCGCCGACAATTAGGCGAGATGTCACCCATGTCACAACTTGCACGCGTAACGTGTCACGCATCCCTTACCTCCCATGTCAAGGAGATGCGATGTTGCGTCGAACCCTCGGCGTGCTGGTCGCGGCAGGAACCATGCTGCTGGCGGCCGCTCCCGCTCAGGCGGACGGCCGGCCGGAGCCGCTGCCACGCGCCCACGCGCACAACGACTACGAGCACGAGCGGCCGCTCCTTGACGCGCTCGACCACGGGTTCACCAGCGTCGAGGCCGACATCTACCTGGTGGACGGCGAGCTGCGGGTCGGGCACGACCCCGAGGACCTGCGGCCCGGCCGCACGCTGCAGTCGCTCTACCTCGACCCGCTGATCCGCCGGGTGCGCCACGGCAGCGTCTTCCCCGGCACCCGGCAGCGGCTCCAACTGCTCGTGGACATCAAGAACAACGGCGAGGCCACGTACACCGTGCTCGACCGGGTGCTCAAGGCGTACAAGAGGATGCTCACCACCTACCACAAGGGCAAGGTGCGGCCCGGCGCCGTGACCGTGGTCGTCAGCGGCGAACGGCCGCGCGAGCTCATGGCCGGCCAGGAGCGGCGCTACGCCTTCTACGACGGGCGCATGGACGACCTGGGGCAGGGTGACCCGGGCCTGATCCCGCTGATCAGCGACAACTGGACCAACCACTTCAGCTGGCTGGGCGAGGGCGAGATGCCGGCCGCCGAACGGGACAAACTGCGCGAGATCGTGGCGACCGCGCACCGCGACGGGCAGCGCGTGCGGTTCTGGGCCACCCCCGACACGGCCGGTCCCGCGCGGGACGCGCTCTGGCGCGAGCTCGTCGCGGCCGACGTGGACCACGTCAACACCGACGACCTGGCAGGCCTGCGGGACTTCCTGCGCGAACACGACCGCCGGCGGGCCGCGGCATAGCCCTCACGCTCATGACCGCCCGGCGACGGCCTGACCGGCTGCGCCGGGTGGTCGGGCCGGGTGGTCGGGCCGGGTGGTTGGCTGGGTGGTGAATGCCGGGATCTGGCTACTCTGTCTGCGATGGACGGTGACCGGGTCATAGGCGGGTACGCGCTGCGGCGCGTCCTCGGCCGGGGCGGTATGGGCGAGGTGCACCTCGCGACCACGCCCACCGGCGGCCTGGCCGCGGTCAAGCTCATCCACCCGGCGCTGGCCCGGGATCCGGCCTTCCGCCGGCGGTTCGATCGGGAGGTGGCGGCGGCCCGCCGGGTGGCCAGGTTCTGCACCGCGCCCGTCCTGGACGCCGGCATCGACGGCGAGGTCGCCTACCTCGTCACCGAGTACGTCAAGGGGCCCGACCTCGCGCAGGCCGTACACGACCAGGGACCGCTGTCGGGCGGCAACCTCGAGGCGCTGGCGGTGGGCATCGCGACCGCGCTGAGCGCCATCCACGGGGCCGGGGTGATCCACCGCGACCTCAAACCGTCCAACGTGCTCCTGTCGCCGCTCGGCCCCCGCGTCATCGACTTCGGCATCGCCCAGCTCGTGGACAACGACAGCCTGGCCAGCCAGGCGATCCTCGGAACGCCCGCCTTCATGGCGCCGGAACAGGTGCGCGGGGAGCCGCTCACACCCGCCGCCGACGTGTTCGCCTGGGGCGGGGTGATCGCGTTCGCGGGGACGGGACGGCTGCCGTTCGGGGGCGGGGCTCCGGGGGAGGTCCTCTACCGGATCATGCAGGACGGGCCCCGGCTGGAAGGGCTGGAGGAGGGCATCAGGGGGATCGTTGAGCGTGCCCTCGCCAAGGACCCCCGCCTGCGGCCGGGCGCGCAGGCGTTGCTGTCGGAGCTGGTGGGGGGCACCCGCCTGGCCGCCGCCACCGAAGTCGTCGAACGCACCTGGACGGGCACGGTCCCCACCGGCCTCCGCCCCACCCCCGTGCCGGGCACCCGGGTCCTGGAACCTCCCTCCGGGCCGCAGCCCTCCGACGGCCGATCCCTCCTCCGGCCGGGGAACCACCACGCGGACCAGCCTCCCGCCCGGCTGGGGCACGACCATGGGGGCCCGTTGCCTGCCTGGCCGGGCGATGACCGTGGGGGGCGGTCTCCCGCCCGGTCCGGGGACGGCCGTGAGGGGCAGCCGCCCGTCTGGCCGGGGGATGGCCGCGAGGGCCGCTCTCCTGCCCGGCCGCCGGAAGGGCCGGGAGACGGCCGTGAAGGGCCGCCGCCGGTCCGGCGGGGGAAGCGGCGGTGGCCGTGGGCGGCGGGTGCGGCGGTGCTCGTGGCCGCCGTCACCGCCGCCGTGACCGTGCCCGGCCTCCTGCGGGTGAGCTGGCCGTACGAGGCCGGCTTCGGGAAGTCCTGGGCGGTCGGCCCGTCGGAGGGCGGGAACGCCCGGCTGGCCGGCCCGGCGTACGAGCTGACCGTGAAACCGTCCTGGCGGTTGTGGAAGTCGGCGCCCCGGCGGGAGCCGGAGGGCGGCGTGATCGTCAGCGCGAAGGCGACTCTGGAGGAGGGCGCCGGGGAGTACGGTGTGTGGTGCCATGGCTCGGCCCGATCCGGTGACCGTTACGAGTTCGCGGTGAACGGTTCGGGCAGGGTCACGATCGTCAAACGCCGCACGGGCACCCGGGGCCAGACCCTGTTCGGCCCGGCGGATGCGGAGAAGGCGGCCGGCAACCGCATCGTGGCGGAGTGCGGCCAGAGCGGGGGCAAGGTGACGCTGCGCATGTGGCTCAACGAACGCCTGGTCGCGCAGGTGTCCGACGCCGACGCCCCCTACGGGCCCGACGAGGCCGGCGTGCACGCGGCCTCCGGCGCCACCGAGCCCGCCCGCGTGCGCTTCGACTCCTTCGCGCTCCGGCCCGTGGGCGAGTGATGCGGAAAGGTACGTGAACGTGCGGTTCGGTGTGCTCGGGCCGCTCCGGGTCGAGGGCGAGCAGGCGCCGGGGCCGGCCAAGCACCGGGCGTTGCTCGCCGCGCTGCTGCTGGCCGCCCGCGAGCAGGTGCCGGTCGAGCGGTTGATGTCCGTGGTATGGGACGACCGGCCGCCCGCGTCGGCGGAGTCGGTGCTCAGGGTGTACGTCAGCGCGCTGCGCAAGCTGGTCGACGGCATCCGTACGGTGCCCGGCGGCTACCTGCTGGACGTGGAGCCCGACGACGTCGACTGCCACCGGTTCGAGCGGCTGGTCGCCGAGGCGAGGCGGCGGCGCGAGGAGGGGCGGATCGCGGAGGCGGCCGACGGGTTCAGGGCGGCCCTGGGGTTGTGGCGAGGCCGGGCGCTGGCCGATGTCGAGTCGTCCGTGCTGCGCAGGTCGTACGCCGTGCCGCTGGAGGAGCTGCGCCTGACGGCGATCGAGGAGCGGGTGCGGCTGGACCTGAGCCTGGGCAGGGGCGCCGAGGTGGTCGGGGAGCTGCGGGCGCTGGTGGGCGCCCATCCGCTGCGCGAGCGGGCGTGGGTACACCTCATCGAGGCGCTGCACCAGGCGGGCCGCCGTTCCGAGGCGCTCGGCGCCTTCCAGGACGCGCGGCGCACGCTCGTCGATGAGCTGGGGTTGGAGCCGGGCGCCGAGCTGGCCGAGGCGCACCGGCGGGTGTTGTCGGACGAGCAGCCCGGCTCCGCCGAACGCCGGAGCCGCGAGGACGCGGCGCCGGTCAACGAGCTGCCGCCGGACGTCTCCGACTTCGCCGGGCGCCGGCAGGTGCTCGACTGGATCGGCGCGGCGGCCCGCGAGGAGGCGCCCGCGCCCGTGCACCTGGTGCTGCACGGCCCTCCCGGCTGCGGGAAGTCGGCCGTCGCCGTGCACGCCGCCGCCGGGATCGAGCGTCCCGGCGGCCGACTCTACGCCGCGCTCGGCGCCCGGCCGCCGGGTGCCGCGCTCGAAGACCTGCTGCGCTCGCTGGGCTGCCCCGACGGCGCGGTCCCGGCCGCGCTGGACGAGCGGGTCCGGCTCTACCGCAGCATGACGGCGGGCAGGCGGCTGCTCGTGCTGCTGGACGACGCCGCCGACGAGGCGCAGGTGCGCCCGCTGCTGCCGACGGGTCCCGGCAGCCTCACGCTGGTGACGAGCCGGTCGCCGCTGGCCGGGCTGGAGGCGGCGCGGGCGTACGAGCTGGGGGTGCTCGACGACGAGGAGGCCGTGGCCATGCTCGGCGGGGTGACGGGGCACGACCGGGTGCGTGCGGAGCCGGAGGCGGCCCTGCGCATCGTCCGGCTCTGCGGGGGCTTGCCCTTGGCCCTGCGCATCGCCGGGTCGAGGCTGGCCAGGAAGCCGGGCTGGACGCTCGATCACCTCGCGGGACGGCTGGGCGACGAGCGGCGCAGGCTCGACGAGCTCAGCGCCGGCGACCTGGCCGTACGCGGCAGCCTCGCGCTCGGCTACCGCGGTCTCCCCGACCCGGAGCGGCGGCTGCTGCGCGAGCTGGGCGCCCTGTCCGCGCCGGACTTCGCGCCGTGGGTGCTGGGAGCGGACCTGGAACCGCTGGTGGAGGCGGGCCTGCTGCAGTCGCGCGGCCTGGACGAGGCGGGCCAGGAACGGTACGGCTGGCACGACCTGACCCGGCTCTACGCCGCCGAGCGCCTGGTCGAGGAGGACGGCGGCCCCCGTACGGTCCTGGAGGCCAGGGCGGCGACCGTCCTGGAGCGGACGAGGCAGGCCAGGGCCGCCCTCCTGCCTGCGGAGCCCGGTACCGGCCGCACGGAGATCCACCCGCCCGGCCGGACGGGAGCCCCGCCTGAGGCGGCCGACTGGGACACCGGCTTCAGCCGCTGGCCCCTGTCGGGTTCGGCCCTGTCGGGTTCGGCTACCGGCTCGGCACCGACGGGTTCGGCTGGGGCCGGGCTGGAGACCGGGTGGGCACGGCGTGAGGCGCGGTGGCTGGGCGCCGAGCGCCGGTTCCTCGTGGCCACCGTCGACGACTTCTCACGGGCCGGCCTGTACGAGGCCGCCTGGCGGCTGGCGTTCTACCTGACCCCGCTGTTCGAGCTGGGTGCGCACCACGACGACTGGCACGCCACGACGGCGACCGGCCTCGACGCGGCCAGGGCGGCGGGCCACCGGCAGGGCGAGGCGCTGCTGCTGCGCGGCCTGGCCGATCTGCACAGGGCCGAGGGACGCACCGAGGCGGCCGCGGCGGCGTTGCGGGCGGCGCAGCCGCTGGTCGAAGGGCTGGAGCTGGCCAGGATCACGTTGCGGCTCGGCCTGGTCCAGACGCGCGCGGACGAGGCCGAGCGGGCCTTCACCCGTGCGCTTCAGGTCTTCGACGAGGCGGGCGACCGGCGCGGCAGGGCCGACGCCTTACGTGCTCTCGGCGCGCTGCGCATGGACGCGGGCCCGCTGGAGGCGAGCCTGGCCGCGTACCGGGAGCTGGGTGACTCGCTGGGTGAGGCGGGGGTGCTGCTCGTGCTGGCCGAGCTCTCCAGGAGGGAGGGGGTTCCCGCCGAGGCGGCGGCCTCGGCGCGGGCGGCGCTGAAGACCTTCACCTCGTACGGGGACCGCAGGGGGGCCGCGCAGGCCCTGCTGGCCCTGGCCCGGGCGATGCTCGACCTGGCCGATCTCGATGGGGCACTTGAGGCCCTTGTGAGTGCTATGGGAGAGTTTGACGGCCTCGGTGATGAACCGGGCAAGGCCGAGGCTCAGCGGCTCGCACGGGAAACGCGCAGGCGACGCGGACTATGCACATCCTGAAGGTCGCTTTCCTACGGTGAGGGTCACATCCCCGAAGACGAAGGTGATCACGGTATGCGTAAGACGATCGCGCTGACCCTCGCGGCCGTCGCACTGGCGGGCTGCGGCGTGCTTCCCGGCCAGCCGGGCGGCGGGGGCGAGGAGAGGCAGCCGCAGAGCAGTGCCCCGGAGGCGCCGGCGTCCTCCCCCGCCGCGGACCAGCAGAGCCCGTCCGCGGGACAACAGAGCGCGCCCGCGCAGGAGACGGAGGCGATCTCCACCAAGGAGACGAACGTCGGCGCCGGCGACATGCACGGCAGGGCCAAGGTCGACGTCACCGCGCTCAAGCGCCAGGGCAGGACGATCACCCTCAACTGGACGGTCACCGCGCTCGACGGCAAGGTCAACCTGCACAACGGCATGAGCGGGGCTCCGCTCGACTACACGGTGGAGGGCGTCTCCCTGATCGACCCGGTCAACGCCAAGCGTTACCGGGTGGCCCGCAACGGCACGGGCGAGGACGCGGAGTGCGTGTGCTCGGGCACCCAGGGCCAGTTCCTGGAGAAGGGCGACTCGTCCACGTTGTACGCGGTCTTCGCCGCCCCGCCCGCCGACGTCACGAAGATCAACGTCGAGATGCCGATGTTCGGCGTGTTCACCGATGTTCCGATCTCTTAGCCTCGCGGTGTCCCTCGTCCTGTCGCCGGCGCCCAGCACGCCTCCGGACGCGACCGGGGCGGTCGAGGACCTGGTGCTGCCCGTGGAGGACGTCATCGGCGAGGTCGAGTCGCTGGACGGCACGCAGAGCGAGACCAGGCAGGGCCGCGAGGTGACGGTCGCGCTCACCAGCGACGTGCTGTTCGGGCTGGACAAGTGGAAGCTGACCGGCAAGGCCGAGCAGCGGCTCAAGCAGGTGGCCGGGAAGATCGGCGCGGAGGGCGCGGGCGGCGTCGTCAAGATCGAGGGGCACACGGACGACCAGGGGAGCGACTCCTACAACGTCACGCTCTCGCAGCGCCGGGCGCAGGCCGTACAGACGGCCATGCGCGGGTTGCTGACCGGCTCGGGGGTGACGCTCCAGGCGAAGGGGTACGGCGAGAGCCGGCCCAAGCTGCCCAACCTGGTGGACGGCAAGCCCATGGAGAAGAACCGGGCCAAGAACCGCCGCGTCGAGATCGTCTTCACCGCCAAGCAGTGATCCCGGGGTCACTCGCCCGGCAGCTGCCCCAGCGTCACGGTGATCGTCTCCCTCTTCCCGCCCGAGCGGATGACCCCCACGCGCACCTTGTCGCCGGGTTGGAGCGCCGTGATCGCTTCGGAGAGCTCGGCCATGGTCGCCGTCTCCTCGTCGTTGATCGAGACGATCACGTCGCCTGCCCGGATGCCGGCCTTCTCCGCGCCCCCGCCGCGCTCGACCCTGGCGACGCCCACGCCGGAGGGCTGCCCGTCCTCGCCGACGACCGTGCTGCCCCTGATGCCCAGCGCCGCCCGGTGGGTGTTGGTGACCTTGCCGTCCTTGACGATCTGCGCGGCGATGTCGGTGGCGGTGTTGCTGGGGATCGCGAAGCCGATGCCGGGAGCGGCGCCCCCGCCGAGGTCGGGGTCCGTGGCGGCGAGGGTCGGGATGCCGATCACCTGACCCGACAGGTCCACGAGCGCGCCGCCGCTGTTGCCGGGGTTGATCGCGGCGGAGGTCTGGATCGCGCCGGCGATCGTGGCGCCGGGCGAGCCGGCGGACTGCGGTTCCGAGACGGTACGGCCGAGCGCCGAGACGATGCCGTTCGTCACGCTGCCCGAGAATCCCAGCGGGTTGCCCATGGCGAGGACGATCTGCCCGACCCGCAGCTTCGACGAGTCGCCGAACTTCGCCGGGCGCAGGCCGTCGGGCCGGTCCACCTTGATCACCGCGAGGTCTCCCGCGGGGAACGACTCGACGAGCCTGGCCGGGCGCGGCGGGCCGCCGCTGGCGAGCGTGACCTCCATCTCCTGGGCCTGGCCGACCACGTGCGCGTTGGTGACGATGTGCCCGGCCGTGTCGAACACGACGCCGGATCCGAGGCCCACCTTCGTGGTGATCTGCACGATGGACGGCAGGACGTTCGTGATGACCTGCTCGTACGCCGCCTCGAGCGGGAGCCGCGACACCGTGGGGGAGGCGGTCGGGGAGGCGGTCTCCGCCGGCGAGGCGGTGCCCGTACCTGTCGGCGTGGCGGCACCCGGCGACGGCGGGGCCGACCCGCAGCCTGCGAGCAGCACCGCGGCAGCCGCCAGTCCTGCGACGAACTCCCTCATACAGGGTTCTGTGCCCAGCTCACCTCGAAAGATACGCTTCGCGGACGTCGCGCCTGCTCAGCTTGCCTGTCGGCGTGCGTGGCAACGACTCGCGGTATTCGATCATCCGCGGGTGCTTCATCCGGGCCAGCCGGGGCTCGCAGTGGCGCAGCAGATCGGCGGTGAGCTCCGCGCCACCCGAGACGCCCGCCGCGGGCTGCACGAGCGCCACGACCTTCTGCCCCCACTCGGAGTCGGGCACGCCGATCACCACGACGTCCGCCACGGACGGGTGCTCCAGCAGCGCCGCCTCGATCTCGGCCGGATAGATGTTGACCCCGCCGGAGATGATCAGGTCGGTCCGGCGGTCGAGCAGGAACAGGTAGCCGTCGCCGTCGAGATAGCCGATGTCCCCCGGCGTGTACGCCCGCCCGCGCATGGCCGCCGCCGTCTTGCCGGGGTCGCGGTGGTACTCGAACCGGTTGATCCCGTCGACGTACACCTGGCCCGGCGAGCCCGGCGGCACCTCCCCGCCGTCCTCGCCGACGATCGTGAACGCCATGCCGTCCAGCGCCCTGCCGACCGTGCCCGGCCTGGCCAGCCACTCCTGCGAGGACACCATGGTCACCACGGCCGCCTCGGTGGAGCCGTAGTACTCCCACAACACCGGCCCCAGCCAGTCGATCATCGCCTTTTTGACGGCCGGCGGGCACGGCGCGGCGCCGTGGTAGAGGTGGGTGAGCGACGACAGGTCGTACGACTCCCGATCGGGCACCCCCAGCAGGCGGTGGAACATCGTGGGCACCATGAAGGCGTTCGTCACCCGGTGCCGCTCGATCAACCGTAGCGCGCCGGCCGCCTCGAACCGTTCCGGCGCCACGACCGCGTGCCCGAACTGCAGCGCCATCATCGCCTGCCCGTACGGAGCCGAGTGGTAGAGCTGCGAGCACACCAGGTGCACGCCGCCCGCCGGCAGCCCGAAGTGCCGCCAGCTCTTGCGCATGAGGATCGGGTACAGCTCCTCGGGCGTCAGGTCCAGCAGCCGCCGCCGCACCCCCTTGGGCCGGCCCGTGGTGCCCGAGGTGTAGAGCATCATCGATCCGGCCCTGCGGCGCTCGGGGGCGACGGCGGGCGAGCCGGCCACGAGCTCGCCGACCGTGAGCGCGTCCGGGCCGATCACCACGGTGGCGCCGCAGTCGGTCACGATGTAGTCGATCTCCTCGGCCGTGAAGTGCCAGTTGACCGGCACCAGGTACGCGCCGATCTGGTAGGTCGCCAGCATCATGGTGAGGGCGTCGAGCCCGTTCTTCAGCACGGTGACCACGCAGTCGCCAGGGCCGGTTCCGCGCGCGGTCAGTCCGTTGGACGCTCGGTTCACCCGGTCGAGCAGCGCTCCGTAGGTGACCTCCTGGTCGCCGAGCAGGGCGGGGCGTTCAGGGTCGTTGGCCGCGATCTCGTAGAAACCCCTCATGTTCGCCGACCTTACAGAATAAGATTCTGCAAAGGGAATAGAGGATTTATGCCTCGCCGAGGTGACGTAATCTCAAGGCCATGGCGGACGACGGCGACCAGAGACCTGAACATGATCCACCCACCACCCCGTTCCGCAAGATCGTCCTGCCCGCCGAGGAGACGGTCCAGATCGGCCGTCTCGCCGAGGAGACGGTCCAGATCACCCGGCCGTCGGCGCAGGGATCGTCCACCCCGGTGAAACCCGCCGGCCAGCCCGCGAAGCAGCCCCAGAGCCGCCCCGGCGGCCCGCCGCCCGGCAACCCGCCTCAGGGCCAGCCGTCCGGCCGGCCTGGAAATCAGGCACCAGGCGCCGGAAACAAGCCGCCGGGCCGGGAGGGGAACCAGCCGCCGAACGCCGGTAACCAGCCGCCGAACGCGGGCAACCAGCCGCCGGGTGCCGGGAACCAGTCCCCGGGCGCCGCGAGTCAGCCGCCGGGCGCCGGTAACCAGCCGCCGGGTGGCGGGGGCCGGCCGCCGAGCGCTGGGAACCCGCCTCAGGGTGGCCCAGGTGGCCCAGGTGGCCCAGGCGGCCCAGGGGGCCCGGGTGGCCGGCAGCCGCCGCGCCCCCTGCACCAGCCGCCGCGTCCGCCCGCGAACCAGCCGCCACCCGCGCAGCCGTTCATGCAGCCGCAGGCGCATCCGGTGCCGGAGCGCACGGCCAAGCCGGCGTCCCGCGGTCTCGGCGACATCCCGATCAAGGTCGTCTACCTGGCCGGCGCCAGCCTCGCGACCGTCCTCGCCGTGCTGCTCGTCTTCGTGGTCTTCTCCGGCGACGTGCCCGCCAACCAGGGGCAGCAGGAGGAGGTGGTCGCCGTCGCTCCCGTGCCGAGCTCGGCCACCCCGTCGGCGACGCCCAGCCCGACCGTCAGCGAGAGCCCGATCGTGTTGCCGCCGGTGCCGGAGAGCAAGAAGTTCCCGGCGCTGTCCGGCAAGGCGGCCAAGGTCACCGGCACCATCACCGACAAGAACACCGGGATCAAGTATCCGCGCCTGGGCTCGCCGTGGAAGGCCAGGGACTTCCCGCCGTTCTCGGTCGCGCAGCGGATCGGCGAGGTGGCCATCCCGCACACGCTGGTCGCCTCGGCGAAATACCCCGCTGACGGGCCGGACAAGAAGCCGTCGTCCAACGCCGACTACCGCGCGATCGCCACGGAGGCGGCCCGCTGGACCATCCGTACGCAATATCCGAAGGGCGCCACGCTCGCGTGGACGGCCTCGCAGAAGATCCCGGTCGGCAAGGGGTGGACGCTCGGCTACAAGGTCACCTACACCTTCGACGGCAAGGAGCAGGTCGCCCAGGCCATGGTGACGGTGGTCGAGGTGGGCAGGACGAAGCCGACGCTGCTCATGGCCTCCATCCCCGAGACGAACAAGGAGCGCTGGCGTGACCTGAGCACCATCGTGAAGCGGGTTCGCCCGCTCTAGGCCAGAAGCATCCTCTAGAATATGGTTCTGGGCATGGCGCCGGACCTGGCTGGAGGATGAGCATGGCGATCGGTTTGAGCGAGGAGCACGGGGCGCTCCGCGAGTCGGTGAGCGGCTGGGCGGAGCGCAACATCCCGGCGGAGCTGCTGCGCGCCGAGGTGGACGGCCGCCCGCCGTTCTGGCCGGGCCTCGCCGAGCAGGGGCTGCTCGGCCTGCACCTGCCCGAGGAGTCGGGCGGGTCCGGCTACGGGCTGCTGGAGACCGCCGTGGCCGTGGAGGCGCTGGCCGAGCGGATGGCGCCGGGCCCGTACGTGCCGACCGTGCTGGCGAGTGCGGTGATCCACACCTCCAAGCGGCACGACCTGCTGGAGGGCCTCGCCGACGGCACGCTCACCGGCGCTGTCGCTCTGGCCGGCTCACTTACCGGCTCACTTACCGGCATCCGTGACGACGACGGCTCCCTGGTCGTCTCCGGCACGGCCGAGCCCGTGCTCGGCGGCTCCCTGGCGGACGTGCTGGTGCTGCCGGTGACCACGCCGGAGGGCGAGGAGTGGGTCGTGGTCGACGCCTCCGCCGCCACGGTCACCGCGCTCCCCTCCCTCGACCTGACCAGGCCGGTGGCCAGGGTCGAGCTCGCGGGCGCGGCCGTGCCCGCGGAGCGGGTGCTCGACGGTGTCGAGGTCGCCGACGTCCGCAACCTGGCGGCCATCGTGCTCGGCGCGGAGGCGGCGGGACTGGCCTCGTGGTGCGTCACGGCCGCCGCCGAATACGCCAAGGTACGCGTGCAGTTCGGCCGCCCGATCGGCCAGTTCCAGGGCATCAAGCACAAGCTCTCCGGCATGCTGGTCGCGCTGGAGCAGGCCCGCGCCACCGTCTGGGACGCCACCAGGGCGGCGGAGCGGGAAGCCGGTCCCGAGGAGCCGGTGGAGGCTCCGGAGAGCGCGACCGCGGGCGCGGCGAAGGAGCTGGAGCTCGCCGCGGCCGTCGCCGGGGTGATGGCGCCCGACGCGGCCGTCCAGTGCGCGAAGGACGCCATCCAGACGTTCGGCGGCATCGGCTACACCTTCGAGCACGACGCGCACCTCTACTACCGCCGCGCGCTCACCCTGCGGGCCCTGCTCGGCCCGTCGTCCGAGTGGGCCGCCACGGTCGCCACGCTCGCCCTGCAGGGCGTCTCCCGCTCGATGGAGATCGACCTGCCGGAGGGCGCGGGCGAGCTGCGCGAGTCGATCCGCGCCGAGATCGCGGAGATCGCCGGGCTGGAGGGCAAGGAGCAGAAGCGGGCGCTCGCCTCGCGCGGCTTCGTCATGCCCCATCTGCCCAGGCCGTGGGGACGCGACGCCAGGCCGCTGGAGCAGGTGCTGATCGCGCAGGAGCTCAGGGCCGCGAAGGTCCGGCTGCCCCAGATGATCATCGGTGCCTGGGTGGTGCCGTCCATCGCCACGTACGGCACCCAGGAGCAGCAGGAACGGTTCCTGCCCAAGACGCTCAGCGGCGAGATGATCTGGTGCCAGCTGTTCTCCGAGCCCGGCGCCGGATCCGACCTGGCCTCGCTGCAGATGAAGGCGGAGCGGGTCGAGGGCGGCTGGAGGCTCAACGGCCAGAAGATCTGGACCTCGGTCGCCCACGTGGCCGAGTGGGGCATCTGCATCGCCCGCAACTCCAGCGAGGGCTCCAAGCACGACGGCATCACGTACTTCCTGGTCGACATGAAGGCCCCGGGCGTCACGGTCAGGCCGCTGACGGAGATGACCGGCGAGAACCTGTTCAACGAGGTCTTCCTCGACGACGTGTTCGTCCCCGACGACCTGGTCGTGGGCGAGGTCGGCGAGGGCTGGAAGGTCGCCCGCAACACGCTGTCCAACGAGCGGGTCTCGTTGTCGTCCGGCTCGGGCGGCACCGGCTCCTCCGTGCCCGACCTGCTCGGCCTGGCCGGGCGGCTGGGCCGCGAGCTGTCGCCCGTGGAGGCGCAGCGGGTGGCCGGGGTGGTCTGCGAGGGCCACTCCATCAACGCGCTGTCGCTGCGGGTCACGCTCAAGCAACTGGCCGGCTCCGAGCCGGGCGCGGACGCCTCCGTACGCAAGCTGCTGTCGACCTCCCATGCCCAGCACGTCTCCGAGACCGCCGTGGAACTGCTCGGCCCGGCGGCGGTGACGGCCGCCGACATGAAGCTCGGCGACGCCGGCTACTGGAACAGGGCGGTGCTCGCCACCCGCGCGATGACCATCTACGGCGGCACCACCGAGGTGCAGCTCAACATCATCGGCGAGCGCATGCTGGGCCTGCCGAGAGACCCGGAGCCCGGTAAGTAACGCATGTGAGTCTGTGGCGGCTACTCTCCCCTGTGCCTGGAATGTTCGAGGACGGGGGAGAGGCGGTGCCGCGGTGGACGTCGAGCGGTCGTCGCCCGTGCCCCCGGCGCCCGCCCGCGCGCGCCTGACGCCCGCCCGGATGGCGCCCGCGCTGCTCGGCGCGGCCCTGGCGGCGCTGGCCCTGGGGCCCGCGCTGGGCTGGGGCCTGGTGCTCCGGTACGACCTGCTCTTCGTGCCCGACGCGCCGCTGCTGCCGGACCGCGGCGGCTTCCCCCGCGCCGTGCCCAGCGACCTGGTCGTGGCGCTCCTGTCCCGGGTGTTGCCCGTGGAGATCGTGCAGAAAGGGCTGCTGGCCGGGATCTTCGTGCTGGCCGCGACCGGCGCGGCGGCGCTGGTGCCGCCGGAGCGCCGGCTGGCCCGGCTGGTCGCCGCGGCCTGCTTCGCCTGGAACATCTATCTGGCGCAGCGGCTCATGCTCGGCCAGTGGGCGCTGCTGCTCGGCGTGGCCGGGCTGCCGTGGGCGGTGCGGGCCACGGGCCTGCGCTGGACCCGCCTGGCGGCGGCGCTGCTCCCCGCCGCGATCGGCGGGTTCCAGGCGATGCTGGTCTCGGCGCTGACGCTGCTGCCGATCGCCGTCGCGCGCCGCAGGGTGCCCGTGGTGGCCGGGATCCTGGCCGTGTACAGCCTGCCGTGGGCGCTGCCCGCGCTCGGCTCGGGCGCGGTGACGGACCCCGCCGGGGTGGACGCGTTCGCGGCCCGCGCCGACGGTCCCTTCGGCGTGCTGGCCAGCCTCTTCTCGCTGGGCGGCATCTGGAGCGCCGACGCGGGGCTGCCCGGCCAGGAGTCGTGGTGGTCCGCCACCACGCGCCTGCTCCTGGTCGCGGCCGGCGTCCTCGGGTACGCCCGGCTCCGCTCCCGCCCCGAGCGGCCCGCGTGGTGGGGCGGGCTCGCCGTGGCGGCCGGGGCCGGGTTCTGCGTCGCCGCGCTGGGGGCGTTCCCGGCGGGGCGGGAGGCGCTCGAAGGGCTCATCGCGCTGTGGTCGGGGTTCGGGCCGCTGCGCGACGGCCAGGTCTACCTGGCGCCGCTCGTCCTGGTGGCGGCGGTCGGCCTGGCCGCGGCCCTGCGGTCGGGCGCGCCGGCGCTCGTGGGGGTCATGGCGCCGGTGCTGGTGCTGCCCACGCTGGCGTACGGAGCCTTCGGGCGGCTGGCGGTGGCCGCGTACCCGCCCGAGTGGCGGGCCGTGCAGCGGATCGTCAACGACGACCCGGCCCCCGGCGCGCTGGTGTCGTTGCCCTGGGGCGCGCACCGGGCCTTCGCCTGGAACGGCGGCCGGGTCGTGCTCGATCCGGCGACCAAGCTCTTCGAGCGCCGGGTGATCGCGGACGACACCCTCGTCGTCGGCCTGCCGGGCGGTGGCCGGTTGCGGGTGCGCGGGGAGGACCCGCTCAACCGGCGCGTCGCCGGGCTGCTGGCCGCCGGTGACTACGCGGGCCTGCCCGCCAGGTACGTCCTGGTGGCGGGGAGCCAGAACGAGTTCTCCCTTGAGCCGGCCGGCTGGAAGACCGTTTTCCGCGGCGAAGAGCTGCACTTGTTGCGGCGTTGACCGGCCGTTTTGTGATATACCGAAGGGTAACTTGCTTTATCACGGTTTGACCAATGTTATGGCTTCAAGGCGGAACAGGTTCTAGTCTCGGCACACTGCGCCACTGACAGGAAGGAGTGCTCTGTTGTTGCGACTTCTCGTGGCCCTGGCCATCGGAGCTCTGCTGGCGGTCGGAGCCTCCGTCGCCGTGGTCAACGTGGCGTCACCCGCCCTGACCCCGCCGAACCAGCCGCTCTACAACTACGGCACCAGGTGATCCTGGCCCCTCGACGGGTCGTCCCTGCTTGATGGCGTCGTACCAGCTCAACAGCACAAGGGTTGGCTTCGCCATGCCCGCACGCCCGCTGTGAGGAGTGACGGTGGTCTTTACCGGTGACCCGGAGGCGGCGGCCCCGCCCGCGCCACGGGCCGGCGGCGAAGGGGGAGAGCGGCCGCTCGCGGGAATCCGCGTGGCCATGCTCAACTTCCGCGAGCCCCGGCAGTCGACCGCCGGCGGCGCCGAGGAGTACGCCTGGCAGGTCAGCCGGTTCCTGCTGGCCCAGGGCGCCGTGGTGACCTTCGTGACCGGCCGGCAGCGGGGACAGCGGCGCGCCGAGGTCCTGGACGGCGTCCGGCTGCGCAGGATGGGCAACCCCTACCTGGTCTACGTGCTGGTGCCGCTCTGGTTGTTGTTCCACCGGCGCCGGGTCGACGCCGTCATCGACACGATGAACGGCATCCCCTTCTTCTCCCCCCTCGTCGTACGCCGCCGCACACCCGTGCTCTGCCTCGTCCACCACGTCCACGACCGGCAGTTCCACGCCTTCCTCCCGCGCTGGCTGGCCAGGATCGGCTGCTTCGTCGAAGGGCCGGTCGCCCGGCTGCTCTACCGCCGCTGCCTGACCGTCACCGTCTCGGAGTCGTCCAAGCGGGAGCTGGCAGGGAAGCTGCGCTGGCTCGCCCCGATCACCGTCGTGCCCAACGGCTGCGCCGAGCCCGAGACGGGCGCGCCGGAGCCGGGACAGGGCGAGCCCACGATCGTTTACGCGGGGCGGCTCGTCGGGCACAAGCGCATCGAGCGGGTCGTCGACCTGGCCGCCCACCTCGACGCGTCGTGGCCGGGGCTGACCGTGCACGTCATCGGGCGCGGCCCGGAACAGGGCCCGCTGGCCCGGCGGATCGCGGACCACGGGCTCCACGGGCGGGCCGTGCTGCACGGATACCTGCCGGCGGCGCGCAAGAACGCGCTGCTCGGCGCCGCGCGCCTCAACGTGACGGCCTCGGAGTTCGAAGGCTGGGGGCTGACGGTGATCGAGGCCGCCGCCCTCGGGGTCCCGACGGTTGCCTATGACGTGGCGGGCCTGCGCGACTCCGTGCGACACGGCGTCACCGGATGGCTCGTGAGCGAGGACGAGTGCCTGGCCGACGTGGTCGAACGGGCGCTGAAGGAACTGTCGGACCCGTGTCGCAGGGCCGAGGTGGCCGGCGCCTGCCGGGAGTGGGCGCGCGAATTTACGTGGGCCCGAACTGGGGCTAGCATAACCGGACTTATCCTGGCGAAACTCCAAGATCGCGGCGGAGCCCATCAGTGACCCAAGCCTCGCCTGGCCTCCACGAAGAGCTCGCGGAGGCCGCCGCCGAGAGCTACGAGATCCGGGTCAGGCACAGGCTGCGGCTCCTCGCCTCCTGCCTCCTGCTCGGCGCCATCGCGTTCAACACCGCGACCGAGAAGATCATCCCCGAGACCAAGCTCGACATGGCGGTCAATCCGCTGGGATTCCTCGGCCGGGCCCTGCACCTGTGGGACGGCGCGTACTTCGGCCACCTGCAGAACCAGGCCTACGGCTACCTCTTTCCCATGGGACCGTTCTACGCGCTCTGCCTCAAGCTGGGCATGGACTCCTGGGTGGTCCAGCGGTTGTGGATGTCCCTGGTCCTCTGCACCGCCTTTCTCGGAGTGGTGCAGCTCGCCCGCGCCCTGCGCATCGGCGGCCCGTACACCCGTGTGATCGCCGGCTTCGTGTACGCGCTCGCGCCGCACGCGCAGGCGCTCATCGGCATCAACTCCTCGGAGTTCCTGCCCAGCGCGGTCCTGCCGTGGATCGTTCTCCCCCTGGTCAAGGGCGCCAGTGGCGAGCTGCCGGCGCGCCGGGCGGCCGGGTTGTCGGCGCTCGCCTTCCTCTTCTGCGGAGGCGTCAACGCCGTCGCCGAGTACGCCGTGCTCGCCGTGCCACTGCTCTACCTGCTGACGCGGCGCGGCGGGCCGGACAAACGGCGGCTCGTCGCCTGGTGGTTGCCGCTCATCGTGTTCGCCTCGATGTGGTGGCTCGCCCCGCTGCTGACGCTCGGCGGCTACATCTTCTCCTTCCTGCCCTACATCGAGACCGCCAGCGCGACCACAGGCGTCACCTCGCTCGTCAACACGTTGCGCGGGACGTCGAGCTGGCTCAGCTTCCTCAACGTGGACGGGCAGACCTGGCTGCCGGACGCCCACCAGCAGTCCACGGTCCCGTGGCTGATCGTGGTCACCGCCGCCGTGGCGGCGGCGGGCATGGCGGGTCTCGCCTCCCGCAGGATGCCGGAGCGGGCCTTCCTCCTCATCAGCCTGCTGTGCGGGGTGGCCGTCATCACCACCGGCCATCCCGGCACCCCCCACCACGAGCTCATGGTGCAGCTGCTGGACGGCCCGCTCGCCGCCTTCCGCAACCTGCACAAGTTCGACGCGCTGATCAGGCTGCCCGTCGCGCTCGGGGTCGCCGGCCTCCTCGCCACGGCGCGCCCGCGCCTGCGCGTGCCCCTCACCGCCGTCACGGCTGGGCTCGTGGGGCTGTCGGGCCTGCCCATCCTGTACGCCGGCCTCGCGCCGGCCGGCGGCTTCACCACGATCCCCGACTACTGGAAGCAGGCCATCTCCTGGGTCGGCCGCAACGCCGGCGACGGGATGGTGCTGGCCGTGCCGGGGGCCAAACGCGGAGAGTACCTCTGGGGGCGCCCGCTCGACGAGCCGATGCAGGCGCTCTCGCAGGTCCGCTGGGCCACGCACACCATCGTGCCGTGGGGGTCGGCCGGCATCTCCCGGCTGATGGCGGCCGTCGACGAGCGCCTGTCCGCCGGTGTGGGGTCCGCGGGGCTCACGGCCACGCTGCGCCGCATGGGGGTGACGTACCTGGTGGTCCGTAACGACCTGGACCGCGCCACCATCGGCACGGCCTGGCCGGCCCGCGTGCACCAGGCGCTGGAGGACTCGCCCGGCATCGAGCTCGCCGCCCGGATGGGCCCGGGCGTGGGCATCGGCCAGTACGGCAAGGCCGCCGCCTGGCTGGACCAGCCGTACCCCGCGGTCGAGATCTACAGGGTGCCAAGGGCCGCGCCGCTCGTCGGCACCGTCGACGCCACCCGCCCCTTGCGCGTCGGAGGAGCCCCCGAGGCCGTGCTCGACCTGGCCGAGCAGGGACTCCTGGACGACGACAGGCCCGTGCTGCTCAACGACGACGACGGGCATGTCGAGGTGCCAGGGCGCGACACCGTGCTGACCGACACGCTGCGCCGGCGCGAGCTCGCCTACCCCGACCTGCGCGGCAACGCCAGCGCCACGCTCACCGCGGCCGAGCCGTTCCGCGGCGCCTCGCCGTCGAACGACATCCTGGACCCGGGATGGGAGCGGTATCTCGCCACGGCCACGTTCACCGGGATCGCGGGCGTCACGGCGTCCAGCTCCGAGGCGGACGTCACGGCGGCGCCGCGCAGCAGGGAGCCCGGCCACCAGCCGTTCGCCGCGCTCGACGGCGACCGGCGCACCAGCTGGCGCTCCACCGGCTGGAACGGCGCTGCCGGCGAGTGGATCGAGGTCGCCTTCACCGAGCCGCTGGAGGTCGCCACGTTCCAGGTCTCCTTCGAGCACTCGGCCATCAGCCCCGCGCCCGCCGAGGTGGTGGTGGAGACCGGCACCGGCGCCCTGCGCCAGAAGGTCCGGGCCACCTCGGACGCCCAGGAGCTGGTAATGCCGGCGGGCCCGGCCGACCGGTTGCGCCTGAAGGTGGTGGCCACCGCCGGCGAGCCGGAGCGCGGGCTCGGCGGCCGGGTCGGGATCACGGAGCTGACCATTCCTGGGGTGCACCCCACCCGCTCGATCACCGTGCCGGACCCGGACCCGGACCCGGGCACGGGCACGGGCACGGTTGGCGGGGAGCCCGCGGCGGTCGCGTTCAGCAGGACGGGTGACGTTCCCGGCTGCGTCAGGGGCTCGCTCGCCTGGAGTTGCGCCGAGGGCCACGAGGTCCTGGGCGACGACGGGCACGGATTCGACCGCTCCTTCACCGTCAGGAAAGACGGCTCGTACGAGCTCTCCGGCCGTACGGTGCTCACCGAGCGCACGGCCATCGAGCGGCTGACCACGCTGCCCGGTGACGCGGTGAAGGTGCGGGCGTCCTCGACGGCGGTCGAGCACGGCGCGGCGGCCGGCCGGTGGGCGTTCGACGGAGACCCGAAGACCGCGTGGTTTGCCGACCCGCTCGACCCGAAGCCCACGCTGAGCGTCGAGCTGGCCCGTAAGACGCGGTTGTCGCACATCCGCGTCGTCACGCCCGACTCCTACCTCGGGGCGCCTCCTGTTCGCGTGACGATCCGCGCCGAGGGCGGCGTCAGGCAGAGCTGGGTGGGCCAGGGCGGCATCATCCGCTTCCCCGCCATGGAGGCGAAGAAGGTCGAGCTGGAGTTCGGGGCGTCGGGCGGCCGTCCCGTCGAGATCACCGACGTCTCCTTCCCCGAGGTTCGCCCGCTCGGCGCCCTGACCGGCTTCCCGCTCCGCGTGCCCTGCGGGTTCGGGCCGACGTTCACCGCCGGTGGCGAGACCGTGCACACCAAGATCGTCGACGGCTCGCTGAACGACGTGGTCACCGGCAGGCCCGTCGCGTTCGAGAGCTGCGAGCCGCTGCGGCTGGAGGCCGGCCAGGCGCGGTTGTCCCTGCGGCCGGGCGACGCCTACCGCGTCGAGTCGGCGATCGTCCGCCACGAGGACGGCGGCCAGGAGGTCGCGCCCGTGGAGACGAGCGAGGTGGCCGTGACGTCGTGGGCGGACGGGGAGCGGGTGGTCCAGGTCGGCGTCACGAAGGACTCCTACCTGGTCGTCAACGAGAACTTCAACCCCGGCTGGCGGGCCAGGCTGGGCGCCGTCGAGCTCAAGCCGGTCCGGCTCGACGGCTGGCGGCAGGCGTGGTTCCTCCCGTCGCATGTCGCGGGCGCGGTCACGCTCACGTACGAGCCCGACTCCCGCTACCGCGCGGGGCTGGCCGCGGGCGGCGCTCTGGCGCTGCTGGTCGTGCTGCTGGCCCTGGTCAGGACGGCACCGCCCGCGCGCCACCGGGCTCTGGTCCGTCCAGCACGCCTGCGCGCCGCGCACCTCGCGCCGTTCGCCGTCGCATTGGGCTTCTGGACCGGCGGACCGGTGGGCGCGGGCGTCGCGGGCGCCGCCTACGCGCTGGGGACGTGGTCGCGGTCGTTGCGCGCGGCCGAACACGCGCGCGTGCCGCGGTGGCGGCGCCTGCTGACCGGGCCGCCGGGCGGCGTCGCCCTCTTCATGGCCGCCGCGGTCCTGGTGGCCGCCGGCGCCGGCGGGTACTGGCCGCAGCTCCTCTGCCTGCCCCTCCTCGCGCAGTTGCTCGCCGAGATCCCCGCCAGGCGGGCCGCGCGGACGTCCGAACGTGCCGTACCCGCCGCCGCGGGCGGCCCGGCCATGATGAGCGTTCCGTGAGCCGGACGGCCGAGCCGCGCACCGGGATGGTCATCACCGTCCCGGCCCCGATCGCGCGCACCGCCGCGGCGGCGTCCCGGTGGGCCGGGCGGCACGGGGTGCTGCTGGCCGCGCTGGTGCTCGTCGGCGCGGCCATGGCGTGGAAGGCGGCCATCGCCCAGCACGCCTACTTCAAGGAGGACGACTTCGAGTTCGTGGCCAGGGCTGTGGAAAACGATCTCTTCTTCGACTACCTGACCCGGGTGCACTTCGGGCAGTTCATGCCGGGCGGTTTCCTGCTCGCCTGGCTGTCGGCCAGGCTGGAGCCCTTCGGCTGGGGGTACGCGGCGGGCATGGTCCTGGCGCTGCACGCCTGCGCCGCCCTGGCCGTGCTGCGCATGCTCCGCGTCGTGTTCGGGGCGCGGCCCGCGATCCTCGCGCCGCTCCTCGTCTTCCTCGTCGCACCCGTCACCGTGCCCGTGCTCGTGTGGTGGG
This sequence comes from Nonomuraea sp. KM88, assembly GCF_052245635.1. Lineage (NCBI taxonomy): Bacteria > Bacillati > Actinomycetota > Actinomycetes > Streptosporangiales > Streptosporangiaceae > Nonomuraea > Nonomuraea sp. KM88. Next base: position 163,063 of record NZ_JBQQCC010000016.1, on the reverse strand, counting down.
CGGCGGGGCTCAACACCGTCTTCCTGCAGATCGCCCTGCCCATGGCGGTCGCCTCGCACTGGCACCACCTGCGGACCGGCCGGCTGCGGCACGCCGTTGCCGCCGCGCTGTGGGTGTTGTTCGGGCTGCTGGGCTTCGTCAAGGGTTTCGCGCTGCCGCTGGTGTTGTTCGCCCTCACGGCGATCTATCACGGCGGTCTCCGCCGCGCGCTGCGCGGGCACCTGGCGGCCTGGTCGATGCAGCTCGTCGTGCTGGCGGGCTTCGGCGCGCTCTACGTCCACCGGTCGTCGTCGGCGCCCGGCACCGGGGCACTGCCGATCTTCGATCAGGCGGCGGGCTTCCTGTGGGAGCTGCTGGGCAGGACCTTCGCCACGACCGTGCTGGGCGGCCCGTGGCGGTGGTTCGCCGGCAACGACTGGGGGGTCGCCTCGCCGCCGCTCCCCGTCGTGATCGCCTCCCTCGTGACCCTCGCGGCCATGGTGGCGGTCACCACGTACTATCGCAGGCGCGCCGGCCTGGCGTGGGCGCTGCTGCTCGGCTACGTGCTCGTCGCCGACGCCCTTCCGGTGCTCTGGGGCCGGGTCCACCTGCTCGGCTCGTTCGCCGGCACGGACACGCGCTACGTCGCCGACGCCGTCCCGCTGGTCGCCCTCGTCGCCGGGCTCGTGCTGCTGCCGCTCCCCGGCGAGGCGGAGCCTTACCGGCGGGCGCTGCCCGCCAGGGAACGGGTGAGCGGGGTCTGCGGGGCGGCGCTCGGGCTGTTCGTGGGCGCGTCGCTGGTGTCGGTCTCGGCCTTCGCGGGGCACCTGGGCGCGGAGCGGCGCCACCGCTACATCGAGACGGCACGCGCCGAGCTGGCCGGAGCCGCGCCCGGCACGGTGATCTACGACCGGCTCGTGCCGCCCGACGTGCTGCCGAGCAGCTACGGCGCCTACAGCCTGACGTCGAAGGTGCTGGGCGCGCTGGCCCCGCCGCGGCTCAGGGCCACGATGCAGGCGCCGCCCGCGGCGCTCGACGGCATGGTCTTCGACGACCAGGGCCGCCTGCGGCCCGTGGACGTGCGGGGCGTCCCGCTCGCTCCGCGCACCCGGGACCGGTGCTGGCCGGTCACCGGCGGAACCGTCCAGGTGCCGCTGGACAACCGCGCCAGCCACCCGGAGGGCACCCTGGTCAGGCTCGGGTACGCCGCCCGCGCGGACACGAGGGTCACCCTGTGGATGGCCGACCGCGCCACGGACGTGGCGCTGCGGGCCGGCCTCGGCCGGGTGTTCGTGCTCGCAGAGCCGGGCGCCGACCGCATCGTCATCGACGACCTGCCGCCGGGCGTGTGCATCGGCGACGTGACACCGGGACAGGCGGTGCCGCGACCATGATCGTCATGAGCCGCAGGAACCTCGCGCTGGTGCTGGCCGGCGTGGGCGCCTTCCTGCTGACCCTCATCCCCCTGACCCGCCTGTACGTGGCCGCCCAGGTGCTCAAAGCGCCGCTGGAGCAGCAGAGCATGACCCGGTCGGTGGCGGAGTCGGCGACCTACCTCGACCCGGCCACGATGCGGCCGGTGGTGGGCGAGCTGGTCCGGACCCGCTGGCTGATCGGCGACGTGCTGGCCGGCGACGAGGACCGCGCGGTGTGGGGCGAGTCGGTCTCCCTGGCCACGCGGGAGGAGGAGCGGCTCCACTACCACGAGCGGCGCCTGGCCTTCGACCGCCGCACGGGCGCGATCGTCAACTGCTGCGGCGAGTACCTGGACGAGGACACCACGATCCGGCAAACCGGCCAGGCGTTCCGCTGGCCCTTCAACGCCGAGCGCCGCGACTACACGCTGTTCGACCTGCGGCTGCGCGTGCCGGTCACGGCCGCCTTCGACGGGGTCGAGCGGATAGGCGGCGTCGAGACCTACCGCTATGTCCAGCGCACGCCGCGCCGGCTGGTGCCGGGCGAGACGGCGCCGCTGCCGCGCCGCCTGGTCGGGCTGCCCGGCAAGGGCGACGTCGGGCTGGGCCGCTACGCCGAGATCCGGCGTACGTACTGGGTCGAGCCGGTCAGCGGGCAGCCGGTCAGGACGGTGGAAGAGGTGAAGGAGACGCTGGTCACGGCCGACGAGCGGGGCCGGCTGACCGCGCTGGACGCGACGTTCCGCACCAGCGAGGCCGACGTCGTGGCGGCGCTGGACACGGCGGCGGCCTACCGCCGCTGGATCCTGCTGCTGGGCACGGTCGCGCCGGTGGGCGGCGGCGTGGCGGGCGCGGGCTGCCTCGTGGCCGCGCTCCTGCTCATGCCGCGGCGCTCACCTGCGGCGCAGGACGAGGAGCAGGTTCCAGGTGACCAGCTCGCGGACGCCAGGTAGGTGGACGACATGCCGGGCCCAGCGGGGATGGTAGCGGGGGACCGCGTCCAGCAGCTCGGCGTCGGGGCAGCGCCTGGCCCAGGCCAGCGGGCGGGCCACCCCGACGGCGAACATGCTCTCGCCGTAGACGTTCTTCGGCCGCCTGCCGTGCCTGCGCGTGTACCGCCGGGCGGCGTAGTGGCCGCCCAGGTAGTGCCAGGGGGAGGTCTCGTGGCCGCCCCACAGCGAGAGCCACACCGTGTACGACAGGTAGACGATCCCGCCGGGCCGGGTGACCCTGACCATCTCGGCGGCCATCCTGAGCGGGTCGGGGACGTGTTCCAGCACGTTGGACGAGAAGCACACGTCCACCGAGCCCGTGGCCAGCGGCAGGTCGAGCGCGCTGCCCAGCACGGCGTCGCGCGGCGGCCGGCCGTCGCGCAGGCGCATCTCACCCGCGTCGCAGTCGACGCACACCGGGCGCGCCCCCGCCGCGCGCAGCGCGTCGGCGAAGTAGCCGGGACCGCCCCCGACGTCGGCCACCGTGGCGCCCGCCAGCTCCGTGTACGTGCCGAGCTGGGCGACGGTGTCCATGGCCAGCGTGCCGTAGAAGAAGTCCGGGTTGCTCTGCTCCAGGCGGAAGGCGCGCAGCAGCCGGACGGACCTGCCGAGATCCGCTCGGAACGGTGCGGGGGTGTCCACGGCGCGGAGCCTACCAACACCGAACCCGCCTGCCGGCCTGCCGCGGGCGGGCCCGGCAGAGCCGACACGGCAGTCCGTTCGGGGCATCTCTGACGCAGCGGAAGGAATCGACGATGACGGAAGGCGCCAGGAGCTCCGAACCCGTGCGGATCACGCTGCCCTCGATCCGCACCGGGCCGATCGTGGGCGTCGGCCTGCTCCTCGTCCTGGTCTCGCTGATCTTCAGGGCCCACGTCCTCAGCAAGGCGTACTTCGTCGAGGACGACTTCCTCTTCGTGGCCGGGGCCGCCGACAGCGGGTTCACCTGGGACTACCTGACCCGCGTGCACAAGGGCCATCTCATGCCCGGCTCGCTGGCCCTGGTGTGGCTGCTCACCTGGGTGGCGCCGTACAGCTGGGCGCTGGTGTCGTTCGTGACGCTCGCGCTCCAGGCGGCCGCCTCGATCGTGTTCCTGGTGCTGCTGCGGCGGCTCTTCGGCGACCGCGCCGTGGTGCTGGCCGCCCTGGCCGTCTACGCGTTCGCGCCGCTCACCGTGCCCGCGATGAGCTGGTGGTCGGCGGCGCTCAACGCGGTGCCGCTGCAGCTCGCGCTGGTCGCCGCGCTCGCGGCGCACGTCAGGTACGTCCGCGAGGGCAGGGGCCGCTGGCACGCCCTGATCTGGACCGCCGCCGGGATGGCCTGCTCCACGAAGGGGGTGTTCATTCCCTTCGTCGTGCTGGGGGTCACCAGCGCCTACCTCGGAAGGGGCCTGTGGCTGCGGGCGCTGGGGGCAGAGCTGCGCAGGCCGGTCTGGTGGGCGCACGGCGTGCTGCTGGCCGGGTACGCCGTGCTCTACCTGCTGCGCCGCGACACCGCCGGCCCGGACGCGCTGACCGGGCCGAAGGCCGAGGTGGTGCCGGGGCTGCTGCGCAGGTTACTGGGGGAGACCTTTCCCACGGGCGCCGTCGGCGGCCCGCTGCGCTGGGGCGGGCTGACCTCCACCGGCGGGCTGGCCGACCCGGCCCGGGCCACTGTGATCGCGGCATGGGTGCTGCTCGCGCTGCTGGTCGTGGTCACGTGCGTGTACCGCAGGCGGGCGTGGCGGGCCTGGGCGATCCTGGCCGCGTACGTCGTCGTGGCCGACGCGATCCCCACCACGATCGCGCGGGCGACCGCGTGGGACCTCGTCGGCGCGGAGACCCGGTACGTCGCCGACGCCGCGGTGTTGTTCGCCCTCTGCCTGGCGCTGGCCTGGCATCCGGTCGAGGGCGAGCAGGACGCCCGCCGCCGGCCGGTGGGCGGCGGCCTGTCCATGGCCGCGAGCGTGCTGACCGTGGCCGTGCTCGTCGCGTCGCTGGTCTCGATCAACGCCTACGGTGATACCCTCAGCGGCGACAAAATCAGGAAATATATGGACAACGCGCGGGCCTCCCTGGCCACCGCCGCGCCGGAGACCGACATCTACCCGCGTCCCGTGCCGCCGGAGGTCGTCCTGCCGTGGAACGGCGCCCGCAGGCTGACGTCGTACGCGCTCGCGCCGCTGGCCGATCCCGGGCTCCGGCGGCGCATGCGCGACCCGCGGCCCTCGGCGAAGCCGTACGTGTTCGACTCCACGGGCAAGCTCGTCCCGGTGGGCCGGGTGGCGCCGTTCTTCGACGCGATGAAGGGCGAGAAGTGTTTCGCGAAGGACAAGGTCTTCCCCGTCGAGTCCCCCGGCGGCCCCGGCATGGTGGTGGCCCTGGCCTACACCAGCCCCCGGCAGGTGCACGTGGTGGTGGATCTCGGCGGCGCCGAGCGGGCGGCCACGCTGCCGGCAACCGGCGAGACGGGCGCGCTCTACTACGTGCCGCACGACGGGGCCGGCAAGGGCATGCGGATCAGCGCGGCGGGCGGCCAGGGTCAGGCGTTCTGCCTGAGGGCCGCGGCCTTCGGGGAGCCGGGGCCCGCCCCGCCCGCGGCGTGAGGGACGAACCGGATCAGCCGCCGGGCGGGCTCCTCCACGTAGCGGTGCGTGAGCCCGGCGAGGGCGACGGTCAGGGCGCTGATCGCGACGAGGTTGAGGACGAGGTCGCCGGTCCACGGGCGCTGGCCCGTGAAGTCGTACCAGAGGTAGATGACCACGAACTGCCAGAGGAAGACCCCGTACGAGATCCTGCCGAGATAGCTCATGACCCGGCCGCCGAGCAGCCCGCCCAGCCGGGTGGGCCGCTGGGCCTCCAGCGCCGCGGGCGCGACGAGACAGAAGGCGACGAGCGTGTAGAGCGCCTGCTCGGAGAAGGCCGTCCAGATGCCGCCCAGGCCGACGAAGCGCGGCCCGGTCACCGGGGTGGCGGCGATCAGGTAGGCGAACCCGGCGATCAGCCACAACGTGCCCCACGAGCCGGCCAGGGCCGCGCACAGGCGGCGCACCCGACCGTCCTCCGCCCTGGCCCAGACGGTCAGGACCGCGAGGGCCATGCCGGGCACGAAGAACGTCCACGAGCGTGGCAACCACACGTTCATCCAGGGGCGGTACTCGGGGAAGTACTCGAAGATCGTGTACACGTACGACAGGGCGCCGAAGGCGGCCAGCCCGATCAGCAGGCGCCTGGCCCTGGCCCGCAGGTCGGCTCCCGCGCGCAGCGCGAACCAGCGCAGCGCCGCCGCCATCAGCGGGAGCGTGAGGTAGAAGGTCAGCTCGACCGCGAGGCTCCACATCTGGCCGAGCCCCTTGGGCCCGAGGCCGTACCACCATGGGGCCAGGTCGTAGATGTGCACGAGGAACGCCAGCTGCGCCCACGTCCACGGGTCGGACCGGTGGGCCCCGCCCCACAGCAGGAGGGCCACGGCCACCACCAGCCAGTAGGCGGGGATGATGCGGAAGAAGCGCCGCCACAGGTAGCGGCGCGTGTCCGGGGGCCGCTCGCCGGTCAGCACCTCCGCCGCCCACGGGCGGTAGAGCAGCAGGCCGGAGAGCGTGAAGAAGATCGGCACCCCGATCTCGCCCCTCGACAACACGCCGCCGAGGAACCCCGGCTCCAGCGCCGTTCCCGCCTCCATCGCGACGTGGAAGAGCAGCACGGAGAAGGCGGCCACGGCGCGGATGCCGTCGAGCGGGGCCTGGCGGCCGGAGATCACCGGCAGCCGCGCCGATGTAGAACCTGTTTCGGTCACGTTTCCGCATCCCTGGTGACGATGGTCACTCCCCGCAATAACATACCGGCGAGTAGAAACTTGGTTTCAGTACTTAACCACCCAGACAGGCGTCCGTGCACCTGGCACATGGAGGGTCGATGAACCGGGTCGTCGTTGGCAGCGTCCTCATCGCCGTCGGGGCATTCCTCGTCGTTCTGGCTCCCCTGGTGCGCTTCCAGGTGGCGCCCGCGCTCATGAGCGCCGCAGGCGACCAGTACGGGATCAGCAAGCTGCGGGCGACCGGCGCACAGTACTTCAGCGTCGCCGACGGCAAGGTGCTGACCGCCGACCTCGACATCATCGTCACCACGCGCGGAGACGTGAAGGAGGCGTCCGGCGACCGGGTCGTGTGGGACGAGTTCACCGCCGTGAACGACGTCACCCACGGCAAGCCCGGCATCGACTTCACCGAGCGGCGCAGCGCCTTCGACAAGCGCTCGGGCGTCGGGCTCAACTGCTGCGGCGTCAGCATCGACAAGGAGCCGGTGGAGCTGAAGGGCCAGATCTACAAGTTCCCGTTCGACGTGGAGAAGAAGAGCTACATGGTCTTCAACTCCACGGCGGGCAAGGCGTTCGAGGCCAAGTTCGTCGGCGAGGAGCAGGTCGGCGGGCTGAACACGTACAAGTTCGAGCAGGTCGTCCCCGAGACCGAGACGCAGACGCTCACCGCGCCCGCCGACTGGTTCGACATGGGCGAATCCGGCGACGTGCAGCTCGACCGCGTCTACTCCGGCACCAACACCTTCTGGATCGAGCCCACCACCGGCGCGCCCGTCCGCCAGGAGCAGCAGCGCGACGAGGTGCTCAAGAGCGACGACGGCGTCGAGCGCTCCAAGGCGTTCGTGGCCACGGCCAAGATGACCGACGACACCGTCGACGGGCTCGTCAAGGACGCGAGAGAGGGCAAGAGCCAGATCGACCTGATCAGGGTGACGCTGCCCGTCGTGCTCGGCGTGGTGGGCGTCGTGCTGTTCGTGGCGGGCCTCCTGCTGACCCTGCGCGGCCGCAGGACCTCATGAGCCAGGGCGTGGTGGCTCGTCCCCGGGCGGCCACGCCGGCGCTGGCGCTGGTCAGGGCCGCCAGGCCCCGCCAATGGCTGAAGAACGTCCTGGTCCTCGCCGCCCCCATGGCCGCCGGGGTGCTGGGCGAGCCGCGCGACCTGCTCGCCGCGCTGCTGGTGCTCGCCGCGTTCTGCCTGGCCGCGAGCGGCTCGTACCTGATCAACGACGCCTCCGACGTGGCGGCCGACCGGCTGCATCCGCGCAAGCGGCGGCGGGCCGTCGCGGCGGGAGCGGTGTCGGTGCGGGCCGCCCGGGTGACCGGCGTCGCGCTGCTGCTCCTCGCGCCCGCCGTCGCCGCGCTCACCGGGAGCTGGAAGCCGCCCGCCGTGGTCGCCGGCTACCTCGTCCTGACGTTGTCGTACACGCTGTGGCTTAAGCACCAGGAGGTCGTGGACCTGATCGCGGTCGCCGGGTGCCACGTGATCAGGGCGTACGCCGGAGCCGTGGCGGTCGACGTGCCGGTGACCGGGTGGTTCCTGGTGGTCGTCTCGCTGGCCGCGCTGCAACTGGTGGCGGGCAAGCGCGAGGCCGAGCTGCGCCTCGTGGAGGCGGCGGGGACGCGCGCGACGCTGGCCGCCTACTCGCCCGCCTACCTCGCCCAGGTGCGGACCATGTGCTCGGGCGCGATGATCGTGACGTACTGCCTGTGGGCGCTCAACGCGCACGACGACCTGTTCTACGGGCTCAGCATCGTCCCCTTCGTCCTGCTCGTGCTCCGGCACAACCTGCTGGTCGAGCGCGGGGGAGGCGAGGAGCCCGAGGAGATCGCCCTGCGCGACCGGCCGACCCTGCTCTTCGCCGCCGTGCTCGTCCTCCTCGTCGGCCTGGGGATCTACGCGTGACCACGTTCCTGACCGGCTGGGGGCGTACGGCGCCCACGCCCGCGCGGCTCGCCAGGCCCCGCACCGTCGGGCAGCTGCGCGAGCTGGTCGCGTCCGCGCCGCGCCGGGGCGTGGTGGCGCGGGGCCTCGGCCGCTCGTACGGCGACGCCGCGCAGAACGCCGGCGGGCTCGTCCTCGACTGCACCGGCCTGGACGCGTGGCACTTCGACGAGGGCGGCGGCCTGGTGACGGCCTCCGGCGGTGTGAGCCTGCACACGCTGATGACGGCGCTCGTCCCCAGGGGCTGGTTCGTCCCCGTCAGCCCCGGCACGCGGCACGTCACCGTCGGCGGCGCCGTCGCGGCCGACGTCCATGGCAAGAACCACCACCGCGACTCCTCGTTCGGCGCGCACGTCCGCTCGCTGACCCTGGTGACCGCTGGCGGCGAGGTCCTGACCCTCCGCCCCGGCCACCCGCTCTTCTCGGCCACGGTCGGCGGCATGGGGCTGACCGGGGTGATCGCCGAGGTCACGTTCGGCTGCGTGCCGATCGAGACGTCCATGATGCGGGTGGACGTCCAGCGCACCGCGGACCTGGACGAGACGATGGCGGTCATGGCGGGCACCGACGACCGCCACCGCTACTCGGTGGCCTGGATCGACCTGCTCGCCCGGGGCCGCCGGATGGGGCGCAGCGTGCTCACCAGGGGCGATCACGCGACGCCCGCCGAAGTGGGGCAGGCGTCGCCGTTCGCGCCCGGCGCGCTGGTGCGGGCCCCCGCGTGGGTGCCCGGCGGGCTGCTCAACGGGCTGAGCCTGCGCGCGTTCAACGAGGTCTGGTACCGCAGGGCGCCGCGGCGCAGGACCCTCACGCAGGGCATCGCGCCGTTCTTCCACCCGCTCGACGGCGTCGAGGGCTGGAACCGCATGTACGGCCCGCGCGGCTTCGTCCAGTACCAGTTCGCGGTGCCCTTCGGCGCGGAGGAGACGCTGTGCGGCATCGTCGCGACCCTGTCGGAGCACGGCAGCCCGTCGTTCCTGACGGTGCTCAAGAGGTTCGGGCCAGGCTCGGGCGGCCTGCTGTCGTTCCCCATGCCCGGCTGGACCCTGGCCCTGGACCTGCCCGCCGGCGGGCGCGGGCTGAGCGGCCTGCTGCGCGGCTTCGACCGGCGGGTGGCCGAGGCGGGCGGGCGCGTCTATCTCGCCAAGGACGCGCGGCTGGGCGCTGCCATGATGGCGGAGATGTATCCCGAGCTGGAGCGGTGGCGGCGGATCAGGGACGAGGCCGATCCCGCCGGGCTGTTCCGCTCCGACCTGGCCAGGAGGCTGCGGTTGTGAAGAACGCTCTCGGCGGGGTCGACACCGTGCTGCTGCTCGGCGGGCGCAGCGAGATCGGGCTGGAGATCGTCAGGCTGCTGGCGGGGCTGGGCGCGAGCCGGGTGGTGCTGGCCGCGCGGGGCGGCTTCGACCCGCCCGACCTCGGCGCGGAGGTCCATGTCGTGCCGTTCGACGCGCTGGACGTCCACGGGCACGGCGCCGTCTTCGCCAGGGCGACGGAGCTGGTGGGCGACCTCGACGTGGTGATCTCCGCGTTCGGCGTGCTGGGGACCCAGGAGCGCTACGACGCCGATCCCGTGGCCGCCGCCGAGGCCGTGGCGGTCAACTACGGCGCGCACGTGTCGGCAGGGCTGCACGCGGCCAGGGTGCTGCGCGAGCAGGGCCACGGCACGCTCGTGGTGCTGTCGTCGGTGGCGGGCGCGCGCGTGCGCAGGGCCAATTTCGTGTACGGCTCGGCCAAGGCCGGGCTCGACGGGTTCGCGCAGGGGCTGGGCGACGCCCTGCACGGGTCGGGCGCGAGGGTGCTGATCGTGCGGCCGGGCTTCGTGATCGGGCGGATGACGAAGGGGCTGGCGCCCGCGCCGTTGTCCTCGACGCCGCGGCAGGTGGCGCTGGCCACGGTGGCCGCGCTGCGTGACGGATCGTCCTCCGTCTGGGTGCCGCGGGCGCTCGGGCCCGCCTTCGGCCTGCTGCGGCTGCTGCCCCGCCCTCTCTGGCGCAGGCTGCCTCGTTAGAACGCATTCCATGAGGCTGACCGAGCGAACGTTCTAGAGTAGAACGCGTTGCAGTATGGCTCGCCCGGACTTATCGTCGGTCCATGCGGACACGGGTCACGGACATGTTCGGAATCGAGCTCCCGATCTTCGCCTTCAGCCACTGCAGGGACGTGGTCGCCGCCGTCAGCCGCGCGGGCGGCATGGGGGTGCTCGGGGCTCTCTACTTCACGCCGGAAGAGCTCGAGGTGGAGCTCAAGTGGATCGACGACCACGTGGACGGCCGCCCGTACGGGGTGGACGTCGTCATGCCCGCCTCGTACGAGGGCGCGGACTTCGCCCCCGATGAGCTGGTCGGCCGCCTCCAGTCGATGATCCCCGACGGGCACCGCGCGTTCGTGGAGAACCTGCTGTCCAGGCACGGCGTGCCGGCGCTGTCCTCGGACGCCGACCCGGGGCGGGTGCTGCTCGGCTGGACGGACGCCACGGCCCGGCCGCAGGTCGAGGTGGCCCTGCGGCACCCGACCGCGCTGCTGGCCAACGCGCTCGGCCCGCCGCCCGCCGACGTGGTGGACCTCGCCCACGCGCGGGGCGTCAAGGTCGCCGCGCTCGCCTCGACGCCCCGCCACGCGCTCAAGCAGGTGGAGGTGGGCGTGGACGTCGTCGTCGCCCAGGGCACGGAGGCCGGCGGGCACACCGGCGAGATCTCCACGATGGTGTTGATCCCGCAGGTCGTGGACGCCGTGGACGTGCCCGTGCTGGCGGCGGGCGGCATCGGCAACGGCCGCCAGATGGCGGCGGGGATGGCGCTGGGGGCGGAGGGCGTGTGGACCGGATCCCTGTGGCTCACGGTCGAGGAGGCGGACACGCCGGAGATGGCCAAGCGGCGCATCCTGGCGGCCACGTCCCGCGACACGGTGCGCTCGCGCAGCTGGACCGGCAAGCCGGCGCGGCTGCTCAGGAACGAGTGGACCGAGGCGTGGGAGTCGGAGGAGTCGCCGGGCACGCTGCCGATGCCGCTGCAGTTCATGCTGGTGTCGGACGCGCTGCGCCGCATCGGCCGCTCGGACGTGTCGGAGCTGGCCACGTTCCCCGCCGGTCAGATCATCGGCGTCACCAACCAGGTCAGGTCGACCAAGGACGTGGTGTTCGGGCTGGTGGAGGAGTACGGCGAGGCGCTGGAACGCCTGGGGCGCATCACCGGCGACTAGATGCCTTTGAATGCCAGCGAGCTCGTGCGGTTGTCGAAAGACGGGTTGCCGGAGTTCTTCGTCAGATCAGCGTCGCTGGAGTACGGCTTCGCCTTGTAAAACGTGCCCTTGTAGTTTCTGCCGTCATATAGAAAGACCCAGTATCTACTGTTGTTCTTCACTGAACTCGCGCCGTTCTCGACCGCTCGATTCGTGCCATTCCAATTTCGCCCTACCCCGTCTTCCCCTCCGGTCCACGACAGGTCCCAAGCGTGTGAACCAAAACAGGCCTGTCCACCCTTGTAGTTGTCGTGCTCGTAGAGGCAGATCACCCCATCCCGGATAGAATTCCGAGAATCGGCGTGCGCAGCCGCCCCCGAAGTCCACGTGAAAGTGGCCATGGTGAGAAATGTGCAGACGAGGGCCTTCTTCATGAATGTCCTTTCCGTTCGGCCTCATGGCCGACGTCGAATAGTTAGTGTCGATCATGACTACATCAACACCGAAACTCAAGGACGAGGGCCCCTCGGTTTCGGACATGAACAGAGACTGCTCATCCGCTGCGAAACATCGTCAGGGATGACGCTCAGCGGCCGTGGCCGCCACGCGATCCGCTGCGGGCTGATCACGGCGTGGTGGACTTGATTGGCGGCATCTGGACCGCACCAACCACTAGCACTAGCGGGCGCGGTAGACGGGAGAGCGCTTCTCGCGGAAGGCGCGGGTGCCCTCCTTGGCGTCCTCCGAACCGATCACCGGCCAGCCGAGCTCGTCCGAGACCTTCAGCGCCTCGGGCTCGGCCAGGCCGAGCGTGTCGCGGTAGGTGCGCAGGATCGCTTGGACCGCCAGCGGGCCCGAGGCGGCGACGTCCTCGGCCAGCTCGCGGGCGGCCGCGAGCGCCTGCCCGTCGGGGACCACCCGGTTGACCAGGCCCATGGACAGCGCTTCCGCGGCCGTGATCGCGCGGCCCGTGAGCAGCAGGTCCATGGCGTGGCAGTACGGGATCTGCCGCGGCAGGCGTACGGCGCTCCCGCCCATGGGGAACAGGGCGCGCTTGGCCTCGAACAGGCCCAGCGTGGCCGACTCCGCCACCACCCGCAGGTCGGTGCCCACCAGCAGTTCGGTACCGCCCGCGACCGCGTACCCCTCGACCGCGCTGATGACCGGCTTGGCGGGCAGGTCCTGGCGCAGCAGCCCTTTCCAGTGGAAATCGGGGATCCGCGCGGCCCTGGCCTGGACCTCGGGGTCGGTGGACGGCTGCCCCATCGCCTTGAGGTCGGCCCCGGAGCAGAACGTGCCCTCGGCGCCGGTCAGGACGGCGACCCGGATCTCCGGCTCCGCCGACGCGTACGCCCAGGCCGAGGCCAGGCCGACCAGCATGTCCGAGGAGAGCGCGTTGCGGGCCTCCGGCCGGTTCATGGTGACGGTCAGGACGTGGCCGTCGCGTTCGACCCGGCAGTGGGGGGTGCTGATCGGCAGGAGCTCCACGGATGCCTCCGAATTGCTGAATCAAGCGCTTGCTACAAACTTTCGCCCCAGGATACGCTCCCCCCATCAAACGAGAACAGGTTCCTGTTTGGGTCCGGCCATGAGCAGGGGGAGTAGATGGGCACGCTCGGCTTCTGGAGGCTCGCGCAGGCCGACCCCGAGTGGATCGCCGCCGTCGACCCCGACGGTACGGAGCACCGCGCCGGCGACCTGCTGGCCCGCTCGAACCGGCTCGTGCACGGCCTGCGCGGTCTCGGGCTGGAGCCCGGCGACGGCGTCTGCGGGCTGGTTCCGAACGGCGCCGACGGGCTCGTCCTCTACCTGGCCGCGTTGCAGGCCGGGTGGTACTACACCCCGGTCAACTGGCATCTGACCGGCCCCGAGATCGCGTACATCGTCTCCGACAGCGAGGCGAAGGCGTTCTTCGTGCACCCGCGCTTCCTCCAGGAGGGCGCGAGGGGCGCCGAGGCCGTCGAGCCGGGGCGCCGGTTCGTCCTGGGCGGCCAGGCCGCCGGCTTCCGCCCGGCCCGCGAGCTGACCGACGGGCAGCCCGGCACCGCGCCCGATGACCGCACCGCCGGCGCCACCATGCACTACACCTCGGGCACCACCGGCAAGCCCAAGGGCGTCAGGCGCCACCTGAGCGGGATGGATCCGGACGACTCGGCCGAGCTGATGACGGGTCTGCTCGGGCTGTTCGGCATCACGCCGGGCCGCCCCAACGCCCACCTGGTGACCTCGCCGAGCTACCACACGGCAGTGACCCAGTTCGGCGGGAGCGCCCTGCACATGGGCCACACGCTCGTCTACATGGACCGGTGGGACGCCGAGGAGATGTTGCGGTTGTGCGAGCGGCACCGCGTCACCAGCTCCCACATGGTCCCGACCCACTTCAAGCGGCTCCTCGCGCTGCCCGAGGAGACCAGGCACGCGTACGACCTCTCCTCGCTGCGGTGGATGATCCACGCCGCCGCTCCCTGCCCGGTCCCGGTGAAGTGGGCGATGTTCGAGTGGTGGGGCGACTGCGTGTACGAGTACTACGCGGCCACCGAGGGCGGCGGCACCCTGGCCACGCCCGAGGGCTGGAAGGCGCACCCGGGCACGGTGGGCTCGGCCTGGCCGATCAGCGAGCTGCTCGTCGTGGACGACCAGGGCGAGCCGGTGCCGGCCGGCACCCCCGGGACGATCTACATGAAGATGATGGGCGTCCCGTTCGAGTACAAGGGCGATCCCGCCAAGACCGCCGCCAACCGGCTCAAGGACTACTTCACCGTAGGGGACATCGGATACCTGGACGAGGAGGGCTTCCTCTACCTCTGCGACCGCAAGGCCGACATGATCATTTCGGGCGGCGCCAACATCTACCCGGCCGAGATCGAGAACGAGCTCATGGTCCACCCGAAGGTGGCGGACGTGGCCGTGTTCGGCATCCCGGACGAGGAGTGGGGTGAGCAGATCAAGGCCGTGGTCGAGCCCGCGCCCGGCATCGAGCCGGGGCCGGAGCTGGCCGCCGAGCTGCTCGCGTCGCTGGAGGGCCGCCTGGCCAGGATGAAGTGGCCCAGGAGCATCGACTTCATCGCGGAGATGCCCCGCGACCCCAACGGCAAGCTGGTCAAACGCAAGCTACGCGACCCGTACTGGGAGGGACACGACCGTGCCATCTGATCCGCTGGTAGCCCGGCACGTTCTGGAGTTCCCGGGCGGTTACACGCGCACCACGGGCCCGGTGATCGGCCGGTTCCTCAGCGAATTACGCGGCCGCCGCATCGTCGGGGTGCGCACGAAGGAGGGCAAGGTGCTCGTGCCGCCCCTCGAGTACGACCCCGCGACCGGCGAACCGGTCACCGGCGAGTTCGTCGAGGTCGGCCCGGCGGGGACGGTGACGACGTGGGCGTACGTGCCCGAGCCCGGTGCGGGCCACCCGCTCGACCGCCCCTTCGCCTGGGCGCTGATCAGGCTCGACGGCGCGGACACCGCGCTCGTGCACGCCGTGGACGCGGGTGATCCTAGAAGGCTGCGGGCGGGCCTGCGGGTGTGGCCGGTCTGGAAAGACCGCCCCACCGGCCAGATTACCGACATTTCGTGTTTCGTTCCTGAGGTCACCGACATCGTGGCCAACGTCCGCACCGAGTACCGCCTCCAGGCGGGCGGCGCCCTCCGCGTCTTCCTGGAGGGCATCGAACGCGGCGTCTTCCTCGGCGGCCGCTGCGCCACCTGCGCCAAGGTGTACGTGCCGTACCGGCTGACCTGCCCGGAATGCGGAGACGCCATCCCGGAGACGCTCGAACTCCCCGACACCGGGACGATCACCACGTTCGCCATCAACAACCTGCCCGACCCGCGGGCCCCCGAGGTGCCGTTCGTGTCGGCGTACATCCTGCTCGACGGCAGCGACATCCCCATGATCGCCCTGATCGGGGACATACCAGCACACGACGTACGCCAGGGCATGCGCGTCAAGGCCGTCTGGGTCCCCGAGCACGAACGGACGGCGTCCATGGCGAACATCCGCTGGTTCGCCCCCACCGGCGAGCCCGACGTGGAGCGGCCATGAGAGACGTAGCGATCGTCGCGTTCGCCCAGACGCGGCACACGGGCCACGACACCGGCCTGACCGAGCCCGAGCTCATCGGCCCCGTGATCGGCGAGGTCAAGGAGCGCACCGGGCTCAAGCGGTTCGGCTTCACCTGCTCCGGCAGCTGCGACTACCTGGCGGGCGCCCCCTTCTCGTTCGTGTCGGCCCTCGACGCGCTCGCCGCCTGGCCGCCCATCTCCGAGAGCCACGTCGAGATGGACGGCGCCTGGGCCCTGTACGAGGCATGGGTGCGCCTCCAGCACGGCGACGTCGACTCGGCCCTGGTCTACGGCTTCGGCAAGTCGTCGCTGGGCGACCTGCGCACGATCATGACCCTCCAGCTCGACCCGTACTACCTGGCGCCGCTCGGGCTCGACCAGCTCTCCTACGCCGCGCTCCAGGCGAACGCGGCCGGCGCCGACCGGGCGGAGCTGGACGAGATCGTCAGGCGCAGCCGGGCCGACGGGCGGCGCAACCCGTACGCGCTCGACCTGCCGGACCCCGAAGGCGAGGACGTCGCCGTCCGGCCGCTGAAGACGACGGACGTGCCGCCCATCACCGACGGCGCCGCCGCCGTCGTGCTCGCGGCGGGCGACCTGGCGAGCCGGCTGTGCCCCCGGCCCGCCTACATCCGGGGGATCGCCCACCGCACGGAGCCCCACTACCTGGGCATGCGCGACCTGGCGCGCTCGGCCTCCGCCGCCGACGCCGCACGCGCCGCGGGGGTCGGCAAGGGCCCCGTCGAGGTGGCGGAGCTGCACGCCCAGTTCCCGCACGAGGAGATCATCCTGCGGGAGGCGCTCGGCCTGCGCGACGAGACGGAGATCAACCCGTCCGGCGGCCCGCTGGCGGCCAACCCCGTCATGGCCACGGGCCTCATCCGCGTGGGCGAGGCCGCGCGGCGCATTCACGACGGCGCCGCCCGCCGCACCGTCGGGCACGCCACGAGCGGCCCCTGCCTGCAGCAGAACCTCGTCACCGTGTTGGAGGCGTAGTGGGAAACCGTTGTGCTGTCGTCGGCATCGGGCAGACGCGCTACCGCAGCAGGCGCACGGACGTCTCGATCGCCGGGCTCGTGCGCGAGGCGGCGCTGCGGGCGCTGGAGGACGCCGGGCTGACGTTCAGGGACATCGACGCCGTCGTCATCGGCAAGGCGCCCGACCTGTTCGAGGGCGTGATGATGCCCGAGTCGTACCTGGCGGACGCGCTCGGCGCGGCGGGCAAGCCGATGATGCGGGTGCACACCGCGGGCAGCGTCGGCGGCTCGACGGCCCTCGTCGGCGCCTCGCTCATCCAGGGCGGGGTGCACGAGCGGGTGCTGGTCGTGGCGTTCGAGAAACAGTCGGAGTCGAACGCCACCTGGGCGCTTTCCACACACCTGCCGTTCAGCGCGTCCCTGGTAGTGGGCGCGGGCGGCTACTTCGCGCCGCACATCCGCGAGTACATGCGCACGTCGGGCGCCCCCGGCCACATCGGCACGCTCGTCGCGGTCAAGGACCGGCTGAACGCGCTGAAGAACCCGTACGCCCACCTGAGGATCCCCGGCATCGACCGGGCCATGGTCGAGTCCACGCCCATGCTCTGGGAACCCATCCGCTACCTGGAGACCTGCCCGTCCAGCGACGGCGCCTGCGCCATGGTGCTGTCGTCCGAGTCCGCGGCCACCGGCACCCCCGCCTGGGTGCACGGCACGGCCATGCGCTCGGAGCCGATCTTCCGCGCCGGGCGTGACACGGTCAGCCCGCAGGCGGGCAAGGACTGCGCGGCCGACGTCTACCGCCAGGCCGGCATCTCCGACCCGCGCCGCGACATCGACGTCGCCGAGGTGTACGTGCCGTTCTCCTGGTACGAGCCGATGTGGCTGGAGAACCTGGGGTTCGCCGCGGCAGGAGAGGGATGGAAGATCACCGAGTCGGGCGCCACGGCACTCGACGGTGACATCCCGTGGAACGCCTCGGGCGGCGTGCTGTCCAGCAACCCGATCGGGGCGTCCGGGCTGATCAGATTCGCCGAGGCCGCGCTGCAGGTGCGCGGGACGGCGGGCGAGCACCAGGTGGACGGCGCCCGCACGGCGCTCGGCCACGCCTACGGCGGAGGATCCCAGTTCTTCGCGATGTGGATCGTCGGACGCGACAGACCGTGACCTGCGAGGCAGGCCCCCACACCCCGGACCATGGGAAGGACTTCGATGGAGTTCAACCACGCTGACCTGTTCGAAGGGCTCGCGGACACGATCGGGGACAGGACGGCCGCCGTCTGCGGTCAGGACCGGCGCACCTACGCCGAACTCGACGCCGAGGCCAACCGGCTCGCCCACTACCTGGCGGACCTGGGCGTCCAGCCGGGCCAGCACGTCGGGATCCAGCTCTACAACGGCATCCCGTACGTCGCGGGCATGCTGGCCACGCTGAAGATCAGGGCCGTGCCGATCAACGTCAACTACCGCTACGTCGAGGCCGAACTGCTCTACCTGTACCGCGACTCCGACATCAGGGCGCTGATCTACGACGTGGAGTTCGACCCGAGGGTGAGCGCGGTGGCCGGTGCGGCGCCGCTGCTCGAGCACCTGGTCGCGGTCGGCGGGCCGTCGTCGATCGGCTCCGCGGTGCCGTACGCGACGGCTCTCGAACGCGGCAAGCCGGAACGGGGCTTCCCGCCGCGCTCCGGCCAGGACGTCTACATCATCTACACCGGCGGCACCACCGGACTGCCCAAGGGCGCGATGTGGCACGTCGAGGACCTGTTCATGGGCTTCGGCGGCGGCAACCCGTACGGCGAGCCGCGCGCCACCCCGCAGGAGGTCGTCGACGAGGCGGTCAAGGCCAACCCGATGGTGATGATGGCCGCGCCGCCGCTCATGCACGGGGCCGCGCAGATGGCCACGTTCATCGCCTGGTGGATGGGCTCGGCCATGGTGTACGTGCGCAAGTTCGACGCCCCGGAGGTGTGGCGGACGATCGAGCGGGAACGCGTGTTCACCCTGAACATCACCGGCGACGCCATGGCCAGGCCGCTGGCGGACGCGCTGGAGGGCGGCGGCTACGACGTCTCCTCGCTCCTCGTGGTCAGCTCGACCGGGGCCATCCTGTCCGGCGCCGTACGTGACCGGCTGCAGGAGCTGCTCCCGAACGTCATGATCCTCGACAACCTCGGCTCCACCGAGTCCGGCTACACGGCCTCGGGCGTGGCCGGCTCCTCGCCGGAGAAGGGCCTGCGCTACCAGCCCAACTCCGTGGTCAAGCTGGCCGTGCTCGACGAACGGCTCAGACCCGTCGAGCCCGGCTCCGGGCAGATGGGGACGGTGGCCAGGTCGGGCCGGGTGGCGTTCGGCTACTACAACGACCCCGCCAAGACGGTCCGCACGTTCGTCACCGACGAGGAGGGCACCCGCTGGCTGCTCACCGGCGACCTCGCGTCCGTCGAGACCGACGGCACGGTGAACGTGTTCGGCCGGGGCTCGCAGTGCATCAACACCGGCGGGGAGAAGGTGTTCCCCGAAGAGGTCGAGGCGGTGCTCAAGGGGCATCAGGCGGTGTTCGACGCGGTGGTGACCGGCGTGCCGGACGAACGCTGGGGGAACAGGGTGGCGGCCGTGGTCGAGCCTCGGGAGGGCGTCGAGGTCACCGAGGAGGAGCTGGACGCGCACTGCAGGACGTTACTGTCGGGGTACAAGGTGCCCCGTTCGTACGCGTTCGTGGCGGAGATGATGCGCTCGCCGGCAGGCAAGGCCGACTACCGCTGGGCACGAGAGATCGCGGAGGGCGGCTCGCCCGAAGCCCCGCGCGGGTGAGAGCGGCGCGGTTGCAGCCGTCACCGACGATCACGCATTCTACGCGCGGGTGAGGTGCCGGGGCTCCGGCTCCCACCCGCGATCACGGAGCCTGCGTGCGGGCGAGGCGGTGTAACTCGTCCTGGATCGCCGTCGCCTCGTCGTTCCGCCCGGCCCGCTCCATGAGCCGCAGCCGGCCGTGCAGCACGTCACGCAGTAACTCGGCCGGCCCCTCGCCGCGCCCGTCGGCCAGCAGGTCGCGCAGCAGCCCCGCGGAGACCCGCAGCGCGGCGTCGGCGGCGTCGTCCCTGGCCAGTTCCTCCTGGCAGAGGCCGAGCTTGGCGTGCGCCACGGCTCTGAACAGCGTGTCCCGGGTGACCTGCGCGGCCCGGTGGAAGACGAGCCCGGCCTCCAGCGCCCGGCCCGCCTCCATGAGGGCGTCGCCCAGCATGAGCATCGCCCTGGACAGCAGACCCAGCAGCATGGGATGGCCGGGCCCATGGCGTTCGAGCGCCGCGACCGCCTCCCGCAGCGGCTGGATCGCGTCGGCGGCCATGCCCCGCATCCTCAGCGCGGAGGCCAGCGTCAGGCAGGCGCCCGCCCGGCCCGTGTGCAGAGCCTGCGCTTCCATGCCCGCGGCCAGCAGCTCGTCGTAGATCGCGATCGCCTCCCGCGCTCTCGTCTCCGCCTCCGTCCCGCCGTCCAGCCCCAGCAGGGGCAGCAGCTCCGAGCTCTGCGCCAGCGAGTCGGCGAGGATCGCCCGGTGGGTGAGGTCGTCCGGCGACCGCCTGGCCAGCGGGATGAGCTGCTCCACGAGCGCGTTGGCCTCGGTGAGCTCGCCGAGCACCAGGTGGCACCTGGCCAGCCGCTGGATGGCCAGCGCGTGCTTGACGGTGCCGGGGGCGTACCCGGTCGCGGCAGTCCTGGCGTACCCGGCGGCCTCCTCGGCCCGCCCCGACGCCAGCAGGTCGTCGGCGATCGTCGCGGCGGTATCGGCGGTGGCCGCGTCGTCGGACAGCTGCACGAACAGTTCCAGCGCCTCCACCAGGTGAGCCAGCGCCTCCTGCCCCCTCCCGAACGCCCGCAGCACCTGCCCGCGCACCCGGACGGCCTCGGCCCGCACGTGCGGCAGCTCCTGTCCCGACGCCGCGGCCCGGTCCAGCTCCGCCAGCGACCAGGTGATCGCCTCCAGCGCGGCCTGCGGACGGTCGAGCACGGACAGGCCGGTGCCGAGCCGGGCGTAGGTGACGGCGGCGAGGGCCGGGTCGTCCAGCTCGTCGCAGAGATCGGCGGCGCGCTCGCAGTGGGCCAGGGCCTCGACGGCCCGGTCCTCTTCGAGCAGCCGGACGGCATAACGGTTGAGCACGTCGACCAGCACGCCGCCGGGCCGGCGGCGCGTGCCGGCCGTCGTGTCGCCCGGCCGTTCGCCGGGCCGACGGGGTTTGCCGCCCGGTCGTTCGCCGGGCCGGTCAGGCGTGCCGGCCGGTCGTTCGGTGAGGAGGTCGATGGCCTGCTCCATGACGGCGAGGTCGGCGTGGCCGATCCTGGCCAGGGCGGCCAGCGCGAGGCCCAGCTCCGTACGGTGCGCGCCTGACGCGGCGGCGAGGTTCCGGTGGACACGGATGGTCAGCTCGGCGGTCAGTTCCGTGGCCCGTTCCGGGGGCACGCGGGTGGTCCCGTCGTCTCCCGCCGGCGCTGCCGCGTCCCGGAACCTCGCGAGGCAGCGCCCGTACTTCGCGTGCAGTTCGGGGCCGGTGCCGCTCAGCGGCACCTCCCGCTCCAGAGCGTCGGTGAACGCCGCCAGCGCCGGCCCCAGGTCCGATACGTCGCCCGCGAAACCGGCCAGGGACTCGACCAGGGCCTCCAGCACGTCCACCCCCGGCAACGGCCGCATGCCGAGAATCCGCGCCCACAGAGCCACCCCGGCGGCGGGCCCTTCCTCAGCCACGCGCAGCCCGGCCAGCCTGATCAGCGCCAGCACGTGCGCGTCGACGAGATCCGGCGGGACACGACCGTGCTTCGCCAGCGACGCCGTCCCCTCCTCCAGCTTCGCCCTGGCCTCGCCACTCCGGCCGAGCTCGGCCAGGCACAACCCGCCCAGCTCCAGGCAGGTGGCGACCAGCAGCCCATCGCCGGACGCCGTGCCCGTGACGTCGAGGGCCCGGGTGACCGACTGGAGCGCGCCCTCGGGGTTCCGCCGGGCGAAGCGGATGCCGCCCTGGAGCCGCAGCGCGCCGGCGTGCGCCAGGGGATCATGGAGCCCGTCCGCCACGAGCCCCTCGTACAGCCCCGCCAGCCGGTCGGCGGCGGCCTCCGCGTCCGGTGGGCAACCGGCACGGGACAGCGCGACGGTCTCCAGGATGGCAAGCTCCGCCAGCTCCGTACGGAAGGCGGCGCTCGTACCGGTCTGCGGCTCGTAGGACTCGATCGCGGTGCGCAGGTGCGGAACGGCCTCCTCATGGCGGCCGAGCCCGGCGAGCGAGCGCCCGAGCGCCGCCGCGACCATGCCCACGGCGATCGCGTGGGGCCGATCCGGTACGGGATAGCGCTGCAACAGTTCGGCCGCCTGCATCGCGAGCGCGAGGCCGTCCCCGGCCCGCCCGGCGTCCGCCCAGGCGCGGGCGAGCGTCGCCTGCGCGGCCAGGTAGGCGTGGATCTCCTCCAGCCCCGGTACGCCCGCGCTCTCGAAGGACTGCCTGCACTCCGCCAGCCGCTGTTCCGCGCCGGACACGGCCTGCCCGGGATCGCGGGCGACCATCGCCAGCAGCCAGGGCCGTTCGACGTCGCGAACGTCCGGCGCCGTGCGCATCCGCTCCAGCCTCGCCCGCACCGCCGCCGCTTGCCGGGCGTGGCCGCCGGCCAGGTCGTACAGCTCGGCGGCGGCCTCCAGCTGCGCCGCGCCGTCGGCGGTCCTGCCCAGCTCGTCCAGGCAGAGGCCGAGCAGCCGCCGGGCGTTCGCCCGCGTCGCGGTGTGCCGCTCCGCCGCCACGCACATGACCTCCTGCAACGGGCCGAGCGCCGCCTCGGGCCGGTCGTCCGCCAGCAGCAACTCGCCCAGCACCAGCAGTTGCCCGGCCAGGCGGGTGCGATGCCCGCCCGGGTCGAGCGCGACCAGGGCACGCAGATTCCGTACGGCCTCCGAGGCGGAACGTGCGGCGGCGTCCAGGTCGTCCAGCCGCGTGTGGAGCCTGGCCAGCATGCACGCGGTCTCCGCCAGCATGGACCGCGGCTCCGGCCCCTCGGCGGCCAGGCCGCGCAGCCGTACGGCGGCCGCGCCCGCGGGGACGAGGGCGTCGGCCGGCTTGTCCCGAGCTTCGAGCCAGGCGGCGAGGAGGTGGAGGCGGCGGGCCACGTCCCTGCTCGTCGGGGCCACGTGCTCGACGGCGGCGGTGGCGGCCCTGGCCAGGCACGCGGCCAGCTCGGGCACCGCCGCGGGATCCGGCCCGTCGAACCGCATCAGCGGCGCGGGCGCGGCGACGGCGTCCGTCGTCGGGAAACCCGTTCCCCCGACCGGAACGCCGAGCGGCCGCACACCGCCCGTCGCCGCCGCTCCCGGCACGGACGGCACCACCCCGCCGGCCCCGGCCCCACCCGTCCAGACAACCGCCGTACCCGCCTCGCCAAGAGGGGAACCGGACCGCCCCAGGCGCGGAGCGGGGACGCTCGGCGGTGCCGGGGGTTGCGAGGTCGTGCCGGGGTGACGTGCGGCGGGCACGGACAGGAGGGCAGCCAGGTGCCCCGCGAACTCGCCGTCCCCGCCCGCCGCCTCGTACGCCCGGACCGCCTCACCCAGCCGCCCGGTCTCCAGCAGCGCGCACGCGAGGTTGTGGTGTGCCCGCGCGGCCGCATCCGCATACCGGGGGTCGTCCCCGGCCAGCTTCCGGAACCTGGCCGCCGCCTCCTGAGCGGGCTTGAGCGCGCCCCCGGCCTCGCCCGCAAGCAACAGGCAGGCCCCCAGGTCGAACAGCGCTTCCGCCCGTCCGGCAACCTCCTCGTACGGGGGAGCGGCCGCGTGGATCTCCACGGCCTCGGCCGCCGCGGCGACCGCCTCGCCCACGCGCCCCGCGGCCGCCAGCCGGCCCGACACCGTGGACAGCGCCTCCGCCAGGGCGAACCGCTCGCCTCGTGCCCGGTGACGGTGCACGGCCAGTTCGCCGAGCGTCACGTCGAGGGCCCGCAGGCCGAGCCGGTCGCCCCCGGCCCGTACAGGTAACGCGGCCATGGCCTCCGGTTCGGCGGGAAACAGCCCGAGTACGGCGTCGACCAGGTCGCCGAGCCGCGTCCCCGGACGGGTCACGGCCTCCTCGACCAGGTTGCCGGCCCTGGCCGTGACGAGCGTCCGCAGCGCCGACCTGACCCGCTCCCCACCCGCGGACACCCGCAGGACGTCCAGCATCCGTACGAGATGCCGGGTCGTCCGGCCGTCGAGGTCGTGCACGGCGAGCACGAGCGATTCGAGGTCCTCGGTGCCGGACAGGAGCTGTTCGGCCACGAGGTCAGGGCCCAGGGGAACGAGCCGCGGGACGAGCCGTTCGCCGCCGGGGAGGATCCGGCGGAGCCAGGCCACCACGTCGTGGACGGGGCCGTCGAGCCCGGGCCCGCTGGACGCGGCGTCGCGCAGTCCCGGCACGGCCGCGAGCAGGCCGGGCAGTTCGGCGGGCGTGGGCGCGGTGAGCGTGACCACCGCCACGGCCTGGCGCGCGGTCGCCGCGTCCACCGCCGTAGCCTGGCGCGCCGTCACGTCGTCCATCCGCTGGTGGCCGGCGGGCCGGGCCGGTGCCCACTCGTGCAGTTCGCGCGCGACGAACCGCTCCAGGAGCCCGCCGCGCGCGTGCTCGCCCTCGTCGCGCAGCCGCATCAGGGCGGCCAGGTGGACGTGGAGCGGCAGGCCGTACTCGGGATCGTCGAGATGGGGCGGGGCGGGCAGCGCGGCCCGGCTGGGGGCGAACGCCTTCATGGCGGCGCGGGCGTGCTCCGTCCGCTCGGGCAGGGTGAGCGGGCGGGTGTTGAGCTGGATCGTCGTGGTGTTGAGCCGCCGCAGCCAGCCGCCCGCCGCCGTGTCCAGGCGCCGCCACCACCCGGGCTCGCCCGGCTCGCGGGCCACGAGCAGGAGCCGTACGCGGGGGTTGCGGACATGCTTGGCCAGCCGCCGGATCAGCTCCCCCACCAGGGGAACGGACGGTTCGGGATGCTCGACGACGAGCAACGTCGGCCGGACGGCATCCAGCGCGGCACCGGCCCGTCCGCCCACCGCCGCGCAGCCGGCGGCCGCGTCCGGTTCGGGGTCCAGGTCGCAGAGCGCGTCGAGGGGGAGCAGGCCGGCGTCCCAGCCGGACCCCGCCAGCTCCGCGCACAGCTCGCCCGCCAGGCGCGACTTGCCGGTTCCCGCGCGGCCGGTCAGCACCGCGATCGACAGCGGGGCCGGTTCGGCGGCCCAGGCGCGCAGCCGCGCCAGCTCCTCCTCCCGCCCCAGGAAGGGCACGACGGCGTGACGGGCCTGCAGCAGCGTCCAGCCGGGGCCGTCCGGCGGCGGGTCGTCACGGGCGGGCGACAGCAGGTCGGCGAGCGGCACGGAGGGTTCGTCGCCGGTCACGGTCTCGAGCCGGCCGGGCGGCACGCCGGCCAGCTCACGGAAACGCGCGTCGCTCAGCAGCGCGGTCACCGGTACGGCGTCCAGCCGCGGTGCGGTACCTGAGGTGATCACGCCGATGAGCTGGCCGGCCGGTTCGGCGAGCAGGGCGGCGCCCGGCAGGCCGCCCCAGAGCGAGCCCGGCACCGCGTGGCTCCCGGGATTCCCCACGGAGACCGTCAGCGCCTTCGACGCCGCGTCGGCCGGGGCGTCCACCACGCCGGCCAGCGTCTCGGCGTCGCGGAACCCGGCCCGCTGCCCCGCCCGCGGAAACCCTCTGGCCAGGCACCGTACGCCGGGTGCGGCGGCCCTGGCCCAGCGCACGTGTTCGATGCCGGGCAGTTCGGCCCACGGGGAGCCGGGCACCCGCAGCAGCACCGCGCTGGCCGCGCCGCGTCCACGCCACACCTGCTCTGCCGCGATCCACCGGGCCGACCAGGGCGCGCGCACCTGGCACGGCCTGCCGGGCCCGACCACCTGGCCGGAGGCCAGCACCAGGTCGGCGCCGATCACGTATCCGGATCCGGTCACGCCGACGAGGTCGTCGTGACCGGAGTAGACCTCGACGACCCGTTCGAGCGCGAGGCGGTGTGGTGGCGTGTCCATGGGTCCGCCCATTAGGTACGTCGCGACGTGTCGTCCCCCTCGAGCCTGTGATCTCAACTATCGCACTATGGCTGGGAAATTTCCGCCCTTGTCATGCCTTCGCGGATGTGAGCCACGCCGCCAGACCCAGATAGACCACGCCGCTCCCTAGCTCGAGCCGCCGGCGCGCCCTGGCGGACCCGCGGATCCGGCCGGCCAGCGCCGAGGAGAGCATCGCGTACGTGCCGTCCGACGCCACACCGAGCACCAGCCAGATCGCGCCGAGCAGCAGGATCTGCGGTCCGATCGGCCCGGCCCGCTGATCGGCGAACTGCGGCAGGAACGCCACGAAGAAGACGGCCGTCTTCGGGTTGAGCACGTTGACCACGAACCCCTCCCAGAACAGCCGCCGCTTCGACTGCACGTGCAGCTCGACGGTGTCCGCGCCGTCCTCGCCGCGCATCAGCTTGCGCACGCCGAGCCAGAGGAGGTAGGCCACGCCCACGTATTTGACCACGGTGAACGCCGTGGCCGAGGCCGCCAGCAGGGCGCTGATGCCCAGCGCCGCCGCGCCGATGTGGACCAGCGAGCCCGCGTGCACGCCGAGCACGGAGATGACGCCCGCGGCGCGGCCCTGCGCGACGCTGCGGGTGACGATGTAGACGACCGCAGGCCCGGGCACGAGCAGCAGCCCGAGGACGGCCACGCAGAAGACGGCGAGCGTCGCGATGTCTGGCATGCGGCCATCGTAGGAACGGCGTCAAAGGCTTTCTCGCAGCGCCTTCACGAGTGCTTCCGTGGCCGGTGGGTGGGGTGGTTCGCCGTAGACGGCGGCGTACACGTGCCGGGTCGAGCCGGGCACCTCGGTCACGTGAACGCCGGGGTGGCGGTGGGCGGTGAGCGCCAGCCCGGGCAGCAGGGTCAGGCCCAGCCCGGCCGCCACGAGGGCCTGCACGGCCACGATGTCGTCGCTGGTGAACGAGATGCGCGGCGTGAATCCCGCCTTGTCGCAGATGTCCAGCAGGTGGCTGCGGCACCGGTCGCAGCCCGCGATCCAGGGTGAGCCGGCATGCTCGGCCAGCCCGCTCTCCAGCCCTCCGGCCGGGGCGCTGGACACCAGGTAGCTGAGTTCGTCGAAGAGGTGGATCATGTGGAGGCCGTTGTCCTCCGGCGCGGTGTCGTCGTACCGGAACATCACCGCCACGTCGGCCCGGCCCGCCCGCAGCAGCCTGAGCGCCTCCGGCGGCTCGGTCTCCATGAGCTCCAGGCGCAGCCCGGGGTGGGCGGCGGCGAGCAGGCCGGCCGCCTTCGGGATGAACGTGCCGAGCGCGGAGGGGAAGGCGGCCAGCCGCACGCGGCCGGTGCGCAGCCCGACGTGGGCGGCCAGTTCCTCGGACGTGGCGTCGAGGCGGCCGATGATGTCGGCGGCGCGTTCGGCGAGCAGCCGGCCGGCGTCCGTGAGCCGGATGCCGCGCCCGGCGCGCTGGATGAGCTTGGCTCCCGTCTCCGCCTCCAGCCTGGCCAGGTGGTGGCTGACCGAGGGCTGGGAGTAGTGGAGTTCCCTGGCGGCAGCGGTGAGCGACCCCGTACGGGCGACCGCGACCAGGACGTGGAGCCGGGTGACGTCGAGCATCTATCAATCCTATCTATCGATAGGCCAGAAGACTTCTGTTGGACCTATCGATGCAAGTGGGACACGGTGGAAGGGAAGGCGATTTTCCAGGGAGTACCTCATGCGCACCGTCACCGCCGTCCGTCCGGGGCTGGATCTGCTCGTGTCCGGCATCTCCGCGATCGTGGCGCGCGAGATAGAGCCCCGCGACACCGCGCACGCCGTCGCCGATCTGCTCCGCGACGGCCTCCCCGGGCTCGACATCCTCACGCCGGAGGAGCGCGCGGGCTCACCCGACGGGTACGTCTCGCACGTGCTGCACGCCCAGGAGCGCTTCTCGGTGGTGGCGGTCGTGTGGCGGCCCGGCCAGTTCACGATGATCCACGACCATGTGGCGTGGTGCACGTTCGGCATCCTCAGCGGCATCGAGTACGAAACCCTCTACCGCGACATGGGTCACCATCTGGTGGAGATCGGGCGCGCGGCCAACCGCCCCGGCGAGGTCAGCGGGTTCGCGCCGCCCGGTGACATCCACATGGTGCGCAACACCAGCGACGAGGTCGGGGTGTCGCTCCACGTGTACGGCGCCGACGTGAGCCGGCTCGGCAGCAGCGTGCGCCGCGTCTACGACCTGCCCGTGAGGTAGCGACCTCCACCGGCCGCCCGGCGCCTGACGGCGCCGGGCGGCCTTTGCGCGCGCTCCCGTCGCTCAGGAGCCGGTCGTCCTCGCGCCCAGATAGGAAGCGAAATTTGTGCAACTTGTATTGCGCAAATTTCCTTTCGCTTCTATGGTGGAATCATGGTCACCGAGAAGAACCATCGCGTCAAGGACATCGACACGCTCAAGGCGCTGGGCCACCCGCTGCGCATCAAGCTCTACCGCGCGCTCTTCATGGTGGGCACGGCGACCGCGTCCCAGCTGGCCGACAAGGTCGACGAGGCCGTGTCCCTGGTCAGCTACCACCTGCGCAAGCTGTCCGCGCACGGCATCATCGAGGAGGCCGAGCCGGGCAGCGGCGACGGCAGGGAGCGGTGGTGGCGGCCGGTCTCCACCACCGTCAGCACCAGGGACGAGGACTGGCGCGACGCCCCAGAACGGGCCGCCGTCCACACCGCCGTCTCCCGCGTGTACGCCCGCCAGCGAAACGAGATGTACGAGGAATACCTCGACAGCAAGCACGCGTGGAGCGACGACTGGCGCGGCGCGTCGTTCAGCTCCGAGTTCCTGTTCACGCTCACGGCCGAGGAACTGCAGGAGCTCGGCCGCGAGCTCGGCGAGCTGGTCGCGAAGTGGCGCGAACGCGGCACGGCGGCCCGCGAGGCCGGCGACACGCAGGGCCGCGAAAATGTCGCCCTGCACGTCAACGCTTTCCCGTTCCGCGTCTGAAGCGACCCGCTCCCCGCCCCGAAGCGATCCACTCCGTGCCTGAAACGACCCCTGGGAGGGCCGATGAACACCGACCTGTTCCTGTACGTCGAGCGCGTCCGCGCCCTTGAACTGCGCGCCGAGGCTGAGCGCAGCCGCCTGGCCGAGACACCCGTCCATGCCGCCCGCCGCTGGGAGACCCGCCTGGGCTGGGCACTGATCGAGATGGGCCTGCGGCTCGTCCACCGCCGCCCCGCCCACTCCTGACCGGTGCCCGCCTCAGGCCAGGACGTCGTGGAGCGCCGGCGCCGGGTGGACGCCGAGCTCGGTGAGCAGCGCTTCGACGCGCTCGGCGTCCAGGGGGTCGACGGGCAGGACGTGGCGGGTCCACCAGCGGGCGTGGGCCTGGGCGGGGCCCGGTCGCACCAGGGCGAGATAGTCGCTCAGCGGCGGGTCGTAGATGAAGCCGGGCACCACGCCGCGCCGTTCGAGGGCCCGCACCACCTCGTCCCGCTGCCGGACGAGCAGCGGGACGCGGAGCAGGGGCAGGGCCAGCCCTTCCTTGACGCCGTCGGCGGCCCAGGGCGTCGCCCGCAGCCTCTCGACGCCGACGATCCTGCGCCCGCGTTCACGTTCGGCCGTGCGCAGGCGGGTCAGCTGGTAGCGGCGCAGCCCCGCGGTCTGACGCGTACGCCAGGCGGCCTGGTCGACGCGGAGCCAGCGGTCGAGCGCCGACAGCCGCGCGTTCTCGTCGCTCAAGGGCATCGCCAGCGTGGCACGCAGCTCGGGCTCGCGCGCGGCCACGCGGTGCCCCTCCCAGCGGGCTCCCCAGGATGCCAGGCCGGTCGCCTTCATCGCCTGCCACACGGGGCCGGTGAGCCCGGCCCGGGCGACGGCTTCGCGGGCCATCGGCCGCAGCAGGTCACGCAGGTGGCCGTGCCAGGTCCCCGGCCGCAGCAGCGTGTCCAGCGTGCCCGCCGCCCCGGCGAGCCGGGCGGTGTCGGCGCTGGTCAGGAAGCCGCCCGACATGGCGCGGCCGTGCTTGGCCAGGCTCAGCACCCCGACGTCGCCGAAGGTGCCCAGCGGGCGCCCCGCCACCTGCACACCCAGCGCGTGGGCGGCGTCGTCGACGAGCACGAGGCCTCGTTCCCTGCAGGCGGCCTCCAGCTCGACGATCCGGTCGGGCTGACCGTACAGGTGGGTGGTGACGACGCAGGCAAGCCCCCGGTAGTCGACCCTGGCCGGGTCGATGTTGCCGTCGCGGATGCTGACCGGGGCCATCACCGGCTCCAGCCCGGCGGCCAGGGCGGTGAACAGCACGGTCTCGCAGTTGGTCGGCGCGATCAGGACCCGGTCGCCCGGCCGCGTCCAGTGGCGCAACGCCAGGTAGAGGCCGAGCCGCGCGGAGGGCACGTGCACGCACGGCTGGCCGAGCCGCCGGGCCATCGCCGCCCGCAGCATCATGCCGCACCCCGCAAGCGGGGGCGGCGCGCCTCTCCCGACGCGATGACGCCCGTGGCGTTGCCCAGCGCGTCCTTGTACTCCGATTCCGCCCTCACGCTGAGGTCGATGGTGCGAACCCCGGCCGCCGCGGCGGCCTCGGCCATCCGTACGTGCTGGATCAGGCCCGCCTTCGTCCGATACTGCCCGGACTTCCACCGGCGCAGCAGGCTGAACTGCTGCGGCCGGCCACGCTGCATCGCCCGCCACGCCGCGAGGGCCTCGGCGGTCAGCTCCCCGGGCCGTACGACGTCCAGCGTTCCCACGTGCTCGGTCCAGCGCGGGTGCGAAGGTTCGTCCACGTAGTACAGAGATTGCGTCACGACGATCACTTTCATGCGACGAGCGCCGCCACCCCCGACGACGCAGCCGGCGCCAGGGGCCGATCAGGTGGCGCACCACCGGACGCCGGTCGGCGACGGTCACGTCTGATCAACCTAGGGAGCGGAGCGCCGGGCGGTCCATGGCCGGGAGTCGCGGGCCCGTTGACTCTGCGTCCACCCGAGGCGGCTCCGTGCCGTGTCCCGTGGTTAGAGTGGAAAGTACTGCTCCGTCCCCTCGGCGGCCGGTCACCCGGCAGGCGTGGAGGCAGTCGCTCGGCACGCCCGGCGAACGACGGAGGAACCATGAACGACTACCCGCAGATCGCGGACCACGGCATGGTGGGGGACCTGCAGACCGCCGCGCTCATCTCCGGAACGGGCGCCATCGACTGGTGGTGCACGCCACGGTTCGACTCCCCGAGTATCTTCGCCTCCCTGCTCGACAGCGAACGCGGCGGTTTCTGCCGGCTCGCCGTCGACTCCGGCCGCGTCGCCGGAGTGACCATCCGGCAGCTCTACCTACCGGACACCGCGATCCTCGTCACCCGCTTCATGGCTCCCGGCGGCGTCGGAGAGGTCGCCGACTTCATGGAACCGAACCCCTCCAGCATCCCCACCGACCGGCACCGTCTGGTGCGGGTCGTCCGGGTGGTCCGGGGCAGCCTGCCCTTCTCCTTTGTCTGCCGTCCCCGCTTCGACTACGGGCGGGCACCGCACACCCTCACTTTCCTCGATGACGGCTCGGCTCTTCTCCGTGGCCCGGGAACGGACCTGCACGTGCAGGTTCCCCCCTCTCTCTCGCTGCGCCCCGACGGCGACGACGTGACCGCCGACTTCGTCCTCCAGGCCGGTGAGACGGCCTTCGTCGTCCTGACCACCGAGAGCGGTGCCGGCGGGAGCGGCGGGCACCACGCGGCAGCCCCTCTGACCGCCGACGAGGTGCGCGCGAGCATCGAATCGTGCCGCGCCTTCTGGCATGACTGGCTGCGCGCGTCCCGGTACCGCGGCCGCTGGCACGATATGGTCAACCGTTCGGTGATCACTCTCAAGCTGCTCACCTACGCGCCCACCGGCGCGCCGATCGCCGCCGCCACGATGGGCCTGCCGGAACAGATCGGCGGCGAGCGCAACTGGGACTACCGGTACACGTGGGTCCGCGACGCGTCGCTGTCCGTCCGGGCCCTGATCGACCTCGGCTTCGTCGAGGAGGCCCAGGCCTTCCGCAGATGGCTGCGCGAGCGCCTGGAGGCCGGCGGCACCGCCTCGGGCGAGCCGCTGCAGATCATGTACCGGATCGACGGCGACCCCTACCTGACCGAGGAGGTCCTCGACCACCTGGAGGGGTACCAGAAGTCCGCGCCGGTCCGGGCCGGCAACGCGGCCGCCGACCAGCTCCAGCTGGACATATACGGTGAGGCCGCCGACGCCCTGGCCCAGGCCCAGGAGATTGGGGACATCCGTGGTTGGCGATCCTTCGCCGGCGTGCTGGACTGGCTGGCCGACGCCTGGGACCGTCCGGACGAGGGCATCTGGGAGACCCGCGGCGGGCGCCAGGACTTCACCTACAGCCGTCTGATGACCTGGGTCGCCTTCGATCGCGGCATCCGCATGGCCACCACCTACTCGCGCCCGGCCGATCTCGTCCGCTGGATGGCCACCCGCGACGCCGTCTTCAGCCAGATCGTCGACCGCGGATGGAACCCGCGCAGGCAGGCCTTCGTCCAGCACTACGCCACCGACGTGCTGGACGCCTCGCTCCTGCTCATGCCCCGCGTCGGCTTCATCTCCCCGCGTGACCCGGCCTGGCTGAGCACCCTCGACGCCATGGACCGCGAGCTGGTCAGCGACAGTCTCGTCTACCGCTACGATCCAGCCGCCTCCCCGGACGGGCTGCGCGGCTGCGAGGGCACCTTCAACCTGTGCAGCTTCCTCTATGTCGAGGCCCTGGCCCGCGCCGGCCGGCTGCAACAGGCCCGCTACGCCTTCGACAAGATGCTCACCTACGCCAACCACGTCGGCCTGTTCGCTGAGGAGATCGGCCCGTCGGGCGAGCAGCTCGGCAACTTCCCGCAGGCGTTCACGCATCTGGCGATCATCGCCGCGGCCGTCGCCCTCGACGAGCAGCTCGACCGCGCCGGCCGGTAGGCGGCGCGGCGCAGCCCAGGGCCGGAGGCCCGCGGCACGGCGGACCGGAGGCGTCCGTACGGCACGGCCCGGCAGGCTATGCCGGGCCGGGCGGCCCCGAACCGGACGGGAGGCTGATGGCGGCGGCGAGGCCGATCAGCGCGAAGACCGCGAGAGCGATCATGGCGAGAGCGTAGGAATGTTCCCCCTCGGCCGACCTGGAGATGAGGATCGTGCCGACGATCGCCGTGCCGAACGACGAGCCGAGGTTGGAGACGCTGCGTGACAATCCGGAAATCTCACCCTGCAGTTCTTCGGGGAAGCTGGACTGCACGACGTTGACCGACGGGGTCAGCATCACGCCCACGCCGAGGCCGATCAGCAGCAGTCCCGGCGCGAAGGCGACGACTCTCGAGGACGCCCCGACCAGGGCGAGCAGGATGCCGATCCCGGCCACGGTCATGGCGAAACCCGCCGAGATCAGCGACTTCTGCGAATACTTCCTGGCCAGCCGCTCCGCTGCCAGCGACGCGACGAGGGCGCCCACGGTCGCCGCGGTGAAGATGACCCCGGTCTGGATCGCGTTGTACCCGCGGACCGTCTGGAGGAAGACGGAGACGACGAACGACGTTCCCATGAGGATCAGCCACTGCATGTTCTGGGTGACGAGGCCGAGATTGGACGTGTGGTTCCGGAACAACCCCGTCGACAGCAGCGGCTCCCGCCCCGCCCGCTCCCGGGATCGGATGTGCAGGAAGAACCAGGCCAGCAGGACGGCCCCCACCGCGAGGAACGCCGCCATCAGCGCGGCGTCGTTGTCGGCCTGGAGGATCCCGAACACCACGAAGAACATGCCGACCGCCGACAGAACCGCCCCGGCGGCGTCGAAGGGGCGTTCCGGATCCGGCGCCACGGGGTCGACGAGCCCCCGGCTGAGGAAGAAGATGAACGCGACGACCACCGCCTGGAAGACGAAGGCGGCCCGCCAGTCGATCGCCGTCGCGATGAATCCTCCGATCAGCGGGCCCGCCGCCGCCCCGACGCCACCCAGGCCGCTGATCACGCCGAAGGCCCGGGCCCGCGACGGGAGATCGTCGTACGCCATCGTCGCGAAGATGTAGACCGGTGGGATCAGCAACGCCGTACCCACCCCTTCGAGCACCGAGTTGCCGAGGATCAGCACGCCGAGACCGGGCGAGAACGCGCTGATCAGGGCGCCGGCCCCGTACAGGGCGAGGCCCGCCAGAAAGCACCGCTTGCGGCCCCAGCGGTCGGTCAGCTTGCTGGCGGGGATCATGAGCACCGCCATGATCAGCAAGAACAGCGTGATCGTGCCCTGCACGCCCTGCACCGTCGTGTCCAGGTCCTCGCCGATGTCGTTGATCATCACGTTCATGTTCGAGCCGGCGAAGCTGCAGATGAACTGGGCCAGGGCGAGGGGCGCCAGCAGCCTCCGCGACGAGGCGGCCGGGCCGTGGGCGGCGGGAATCCTGGTCACCCTGCACTCCGTCCGCCGACCGGCCGGCGCGCGTGCAGAGCACGGACCTCCCTCTTCCACCTGCGCATAGTCACCTCACATCGATCGGCCGCACCCGCCGGTCCGGCGGGCGAGCCTGGTCAGTGGTGGAGTACGGCCTTGAGCGCCACGATGACCAGTCCGAGCAGCAGGTTGATCACGCTCGTGACCGCCACCATCCTGAGGGAGGCCCCGATCCTCACCGCCGCCGTGGCCGCCCAGGCGACCTGCGAGGCGACGGCGACCGCGAGAGCCAGCCATGCGGTGCCCTGCGCCCCAAGCCCCAGCAGCGGGCCGACGGCCACGGCGACGGCCGGCAGGACCGCCGCCTCGACGATCGGCCGCTCTTCCGAACAGGCCCTGCGGATGTCGGCCATGCTCATGGCCCGGAAGACCGTACGGGCACCGAACACCCGGGCGTACACGTGGGCGGCCCAGAACACGACCCCGGTGCCCAACAACAAGATGATCAGTTCCAGCCGGGGGAACCTGCCGAGGCTCCCGGCACCGACCACCACGGAGGCGGCCAGAAGCGATCCGTAGACGGCGCCGGTGTAGTTCCTGTGGACGGCGCCGGCCTGCGGATGAGCCGGCGCGTGCGGATCGGACATGGAGCACCGCCTAGCGGGCGGCCAGGCGGTTCCGCACCGTCACGGCGGTGGCGGCATCGGGACAGGAGATGGCGACGAGGTTGCTCATGGGACGTCTTCTCTCTGGTCGGTGGTGTCACGATGAGGCCACCGCCCAGGACGGGCCGGGCGGCGGTGCCGGATCGGTGCAGCTGCGACCGCTGTCTTCTGCGGCAGGGCAGTTGTCGAAGCTGTCCATGCCTCTCCATATGTCCTGGTGGTCCCCTTGTTTTCGTCGGGCGAGCGCCGCGAAGAGGTAAAAAGTCCAAGGGGGAAAGATGCGTCCCGAGGCCCAGAAGCGAGGTTACGCCTCATTTGCCCACTTTTGGGAGAGGGTGCGGAGAGTGCTGACGTGGCGGGGTAGAGGGGGAGGCGAAAGAGCGGCGCCGAGCGTGCTTCTGAGCGGCTCGACCGTCGCATTCTCGGAGATTGCACGGACGAAGCCGGCGTGCAGGCGCGGTCGCGAACGCGGACCACCTCCCAAGCTCCGCCGTGCGGAGGGAGCCGAGCATGGTAGACCCACGGCACGCGCGCACGCAGCAGCCATCCCGGGACCAGATCCCGGAGCAGGCGACGCCGCCGCGCACGGAGACGGCCCGGACGCAGACGCCGCTCGCGGAAGAGGCGCCTCGGCCCACCGGCTGGGTGGGTTGGGTGATCTTCGCCGGCATCGGGATGATCATCCTGGGCTGCTTCCAGGCGATGATGGGGCTGGTAGGGATCTTCAACACGGATTTCTACCTCGTCACCGCCAACAACCTGGCGATTCCCGTCAACTACACGGCCTGGGGATG
Organism: Nonomuraea sp. KM88; assembly: GCF_052245635.1. Classification (NCBI taxonomy): domain Bacteria; kingdom Bacillati; phylum Actinomycetota; class Actinomycetes; order Streptosporangiales; family Streptosporangiaceae; genus Nonomuraea; species Nonomuraea sp. KM88. Next base: position 127,849 of record NZ_JBQQCC010000016.1, on the reverse strand, counting down.
GTTCCACCTGATCATGGGTGTGGTCGTCCTCCTCGCCGGCGCCGCCGTCATGTCGGGTAAGACCTGGGGACGGGTGGTCGGGATCGTCCTCGCCTCCCTCCAGGCGCTCGTCAACTTCGCCTGGTTCCCCGCCTACCCGTTCTGGTCGCTGATCGTCATCGCCTTCGACGTCGTCATCATCTACGCGCTGGCGGTCCACGGCCGGGAGATGAAGTCCTTCGACAGAAGCGGCCTGTAGGGGATTTCGCGCCGGGCCTGCGAGGTCCGCGGCGCGAGCGCCGAAGTGACGCGGGTGTGTCCCCGCGTCACTTCGGCGGCGCCGGTTTCGCCGCCGGCGGGGGCGGCTTCTTCGCCGCGGCCTCCAGCACCTCCTGGCGCGTGGCGAACGTGTCGACCAGCGAGAGCAGCATGGCCACCATGGGCACGGCCAGCAGCGCACCGATCGCACCGAACAGCGACGCCCCCAGGATCACTGCCGCGAACGACACCCCGGGATGGATGTCCACCGCCCTTGAGCTGATCTTCGGCTCCAGCGTCAGGTTCTCCACCTGCTGGTACAACAGTCCCCAGCCCAGTGCCGCCAGGCCGATCCAGGGCCGGGGCGAGACCAGCCCCACCACGACCGGCAGGGCGACGGAGATGTAGGTGCCGATGGTGGGCACGAGCTGAGCGACGAGGCCCGTCCACGCCCCGAGCGCGAGCCAGGACGGCATGCCGAGCGCCAGGAACACCAGAGCCGAGGCGGTGCCGTTGATGGTGGCGAGGACGAGCCGGGAAGAGACGTACCCGCCGGTCTTGCTCGTGGACACGTCCCAGACGGTGACGAAGACCTCCTGGAACCGGCCGGGCAGCAACTGCGCGATCCATCGGCGCAGCCGCGGCCCGTCGGCCGAGAAGTAGAACGTCAGCAACAGCAGGGTGAACATGTTGAACACCGCCCCCACCACCGTCCCCAGCAGGCCGAGCACGCCGCTGAGCGCACCCTGGGCGTACTCGGCCGCCTGCTGCGGGGTCAGGTTGACGGAGGCGAGGATGTCGGAGATGTCATAACGCGTGCCGAGACGGGTGTTGAGCCATTCCACGACGCCGGTGATGATCCCGGGCAGCGCCTCCAGCAGTACCGCGACCTGCTGCACGAACAGGCTGCCGAACAGGAGGAAGAAGACCACCACGGCCAGGGTGAACAGCGTCATCACCAGCAGCGTGGCCCTCCCGCGGCTGGTTCGCCGCGACAGGCGGCGCACGGCGGGCTCCATGGCCAGCGAGAGGAACCACGCCATCACCAGCATGGTGATCAGCGATCCCGCGTCGATGAGCACGAAGCGTACGAAGAACACCACGGCGACGACGGCCGCTATGCCGAGCCCGGCGCGCCAGACGTCTGCGGGCGCGATCAGTACCCGCACCGCGGGCGCCTTCTCGCGCGGCACCACCGGCTTCTCCATGACCCTCCAGGGACTCGGCGCCACACCCCTGCGTGGACCGCGCGGCAATCACTGCGAACGGACGTGGCCGGCCGGGGAGGCACCGGACGTCGACCTCTTGGGCGTGCCCGGCATCGAGGACGTGGTCCCGGTCACGCCGGACGCTGAGGTGACGTACTCAACGTACAAGGGCCGGGCGCTCCAGCCGGGCATTCACCGGCCGGTCGGCTCGTCGGCACGCGCGGCCCGGCAGCCAGGGCGGCGCGGCCGGCCTTCGCCGCGGGCGCCATCCGCTCCGAGACGGGCGTCACAGGAGCGGGAGAAGGCCGCGCGCGTCCGGGCGGGAGTCGAGGGCCATGACCTGATCCGCCAGGGGTGTCCGGCCCGGCGCGAGGCCGTGGAACTTGGCGAGCAGCCGCTCGTCGGAGAGGGGGTTGGTGGGAGAGCCGAGCGGGTCGCTCACCCTGGCCCGCCGGACGGCGCCCGTGGTCGTGGTGACGGTCAGGGCCGGCTCGTCGATGCCGCCCATCGTCGGGTCCACCTCCAGGTCGATGCGCTCCATGAGCTCGGTGGCCCGGGGGTCGCCGCGCCGTTCGGGGGAGTAGGCGGCCAGGTCGGCGTCGCCGTACAGGATCCTGGCGGCGATGGCGTACGGCAGGCTCAGCTGCGCGCGGGGAAGGGTGGTCGCGTCACGGCCGCCGCACATGCCGGCAACGAGCGGGCTCAGGCGCACGTGGATACGGTCGATCTCGCCGGCGTGCAGGTCCAGGCCGCCGATCGCGTCGATGGAGGAATGGGTGCTGCGGCACGACGCGTACGGCTTGATGGAGCAGCGCGAGATCCGCCACGCCGTGCCGAGGTCGCGGGTCAGGGCACCGGGATCGGCGCCGGCGCCCGCGTAGGTCCGCAGGAAGCCGCCCCACACGTCGTCGAAGATCCGGCCGGGCCCGCTCGTGCCGGACGCGGCCAGCAGTGCGGCGGTCAGCCCGCCCTCGGCGGCGCGGCCCGCGTGCAGCCGCTTGCTCGCCGCGCCGTCATGCACGAACGCCCACAGGCCACCGGAGAAGCCGGCCGCCAGCCCCAGCGCGTGGGCGGCTCGCGCGCTGTCCAACCCGAGCAGCCGCGCGCTCGCCGCCGCCGCGCCGAACGTGCCGCAGGTGCCCGTCGAGTGCCATCCGGTCTCGTTGTGCGCGGCGTACCCGCCGCACGCCTCCAGCGTCCGGCGGGCCACGTCATACCCCAGGACGACCGCCTCCAGCAGCTCGGAGCCGCTGACCGGGCGGTCGGCGAGGCTCAGGCAGGCCAGCGCGGCGGGCACCACCACGGCCCCGGAATGATCGCAGCCGCCGGTGTCGTCGAGTTCGAGCGCGTGCGCCGCGACGCCGTTGAGCAGTGCCGCGTCGCGCGGCGCCACGGCCAGGCCGGTTCCCCAGACGGGTGCGTTCCCGGGCGCGGCCAGGCCGGGAGCGGGGGAGGAAGCGCCGGCCATGGCGGCGCCCAGCGTGTCGAGGAGGTGCCGCTTGGCCCGCTCGATCACGTCGCGTGGCAGCGGCGGGGGCTCGGCGACGACGGCGGCGAGCGCCCGGAGGGGTGTCACGTGGGCGGCGTCCTCATGGGCCGGCGTCCTCACGGGGCGGCGGTCCCGTTGAGGGTGACCTGCTTGATGGCGTTGCCCTTGAGGCCCCACTTGTCGAGCAGGCTCGCGTAGGTGCCGTCCTGCTGCAGGGCGCGCAGTGCCTTGACGACCGCGTCGCGCAGGCGCGGGTCCTGCTTGGCGAATCCCATGGCCTGGTTGACCTCGGTGAACGGCTCGCCGATGAGGTGGAACTTGCCGGGGTCCTGCTGGGAGATGTAGGGGAGGGTCTCGCTGCCCTGGACCGCGGCGTCGACCCTGCCCTGGGTGAGCTGGGTACGCGCGTCCGCGGAGCCCTCCGTGCCGACGACCTTGATCGGCTTGCCGGAGCAGTTCTCCTTGCTCCACTTCTTGATCTCTCCGGGGAAGGAGGTGCGGCGGCTGGCCCCCACGGCCTTGCCGCACAGGCTCTTCGGATCGGCGACCTCGCTCGTGGAGAAGAACTGCGCGCCCGAGCTCAGGTAGCCGACGAGGTCGAGCGTCTCGCGGCGTTCTGGCAGGTCGCTCATCCCTGAGAGGATCATGTCGATCCGCCCGGTGGTGACCGCGCTCTGCAACTGCTCGAAGGACGTCTCCTGCCATTTGACCGTGACTCCGAGCTGCTTGCCGATGGCGTTGCCGAGATCGATGTCGAAGCCGGTGAGCTGGTTGGTCGAGGGGTCCTTGAACTCCAGCGGCGGGTAGTTGGGGACGTTGCCGACCACCATGGTCCCGGACTCGGCGATCTTCGGGGGAAGCCCGCCGTCCGACGCGGTCGCGAGGTTCTTCGGCGCCTGCGCGGTGCAGGCGGTGGCGGTCAGGGCGAGGCAGGCGAGCAGAAGCATGGGACGGGACAACGGAACTCCTAGAGAACTGCTGAGAGGAAGGTCTTCGTACGCTCGTGGGCGGGGTTGACCAGGACCTGGTCGGGGGGTCCCGTCTCGATGACGCGGCCGTCGTCCATGAACACCACCTGGTTCGCCACCTCCTTGGCGAAGCCCAGTTCGTGGGTGACGACGACCATGGTCATGCCGGACGCGGCCAGGTCGCGCATGACCGCGAGCACGTCGCCGACGAGCTCCGGGTCGAGCGCCGAGGTGGGTTCGTCGAACAACATCAGCCGCGGCCGCATCGCCAGCGCGCGGGCGATCGCGACCCGCTGCTGCTGCCCGCCGGACAGGGTCGTGGGGTAGGCGCCGGCCTTGTCCTCCAACCCCACCCGCTCCAGCAGCTCCAGCGCCCGCGTCCTGGCGGCGTCACGCGGTTCGCGCAGCACCCTGATCGGCCCCTCGATCACGTTCTCCAGCGCGGTCATGTGCGGGAACAGGTTGAAGCGCTGGAACACCATCCCGATCGGCCGCCGCTGCCGGGCGATCTGGGCGTCGCTGAGCTGGTGCAGCTTCCCGCCGCGCTCGACGTGGCCGAGCAGCTCGCCGTCGACCCAGACGGCGCCCTCGTCGATCGTCTCCAGCTGGTTGACGCAGCGCAGGAACGTGCTCTTGCCCGAGCCGGACGGCCCGATGACGCACAGCACCTCACCCGCCGCCACCTCGAGCGAGATGCCCTTGAGGACGTGGTGGGCGCCGAAGCGCTTGTGGACGTCGACTGCCTTGATCATTTCTTCACCCCTCGGGAGAAGCGGCGCTCGATGACCATCTGGCCCAGGCTGAGGATGGTGACCACGATCAGGTACCAGAACGTCGCCACGAACAGCAGCTCCATGACGCGGTTGTTGGCGTAGTAGATGTTCTGGGAGCTGTGCAGCACCTCCTGGTACTGGATCGCGCTGGCCAGAGACGTGAGCTTCACCATGCTGATGAACTCGTTGCCGATCGGAGGCAGGATGACCCGCATGGCCTGCGGCAACACGATCCTGCGCAGCGTCTGGAAGCGCGTCATCCCGACCGCCTGCGCGGCCTCCGTCTGCCCCTGGTCGACCGAGAGGATGCCGCCGCGCACCACCTCGGAGGTGTAGGCGCCCTGGCAGATGCCGAGCCCGAGCAGCGCGGCCACGAACGGGGTCATCAGGTCGACCATGCGCGCCTCGACGATGCCGGGGATGACGACGTAGGGGAAGACCAGCGCCAGGTTGAACCAGAGGAACAGCTGCAGCAGCTGCGGCGTGCCGCGGAAGATCCACGTGTAGAGGTACGAGACGCCGCGGGTGACGGGGTTCCGCGACATCCGCATCACCGCGAACAACACGCCCAGGGCCACTCCGAGGATCATGGCGAGCACGGCCATGACGAACGTGTTGACCACGCCGGTCAGGATGGCCTGCGCGGTCAGATACCGCCCGACCACGCTCCACTCGATCTGCGCGCCGGCGAACGAGGAGACGATCGCCACGAGGACGGCCACGACGACGATCGCCGCCACGTAGCGGCCGTAGTGCTTGCGCGCCACCCGGGGCAGGTGGGCGACATCTGTGGACATGTGGATCTCCTCACGAGCGAGAGGTCAGTGCGGGTGACAACACCCACAGAACTCGGGTGATCTCGTCGCCGGGGTTGGTGAAGGTGTGGGGAGTGTCGCCGGGGAACAGGAACGAGTCGCCCTCGCGCATCTCGACCCGCTCGCCCGAGGCCTCGATCGTGAACAGTCCTTTGAGGATGTGCACGAACTCGATGTCGACGGGAAGCGCGTACGGCTCGTGGCCCGACCCGCCGCCCGGCTCGATCTCGCTGAGCAGGACCAGCAGCCTGCGCTCGTCCTTCGGCGTCAGCTGGTACTCGGTCATTCCGCTGCCGCCGAACTCGAGCCTGGCCCGGCTCTCCGACCTGACCAGCCGCCCGCTGGAGCCGTCGAACAGGTCGGCCACGTCGAGGTCGAGCGCCTTGCACAGGCGCAGCAGCGAGGCGACCGAGATGGACACCTGGCCGCGTTCGAACCTGGACAGGAAGCCCTTGGTGAGCCCGGCCCGCTCGGCCGTCTCGGTCAGGCTCAGCCTGCTCCGGCGGCGCAGTTCGCGGGCCCTCGGTCCGAGACTGGGGGAGTCCGGGATCGAGATCACGTCGCGGGTCCCCGGTAGGCGCGGGCCCAGGCGCGCTGCCGCGCCAGCAGGTCGGTGAGGCGGTCGATCTGCTCCAGGACCCGGTCCGGCGAGGTGGCGCCGTAGCCGGTGCGCGCGGCGAGTGCCGCCTCGACGGTGAGGTGCGGGCGCACGTCCGGGGTCAGCCGCGCGTCCACCGCGGCGAGGTCCTCGTCCGGCAGTTCGTGCAGGTCCAGCCCTTTGTCCTCGCACATCCGCACGAGCGCGCCGGTGATCTCGTGGGCCTCGCTGAACGGCACGCCGCGGCGCGAGAGCCAGTCGGCCACCTCGGTGGCCAGCGTGAAGCCCTCGGTCGCCTGCCTGCGCAGCTCGTCGACGTTCACCGACAGCGTGCGCACCAGCCCGGCCATGGCGGGCAGCACGATCGTGAGGGTGTCCACGGTGTCGAAGACGGCCGCCTTGTCCTCGGACAGGTCCCTGTTGTAGGCCAGCGGCATCGCCTTCAGCGTCGCCATCAGGCCGCCCAGGTTGCCGAGCAGCCGGCCCGCCTTGCCCCTGGTGAGCTCGGCGATGTCGGGGTTCTTCTTCTGCGGCATGATCGAGCTGCCGGTGGCGAAGGAGTCGTGCAGCTCCACCCAGCCGAACTGGCGCGAGGCCCAGGTGGAGATCTCCTCGGCCAGCCGCGACAGGTTCACCCCCAGCATGGAGGTGGCGAACAGGAACTCGGCCACGTGGTCGCGACCGGCGACGGCGTCGATGGAGTTCTCGCACGGCCCGTCGTAGCCCAGCTCCGCGGCCGACAGCTCAGGGTGCACGGCTATCGCCGAGCCGGCCAGGGCCGCCGAGCCCAGCGGGGAGCGGGCGGTGCGCCGGTCCCAGTCCTCGAGCCGGTCGGCGTCGCGGGCGAACGCCTGCGCGTGGGCCAGCAGCTGGTGCCCGAACACGATCGGCTGGGCGGGCTGCAGGTGGGTGAAGCCGGGCGCCGCGGTGCGGACGTGCGCGCGGGCCTGCTCCACCAGGCCGTCCTGCAGCTCGGCCAGGGCCAGCACCAGCTTCCTCGCGTGATCGCGCAGGTACAGCCGCAGGTCGTTGGCCGTCTGGTCGTTGCGCGAGCGACCGGCGCGCACCTTGCCGCCCACCTTGCCCAGCCGCTCGACCAGGACCCGCTCCAGGAAGGTGTGCACGTCCTCGTCGGAGCTGTTCGGGCCGACCCGTCCGGCGCGTACGTCCTCGTCCAGCGTGTCGATCTCCGCCAGCAGCCGCTCCGCCTCGGCCGCGTCGAGGATCTCGGCTCTGAGCAGCTCACGGACATGGGAGCGCGAGCCCGCCAGGTCGTAGGCGGACATGCGGAAGTAGCTGTCGGGCGCGCGGGAGAGAGCGAGCAGCGACGGATCGGCGGGCGAGCGGAAGCGTCCACCCCAGAGCTGTTCGGACAACGCGGTTGCCTTCCGGTAAACGAAGTTTTCCGACATAGTGGTCTGCGTTGCCAGGGGTGTCAATAGCACCTCTTAAGCAGAAATATGCCGTTAACGAGGGAGTTTCATGTTTCAGGGACCCGTCGACGCCTCGCAGGTCCCACGCTTCGCAGGTCCCGACACCTATGCCCGGTTGCCCCGCCTCGACCAGGTGGAGCGGGCGGATGTCGCGATCGTGGGCGTGCCGTTCGACAGCGGGGTCTCCTACCGTTCCGGCGCCCGCTTCGGCCCGGCCGCGGTGCGCCAGGGCAGCAAGCTGATCAGGCCCTACAACCCCGCGCTGGACGTCTCTCCGTTCGCCGACCTGCAGGTCGCCGACGCCGGGGACATCGCCTGCAACCCGTTCGACATCGGCCAGGCCATCGACACGATCGAGCAGGCCGCCGGGGGGTTCGACGCCAAGCTGGTCACCATCGGGGGCGACCACACCATCGCGCTGCCGCTCCTGCGTGACGTGCACCGCAAGCACGGGCCGCCGGCGCTGCTGCACTTCGACGCCCACCTGGACACCTGGGACACCTACTTCGGGGCCGAGTACACGCACGGCACGCCGTTCCGCCGCGCGGTGGAGGAGGGCATCCTCGACACCGAGGCACTCAGCCACGTCGGCACCAGAGGACCGCTGTACGGCAAGGCCGACCTGGCCGAGGACCGCAGGCTCGGCTTCGGCATCGTCACCTCGGCCGACGTCATGCGGCGCGGCCCCGACGAGATCGCCGACGCCCTGCGCCAGCGGATCGGCGACCGGCCGCTCTACATCTCCGTCGACATCGACGCGCTCGACCCCGCCCACGCCCCGGGCACGGGCACCCCGGAGGCGGGCGGCCTGACCAGCCGCGAGCTGCTGGAGATCCTGCGCGGGCTGTCGGGCTGCAACCTGGTCGGCGCCGACGTGGTGGAGGTGGCCCCCGCCTACGACCACGCCGAGATCACCTCGGTCGCCGCCGCGCACGTCGCCTACGACCTGATCAGCCTGTTCGCGCTGGGGAAACGGACATGAGAACCGGGGGAGACCTGGTCGCCGAGACCCTGGCCGCGCTCGGCGCCACCACGGTGTTCGGCGAGCCGGGCCAGCACGCGCTCGCCATGTTCGACGCCCTGCGCCGCTCCCCGCTGCGCTACGTCGGATGCCGCACCGAACTGGGCGTCGCCTTCGCGGCCGACGGCCATGCCCGGGCCACCGGGACGGCGACCCCGTTCCTGGTCTCCACCGGCCCCGGTGCGCTGGCGACCCTGCCCGCCCTGATGGAGTCGCGCCTGGCCTGCGCCCCGGTGGTCGGGATCTCCAGCCAGATCCCGTCCGACGGGCTGGGCGGCCGCAGGAAGGGATACCTCCACGAGCTCCCCGACCAGGCGGCTTCCTTCCGCGGCGTGGTCACGTCGGTCCAGGTCGTGCGGGCGGCCTCGCAGATCCCGTCCGCCCTGGCCCAGGCCTGGGAGGCGGCGCTCAGCGTGCCGCAGGGCCCCGCGTGGGTGGAGATCCCGCAGGACGTCCTGCTCGCGCCCACGGACGTCCCGGTGGTGGCCGGCCCGAGCGTGTGCCCGCGCACGCCGCAGCCCCGTGCCGAGCTGGTACGGCAGGCCGTACAGGCGCTCGACTCCGCGTCGAACCCCGTCATCCTGGCCGGCGGCGGGGTCAACCTGTCAGGGGCGGGGCCGGAGCTCCTCGCCCTGGCCGAGCGGCTGCGCGCGCCGGTGGCCACCACGTTCGCCGCGAAAGCGGTCTTCCCCCGCGAGCACCCGCTGTCGCTGCAGTCGTGGCTGGAGGACCGCTTCGTCACCGAGTTCCTCGAGGAGGCGGACGTGCTGCTGGTCGCGGGTTCGGGGCTGGGGGAGCTGTCCAGCAACTACCACACGATGCGCCCGCGGGGGCGCGTCGTCCACATCGAGGCCGATCCGGGAAAGCTGGAGGCCAACACGAGCGGTTCGCTCGCCGTGCACGGAGATGCGAAGGCGACGCTGGGCGCGTTCGCCGCGGCGGTGCGGCCCAGGGAGGGCGACGGGCGCGCGGAAGCGGCCGTGGCGGACGTGCTGCGGCGGGTGCGCGACCGGCTCGCCGGCCACGAGCAGGAGTTCGCGCTGCTGGAGGCGATCCCGTCCGGCGTGCCGGCGTTCTGGGACATGACCATCCTCACCTACTGGGCGTGGTCGGCCTTCCCCGGCCACATGTGGTCGGCGCAGGGCGCGGGCGGCCTCGGATACGCGCTGCCCGCCGCGGTCGGCGCGGCGGCCTCGGGACAGCGCACGCTGGCGATCTCGGGCGACGGCGGCGCGATGTACGGCCTGGCGGAACTCGCCACCATGCGCCAGCACGGCCTGGACGTCACCTGGCTGATCGTCGACGACGGTGGCTACGGCATCCTGCGGGAGTACATGACCGGCGCGTTCGGCACGCCTACCGGCACCGAACTGGCCAGGCCGGACTTCGCCCGCCTGGCCGCGTCGTTCGGGGTCGCCGCCCGCGACGCGACGCCCGGTTCCCTGGCCAAGGAGCTCGCCGGCTCCCTGGCCGAGCCGGGGCCGAGCGTCGTGGTCCTGCACGCCCGCCCCCGCATGTTCGCCCCGACCTAGGAACGACCGGCGAGAGCCCCTCCTAGACGCCGAGCGCCGACGGGAGGCTCAGCTCGTGCAGGAACAGCGCCTCCGCGGTGGCGACGCGGCGGAGCTCCTCCAGGTCGACCCGCTCGTTGGGCGCGTGGATGGCGGCGTCCTCGTCCTCCGCGCCGAACAGCAGGATCTCCGCCGCGGGGTACTGCTTCAGCAGCGTGTTGACCAGCGGGATCGACCCGCCCGCGCCCACGTCGCGCGGCGGGCGGCCGAAGGCGCGCTCCATCGCCCGGTTGAGCGCCGACCTGGCCTTGCCGCCGGAGTCGGCCTGGAAGCCGGAGCCCACGACGACGTCGCCGAACGTCACCTGCACACCCCACGGCGCCACCTGCCGCAGGAACTCCGTCACCGCGCTGACCGTCGTCCTCGGGTCGCCGGCCGGCGGGATGCGGAGCGTCACCCTGGCCCTGGCGACCGGCTGCACGGCGTTGACCGCGCCCGACACCGTCGGCACGTCCATGCCCGTCACGGTGATCGAGTAGGACGACCACAGGCGGTCGGCCAGCGAGCCTGAGCCCACCAGGGAGACCCCGTCGAGCACCCCTGCGGTCTGCCGGAACTCCTCCTCCGACGGCCCCTGGCCGAAGAAGTTGCCCCTGGGCAGGCCCGGCACCCGGACGTCGCCGTTGTCGCCGTGCAGCGCGGTCAGCATGCGCATCAGGGCCGCCAGCGCGTCGGGGGCGGCGCCGCCGAACGATCCGCTGTGCAGGGCCTCGCGCAGCGTGCGGACCTCGACGGTGAAGGCGGCCATGCCGCGCAGCGACGTCGTGACCGAGGCGTCGCCCACGCGCGGGTTGCCGGTGTCGGCCACCACGATGGCGTCGGCCCGCAGCAGCTCGGGATTCTGCTCGACGAACGCCTCCAGGCGCTCGCCCGCGTATTCCTCCTGGCCCTCGATGATGACCTTGATGCCCACAGGGAACCGGCCGTGGAAGGCGCGCAGGGCGGTGACGTGGGAGATGATGCCGGATTTGTCGTCGGCGCAGCCGCGCCCGTACAGGCGGCCGTCGATCAGGGTCGGCTCGAACGGCGGGGTGCGCCACGCCTTCAGGTCACCGGCGGGCTGCACGTCGTAGTGGGCGTAGAGCAGGACGGTGGGCACGCCGGGCGGTGCGGGCGCCTCGCCGTAGACCGCGGGGAAGCTTCCCTCCACCTGCACCTGCTGGACGCGCGGCAGACCGGCGGAACGCAGCAGTTCCTCCGTCAGCGCGGCGGCGGCGCGCACCGGCTCCTCCGGATGCCCGGGGAAGGCCACGGAAGGGATGGCGGCGAGCCGCTTGAGCTCCTCGACGCCTTGGGGCATCGCGGCGGCGACAGCGCTTTCTATCTGGTCAGGAGTCACGGACGGTTCCCTCGGGGGTCGTTCTCACAGAGATTTCTCGAACAGTTCTACAGGGTGACAGGCGCTTTGCCGTCATGGAGCGAGGATACGAGGTTCCGTGACGCGCTGACCGCGCTGAGCCACTGCGGCAGGTGTACGGATTTCGTTGCTGTTACAGAGCGGTTCTGCGGATCTCGATTTTCTTGCAGAGTGTCGCGACCGATTCGCTTGGCAAGCATCAGGTGAACAGGCAAACTGTGGGAAGTCAGACACGAGGGAAGATAGCCATGACGCAGCCGGAAAACGACGTCCTCAAGGCCGCGCAAGACCATCTGTGGTTGCACTTCACCAGGCACAGCTCCTACCAGCAGTCCGAGATCCCGACCATCGTCCGGGGTGAGGGCTCCTACATCTACGACATCCACGGCAAGCGCTATCTCGACGGTCTGGCCGGGCTGTTCGTGGTCCAGGCCGGGCACGGGCGCCAGGAGCTCGCCGAGGCCGCCGCCAAGCAGGCCCAGGAGCTCGCGTTCTTCCCGCTGTGGTCCTACGCCCACCCCAAGGCGGCGGAGCTGGCCCAGCGCCTGGCCTCCCACACCCCCGGCGAGCTCGACCGCGTCTTCTTCACCACCGGGGGCGGCGAAGCGGTCGAATCCGCATGGAAGCTCGCCAAGCAGTACTTCAAGCTCGTCGGCAAGCCGCTCAAGCACAAGGTCATCAGCCGCCAGATCGCCTACCACGGCACCCCGCAGGGCGCCCTGTCGATCACCGGCATCCCGGCGTTCAAGGAGATGTTCGAGCCGCTCGTGCCCGGCTCCATCAGGGTGCCCAACACCAACCACTACCGCGCCGACGAGATCACCGGCGTCAAGGGCATGACCCCCGAGGAGTACGGCTTCTGGGCCGCCGAGCGCGTGGCCCGCGCCATCGAGATGGAGGGCCCCGACACGGTGGCCGCCGTCTTCGCCGAGCCCGTGCAGAACGCCGGCGGCTGCTTCCCTCCCGCCCCCGGCTACTTCCAGCGCCTGCGCGAGATCTGCGACGAGTACGACGTGCTGCTCGTCTCCGACGAGGTCATCTGCGCGTTCGGCCGGCTCGGCACCATGTTCGGCGGCCAGAAGTTCGACTACGTGCCGGACATCATCACCTGTGCCAAGGGCCTGACCAGCGGCTACTCGCCCATCGGTGCCATGATCGCGCACGAGCGGCTGTTCGAGCCCTTCAAGGGCGGCGACACCATGTTCGCGCACGGCTACACCTTCGGCGGCCACCCCGTCTCCGCCGCCGTCGCGCTGGCCAACCTCGACATCTTCGAACGCGAAGACCTGCTCGGCCACGTCACCAGGAACGAGCCGCTGTTCAAGGAGACCCTCGAAGGGCTGCGCGACCTCCCGATCGTCGGCGACGTGCGCGGCTCCGGCTACTTCTGGGGCATCGAACTGGTCAAGGACAAGACCACCAAGGAGACGTTCGACGCCGAGGAGTCGGAGCGGCTGCTGCGCGGCTTCCTGTCCAGGGCGCTGTACGAAGCCGGCCTCTACTGCCGGGCCGACGACCGCGGCGACCCCGTCATCCAGTTGGCGCCCCCGCTGATCGCCGGACCCGAGGAGTTCGCCGAGATCGGGTCCATCCTCCGCAACGTGCTCACCGAAGCATGGGCGCGCCTCTAGGGGCCGCTCGCCGTCACACCATCCGGTACGACGTGCCGGCGCGCGAAAGGATCCACGGATGAAGATCGGCGTTCCCGCCGAGGTCAAGAACCACGAATATCGGGTCGCGGCGACCCCCGCGGGCGTTCACGAACTCGTGCGCAACGGCCACGACGTCACCGTCCAGCAGGGTGCGGGTCTGGGCTCGTCCATCACGGACGAGGAATATCTCGCGGCGGGCGCCAAGATCGTCGACAGCGCCGACGCGGTGTGGGGCGAGGCGAGCCTGGTGCTCAAGGTGAAGGAGCCGGTCGCCGAGGAGTACCACCGGCTGCGCGACGGGCTGGTGCTGTTCACGTACCTGCACCTGGCCGCCTCCCGCCCCTGCACCGACGCCCTGCTCAAGGCGAGGACCACGGGGATCGCCTACGAGACGGTGCAGGTCGGCGGGGCGCTGCCGCTGCTCGCCCCGATGTCCGAGGTCGCCGGCCGCCTCGCGCCGCAGGTGGGCGCGTACAACCTGATGCGCTTCAACGGCGGCCGCGGCGTCCTGCCGGGCGGAGTGCCCGGCGTGGCCCCGGCCAAGGTGGTCGTGATCGGCGGCGGCGTGTCGGGGCTGAACGCCGCCCAGATCGCCGTCGGCATGGGCGCCGACGTGACCGTGCTCGACACCAACGTCGACCGGCTGCGCTTCATCGACGCCATCTACCAGGGCCGGCTCAAGACGCTGGTCTCGACGTCGTACGCGATCGAGCGGGAGGTCCTGCAGGCCGACCTGGTCATCGGCGCGGTGCTGATCCCCGGCGCCAAGGCCCCGACGCTCGTCTCCAACGACCTCGTGTCCCGCATGAAACCGGGCTCGGTGCTCGTCGACATCGCCATCGACCAGGGCGGCTGCTTCGAGGACTCGCGCCCGACCACGCACGCCGAGCCCACCTACCCGGTGCACGACTCGGTCTTCTACTGTGTGGCCAACATGCCGGGCTCCGTCGCCAACACCTCCACCTACGCCCTCACCAACGCGACCCTCCCGTACGCGGTCAAGCTGGCGAACATGGGCTGGCGGGAGGCCGTCAAGGCCGACGCGGGGCTCGCGGGCGGGCTCAACACGCAGGACGGCCGGCTGACGAACCAGCCGGTGGCGGAGGCGCTCGGGCTGGCGTACACGCCGGTGACCGAAGTCGTCTAGCCGTCCACGCGGTACGTCGTGCTGCGCACGATCTCCTCGGGGGTGAGCTGCTCCCTGGCGGTCGTCACGGCCCAGCGGTGGCCGAAGGGGTCGCGGAGCACGCCGTACCGCTCGCCCCAGAACATCTCGCCCACCGGCATCTCCACCTCGGCCCCGGCGCCGATCGCCTGCTCGGCCACCGCGTCGGGGTCGTCGACCTCCAGCAGGATCAACACGGGGCTGCCGCCCAGCGTCGGCGGCGCCGGCGCGCCGAAGGCCGGGGTCTCCTCGCTCACCAGCAGCCGTCCGGCGCCGAGCTGGAGCTCGACGAAGAGGATCGTCCCGTCGGACAGCGTGTTGCGGAACACCTCGACCGCGCCGAGGCCCTCCCGGTAGAACCCGATCGCCGCCTCCGCGTCGCGCACGAACAGGTGCGGGCACAGCCCTTGCGGCCGTAGCGACGTCATGTGACCAGCCCTGCCTCTCTCGCGGCCGTCACCAGGCGTGACATCAGCTCTGCCTCGTCCCGTGCGGCCCGCACACCTTGCGGGGTCAGTTGGTAGTAGCGCCTTCTGGCGTCGTGGGGCGCGGCCGGGTCTCCGGCGTCGACCTCCTCAACCAGCCCGTCGGCCACCAGCCGGTTGATGGTGCGGTAGAGCGTGCCGGGCCCGAGCCTGACCGCGCCACCGCTGATCTCCTCGACGAACCGCATCACCGCGTAGCCGTGCCCGCGGCCGCCGGCCAGTGCCAGGAGCACGTGGAAGCCGGCGGCGGTGAGCATGATTGACACCATAGCACCACTCTGGTTATATCCGTCGTGGATACAACCAGGGAGGTATGATGGCGCTCTCCATCAGCCAGGTCACCCTCTACGTCGGTGACCAGCAGCGAGCGGTCGACTTCTGGACCGGCAAGATGGGTTTCACGGTCACCACCGACATGCCCTACGGCGACGACCGCTGGATCGAGGTCCAGCCGCCCGACGGGGGCGCCCGGCTGGTCCTCATCAAGGCCGACCCCGCCTGGCCCGCGCCGGCCACGGGCATGCCCCACTACGTGTTGTTCCAGGCGGACGACATCGTCAGGACACACCAGGAGCTCGTGGCGCGCGGCGTCGAGTTCGTCACCGAGCCGCAACACCAGCCGTGGGGCTGGTCGGCCGTCTTCAAGGACGAAGAAGGCCACCAGTTCCACCTCGGCCAGCGCTGACCACCGCACCGGATTCACCCCGGCCGGCGCTGACCACCGCACCGGAATCCACCCCCGGCCGGCGCTGACCATCGCACCCGGGTTCCGGCCCCGGCCGCTCAGCGCACTCCCAACCGCCTGCGCAGGTCGCGCGCGGTGGCCAGGACGTGCCGGAGCTCGCCCGGGCTCGGCCACGGGGCGCTGCCGGGACGCAGCAGCGTGCCGCGTACCGAAGCCAGGTGCTCGATCGCGCTCACGTGCACCCCGCTCCGCTCCACCAGCCACCCGACCACCTCGGAATGGTCGTGCAGCGGCCGGGTCACCAGATCCCACGTGCCCAGCACCTCCGCCAGGTCCGCCACGTCCAGCGGCACACCGCCCCTGCGCCCGGTGGCGGCCGAGGCCAGCTCCGCCCGAGCCGTCAGCTCCGGCTCGGCGGACCGGCCCCAGGCCGGCGGCGGCGGGTCGGACAGCCACTCGCGCGCCTCGCCGTGCTCCCCCGCCACCGACAGCAACCCGCCCAGCTCGACCGCGGCCGCGTGGTGCCCGGCCAGCGCCGCCTGCCTGAACCAGTGCTGCCCGCTCGACAGATCGCCGAACTCGGCGATGAGCAGCAGCGCGTAGTCGTAGGCCGACTCGGGGTCGCCGCCCGCCGCCGCCCGGCCGAACCAGTGGCTGGCCGCCGCGTTGTCGCCCAGCTCCACGCAGACGAACCCGGCCATCCGCTGGTCCTCCACCCGCCCGGCGCCCGCCGCCCGCTCGAACCAGGCGCGGGCCGTACGCAGGTCGCCCCGGGACAGCGCGAGACCGCCGAGCCGGGACGAGGAGCCGGCGTGCTCGTGCTTGGCGGCCAGCCGGTAGTAGCCCTCCGCCCCCTCGGGGTCGCGGCTGGCGTGCAGGTAAAGACCCATGCAGTGCGCCGACTCGGCGTGGCCGCCCCTGGCCCCGCGCTCCCACCAGTGCACGGTCTCCTCGTCGTCGCCCGCGGAATAGGCCAGGAACCCCAGGTCGTGCGCCGAGGCCACGTCGCCGTCGGCGGCCGCCTGGCGGTGCCATTCGCGGGCGGCCGCCAGCTCACCCGAGTCCTCGCACAGCAGGGCGAGCCTGCGGGCGGCCGCCCTCGACCCGTCGCGCGCCGCGGCCTCGAACCAGCCCCTGGCGGCCTCCGCGTCGCCGCGCTGTTCGAGCAGCAGCGTCGCCAGGTTGGCCGCGGCCTCGGCGTCGCCGGTGCTCGCGGCCAGCTCGTACCAGGAGACGGCCTCCTCCAGGCTGCCGTGCTTCTCGTGCCAGATGCCCAGGTTGTAGGCGCTGTCGACGTTGCCGCCCGCGGCGGCCCGCTCCCACCAGTGCTTGGCGGCCGTGCGGTCACCGTGCTGGGCGTAGAGCCTGCCGAGCCGGTGCGCGGCCTGCGCGTCGCCCGCCCGCGCAGCGGCCAGCAGCTCGTGCTCGTCTCCCATCCGTGGCGCCGGTACGGCCGGCGCCGTCACCTCTCCTTGCCAGGCCATGGCGACAGAGTGGCACGTGATCACGCGATCGCGAACCGTAATCGCCGACAAGTGCTCCAGGGTGCACGCCGGGGCGCGGTCTCTCGTCGCGCCGTTGTGTCCGCTGAAAGTCCTCATGAGGCCCTGGCCCGGTCTGTCCGGGCGCATGACGATGAAGATCGCACACAGTAACGCCGCTCACTCCTGGAGCTGGACAGCGGCTCCGTACAAGGCGGGAGCGCACCCGAAGGGAGAAAGACGATGATGCGTAAGAGGACCGCCACAGGCATCCTCGCGGCCGTCGTGGCTGCGACCGGGCTGTGCCTGGCCTTCCCCGGAACCGCCGCCGCGGCAGCCTGCGACGGAGTGGCGCCCGGTGCCGGGCTGTCATCGCCATCCGTGTGGTGGTGCGAGGGCTACTACATGACCTGGCAGGAGTGCCGCGACGCGGGGGCGGCGTACGTGGGTGCTCAAGGCGCGAGGGCGTGGGCTTGCGATGAGGTGGGTCCCCCGAACTACCCCTGGGGGCTCAGCATCCTGGACTGAGGCAGCGTCGCGGATCGTCGCTCCTCCATGCCCGTATGAAGGGGCGGCGACCAGGGGTGCTGACCAGCGACAGAACAACGGCCCCGAGCGGTGCGACCGGCAGCACCGCTCGGGGCAGGCCGGCGAACCGGGTTCAGGAGAAGGTGAGGATCCCGGAGTACATGCCCATGCCGCAGACGTAGCGCAGGCTTCCCGGTGGATGCGGCGGCAGGCGTACGGTGGCCGGCAGCGCGACGTCACGGCCGCCGATCACGACGGTGTCCGTGCAGCCGTGCTCGGCCACCTTGAAGACGACCTCGACGGGGACGCCCGCGCGGGCCGACACGATCGCCGGGCGGTAGCCGTCGCGGGTGGCCCACACCGTGACGGTCTGGCCTCCCGGCCCGGTGACCGCCTGTGCGGGGTCGGGGGCGGGCAGCCAGCCGCCGAGGCTGACCCCGGAGGCGGCGGTCCAGAGCCCGGCGGAGATCGCGACGACCCCGGCCAGCCTGGCAAGCCGGGTGCGGGAGACCCGCCGCAGCACGTAGCCGAGCAGCGCGAACGCCGGAGCCGTACCGATGACGAACCCCGCCATGGCCGCCGCCCCCGCCACCGGCGACCCGCTGGAGACCGCGACCAGTTCCACGCCGAGCGTCACGCCGCAGGGCACCAGGATGGTGGCCGCGCCCAGCAGCGGCGCCTTGTACCTGGACAGAACCCCGAACGGAGTCCTCAGCGAAGCCTCGGACGGGGCTTCCGACGGGGCTTCCGACGGGGCCGCCGCGCAGCCGGCGTGCCCGCGCCGCATGAGCCGGATCGCGAACACGATCACCGTGAGGCCGGCCACGACGAGCAGCACGGCCCGCGCCCGCGGCGGCAGGGTGACGGCCGAGCCGAGCAGCCCCAGCAGCGCGCCGGCGATCGTGTGGGAGGCCAGCCGACCGGCCAGGAACCAGGCCACGAGCGCGGGATCGCGCCCGTGGCGGCCGTCGGCGAGCCCCATGAGCAGCCCGCCCTGTGCGGCGGTGCACGAGGCGGTGCCGGCCACGAGCCCGGCGGCGACCCCACCGGCGAGCAGGGCGGCGGCGCTCACGCCCAGCGGGCGAGCGCGGCGCGGCCGGCGAACGTACGGCGGAAATCGGTGCTGGACCGCATTGTCGTCCCCACTTCCTACGAAGCCCGTACACGCAACGTAACCCGGCGCCCCGCTTGCGGCGAGTGACAGTTGTCGCACCGGCGGTGACGTTTGGGTGGAAGCGACGCAAGGCCCGGGGTTGCGGAGATCCGACCCGCTGCGGGGTGAGGTCGCGCATCGCGTGGGCACACGAAAACGGCGGTTCGGGGCGCGGGTGGCGCGCCGCGAACCGCCGCTCGAGCGGCACGGGAATCCCGGAGGTCAGGCCGGGGAGCAAGTCACGATGCCCCGCTCTTGAGAACGGAGAGCTTCTCGTAGTATTCGTCGTCGCCCATCTCGCCGCGGGCGTACCGCTCGGCGAGGATCCGCTCCGCGGACGCGGTGGGCGACCCGGCAGTCCCGGCAGCTCCGGCGGGCCCGGCCGGGTGAGCGTGCCGAGGGCCCCACCAGCCCTTGCGCCGGGCGGTGATGGCGAGTGCCACGACGCCGACCCAGAACAGGCCCCAGAACAGCGGGATGATCGGCCAGAACCCGCCGGAACCGCCCCAGTGGGGCACCAGCAGTGCGATGGTGTTCATGTCTCCTCCTTGACGGTTGCCTCCAGAATCCGCCAAGGGGCCGTCCGGCGAATCGCACGCCGGGTCCTGTTTCCCCTGCGCCCGAGGGAGTGCTCAGGGCGGGCCGGTGTACGCCCGACGAAGTAGGCGCGACGCTCGACCTGGTCCGCTCGTCCGCGACCCGGGAAGGCGGGCGCGGCTCTTCGCCTGGGCCGCTCGTCCGTGCGCGGCGCCTTCTACCGTCCGCGAGCCCGGGTCAGAACACGCAGAACTCGTTGCCCTCCGGGTCGGCCATGACCACCCAGTCGTCGTGGGTGGCCACCACCCTGGCGCCCAGCTCGGTGAGGCGGTCGATCTCCACGCCGGGGTCGTCGGAGTCGACGTCGAGGTGGAGGCGGTTCTTGACCACCTTGTGCTCCGGCACGTGCTGGAACCACAACCGGGGCGGCCCGCCCTCGACCAGCACCGTCGGGTCGTCCTCCGGGTCGTCGATCCCGTCGGCGCGCAGCCGCGCGAGCTCGGCCTCGTCGTAGGGGGCCACCGCGTAGCCGTCGAGCACCGCCGCCCAGAACCTCGCCAGTGAGGCCGGGTGCCGGCAGTCGACCACCACGTCACGCAGTCTGGCCATGACGTTTCCTCGCTTCGATCAGGAACCTGGCGGAGTGGGCCACGAACGGTCCTTCGCTTTCGATCCGGTCGTGCAGCGCGCGCAACCTCTCCTGGTGGTGCTCGACGGAGAAGCCCGGCACGATCCAGATGACCTTGCGCAGGAAGTAGACGACCGCCCCGATGTCGCGGAACTCCATGCGCAGCCGCTCCGACCGCAGATCGACCACTTCCAGCCCGGCGGCCTCGGCCTCCTGCCCGACCTGCTCGGGGTCGCGGGCCGAGCCGTCGAGCGGGCCGAGGAAGAACTCCGCGAGCTCGAACACGCTCCTGGGCCCGACCTGCTGGGAGAGGTAGGAGCCGCCGGGGCGCAGCACGCGGGCGATCTCCTTCCACCACGTCTGCACGGGGTGGCGGCTGGTCACCAGGTCGAAGACGTTGCTCGCGAACGGCAGGCGCGGCTCCTCGTCGTCGGCCACCACCCAGGCGCCGCGCCGGCGCAGCCGGGAGGCGGCCAGCTTGAGGTTGGGCGGCCACGACTCGGTGGCCACGGTGACCGGCGGCAGCGTGGGCACCCCGGCCAGGATCTCGCCGCCGCCCGTCTGGATGTCGAGCACCGACCCGACCGTGGCCAGGCGCTCGCCGAGCAGCCTGGCGTAGCCCCATGAAGGGCGCTCCTCGGTGGCCCGGCCGTCGAGCCAGGAGAAGTCCCAGCCGTCGACGGAGACGCCGGCCGCCTCCTGGACGAGGTCGTCGTACGTGCGCCGCATCCTCCGACCCTGTCAGGGGCCGGGCCCGGCGTTCAACCATATTTCGTCACGCGAGGCGGCCACGCACCGCCGCGCGGTCGATCCCGAGCTGGTCGATGACCTGTGCGGCGGGATCGGGATGCGCCTGCGCCAGCAGGCCGAGCGCCAGGTGCCGGGGCATCTGCGCCTCCCGCGTCTTCATCGTCGTGGCCTTGATGGCCTGGTTGAGCACGGCGCGGGCGCTGGAGGTGAGCGCGGTGTCGGGGACCCGCGGATGTTTGCGCGGCGACTTGGGCACGTCGCCGACCTCAAGGCCCAGCATGCGCAGGGCCGCCCGGTCGAGCTCGTCGAGCGCGGCGCGGGCGGCGGCCGTGTCGACGCCCAGTCTCCGCGCGGACTCCTCGTGGTGGAGGAGGCCGAGCAGCAGGTGCTCGGTGCCCATCCGGCGGTCGCCGCGGAGCCGGGCCTCCTCGAACGCGGCCTTGATGATCACTGTGACCGTGCTCTTCTGTCTGCCGAACATCGCCGGCCTCACTTCCCGTATTTGGCGTGCACCGACTGCCGCGACATGCCGAGCGCGTCGCCGATCTGCTCCCAGGTCCAGCCCTGCTCCCTGGCCAGCGCCACCGACGTCGCCTCGACCTGCTCGGCCAGCCGGTGCAGCGCGCCGACCGCCCGCAGGCCCATCGCCGGGTCTCCGGCCCTGATCCGCTCGGACAACTCCGTAACATCCACGCTGTCAGGCTAGCTTGACAGCCGGAGAATTGTCAATCTAGCCTGACAGGCATGGAAGACGTGTTGATCGTGGGGGCCGGGCCCGTGGGGCTGATGCTCGCGTGCGAGCTGAGCCTGGCGGGAGCCCGCCCGACCGTGCTGGAGAAGAGGACCGAGCCGAGCGAGCTGCCCAAGGCCAACGGGCTCGGCGGCCAGATCGTCGACTTACTCGACCACCGGGGGCTGCTGGGACGTTTCAGCGCGGGCAGCCCGTTCGCGGGCCGGGCGCCGGGGTTCCCGTTCGGAGGGGTGCCGCTGCGGTTCGACGGGCTCGACGACATCGCGCTTCGGCTGCTGCTCATCCAGCAGCCGCGGCTGGAGCGGCTGCTCGCAGAGCGGGCACGGGAGCTCGGCGTCGAGGTCAGGTGGGGACGCGAGGTGCTGTCACTCTCCCAGGACGAGGAAGGAGTGACGCTCGACGTCGCCGGCGACGGGACCGTCAGGGCGCGGTACGCGGTGGGCTGCGACGGCCCCCGGAGCCTGGTCCGCGAGCAGGCCGGGATCGCCTTCCCCGGCACCACCGACGACGAGGGGTTGACGATCGGCCACTTCAAGGCCGACGTGAAGGTGTTCGACTCCCTGGAGGGCGACGGCCTGCAGCCCGGCTGGAACCGCACGCCGCACGGCCGCGTGCTGCTCACCTCGCTCCACGACGGCGTGCTCGTCGCCGGCGTACGCGAGCGCGGCGGGCTCCCCGACGGCCCGGTGACGCTGGAGGGCTTCCGCTCCGCCGTCCGCCGCGTCCTGGGCCGGGACGTGCCGCTCGGTGAGCCGATCTGGATGTCCAGCACGGCGACGCAGGCCAGGCTGGCCGAGCGGTACCGCGCCGGCCGGGTGTTCCTGGCGGGGGACGCCGCCCACCTGTTCCCCGCGGGCGGGTCGGCGCTCAACGTCGGCATGACGGACGCGGCCAACCTCGGCTGGAAGCTGGCCGCCGCGCTGCGCGGCCGGGCGCCCGCCGGGCTGCTCGACACGTACGAGGCCGAACGGCGGCCCGTCGGTGAGCGCACGCTCCTGCAGACCCGCGCTCAGGCGGCGATCGACCGCGCGGAGGGCGAGGACGGCGCGGCGCTGCGCGAGCTGCTCGCCGAGGTGTTCGCCTTCGAGCAGCCGGCCCGCCACCTGGCCGGGTTGTTGCACGACGCCGGTGCCCGCTACGGCTCCGGGGACCATCCGCTGACCGGCCGGTTCGTCCCCGACCTCGTCCTGGACGACGGGCGCCGGGTCGCCGAACTGATGCCAGCGGGCCGTCCCGTGCTCCTCGACCTCGGCGGCGGCGCCGGGCGGCCCGGCGACGTCGGCGGTGGAGCGGGCGGTGGCGCGGGCGTGCTCGACGACGAGTGGATCGAGGTGGTCAGGGCCCGCTGCGACGACCCGCCCGCCGACGCGCTGCTGATCCGCCCCGACGGGTACGTGGCCTGGGCGGGCTCGGGGGACATGACGGGCCTGGCCGCCGCGGTGACCTCCTGGTTCACCCCCTAGGCAGCTCACGCCCGGCCCTGCCGCAGCACCGGGGACGGACGCGCTGCGTCAGCGGGCGGCGTACACGCATGCCGTCTGGTTAGCCAGAACGCAGTTAGCCCAACTCCATTCCGGCTGGCTGATTTCAGGCCCAGCCCGGCTTCACCAGGCCGGACTCGTAGGCGATGACGACGAGCTGGGCGCGGTCGCGGGCGTGCAGCTTCATCATGGCCCGGCTCACGTGCGTCTTGGCCGTGGCCGGCGACATGAACAGCTTGGCCGCGATCTCGTCGTTGGTCATGCCGGTGCCCACCAGGGCGAGCACCTCCCGCTCGCGCTCGGTGAGCTGGTCGAGCCCGTCCACGGCGACCGGGGCCTTGGCGCGGGTGGCGTACTCCGCGATCAGGCGGCGGGTCACGCTGGGCGACAGCAGCGCCTCGCCGGCCGCGACCACCCGGACGGCCTGGATCAGCTCGGCCGGCTCGGTGTCCTTGACCAGGAAGCCGCTGGCGCCGCCGCGCAGGGCCTCGAAGACGTACTCGTCCAGCTCGAACGTCGTCAGGATGATGATGTGCGGCCCCGGCGGCATCTGGCGGGTGGCGGTCAGCCCGTCGGTGCCCGGCATGCGGATGTCCATCAGCACCACGTCGGGCTGGTGCTCGCCCGCCAGCCGCACCGCCTCCGCGCCGTCGGAGGCCTCGGCCACCACGGTCATGTCGGGCTGGGCGTCGAGCAGCGCCTTGAAGCCCGCGCGCACCAGTGCCTGGTCGTCGGCCAGCAGCACCTTGATCATGGGGTCTCCTCAGGTAGGGGGAGCCGGGCCTCGACCTGGAAGCCGGTGCCTGACGGGCCTGCGACCAGCGTGCCGCCCAGGGCGGAGGCCCGCTCGCGCATGCCGGGGATGCCGTTGCCGCTGCCGGCCTCGGACAGGAGGGGGACGTCCGTCGCGCCCGTGTCGGCCACCGCGACGACCAGCTCGCGCTCGCCGTATTCCAGGCGCACGGAGACCTCGGAGCCGGGGGCGTGCCGGGCGGCGTTGGTGAGCGACTCCTGCACGATCCGGTACGCGGCCCGCTCCACCTGGGACGGCAGCGGCCGGGAGCCGACGCGTTTGAGCGTCACCTGCACACCGGAGCGCTCCACCAGGTCGTCGAGGCGGTCGAGCCCGGAGGTGGGGGCACGGGGGGCGCCCTCGCGCAGGACGTTCAGCACCGAGCGCATCTCGCCGAGCACCTCCTTCGACGCCGTCTTGATGGTGGACAGGGCGGTCCTCGCCTGCTCGGGGTTGGCGTCGATGAGGTGCAGCGCGGTGGAGGCCTGGACGTGGATGAGGGAGATGTTGTGCGCGAGCACGTCGTGCAGCTCCTGCGCCATGGTCAGGCGCTCCTCGCTGGCCTGCCGCCTGGCCTCCTCCTCCGCCGTGCGCTCGCGCTCGGCCCGGCGTTCCCTGATGATCCTGACCAGCTCGGCCAGCACCATGAGCAGCATGATGAAGGTCAGGATCCACACGCTGTGCAGGACGTCGCGGTTGCCCATCAGCCAGGCGTAGGCGATGAACGACACCAGCGTCGCCGCCGCCATGATCCAGGCCATCAGCCGCCTGCCCCGCGTGACGAGCAGGAACAGCAGGACGGCCGGGCTGATGAAGCTGGGGCCGTAGGCGTACCCGGCGATCAGGAACAGGTCGTTGGCGGCCAGCGCGACGGCGGTCGTGAGCAGCGGGAAACGCCGGTGCAGCAGGATCGCCATCGGCCCGACCAGCAGCAGCCCGTAGGCATAGGGGTCGAGCGGCTCCCTGAAGAGCCGCTGCCCATAGGAGGCGCCCTTCGCGATGACGAACTGGGCGGCGGTCACGATGAGGGCGAGGTAGGGATCGAATCCGTACTTCCTGCGCACGTCAACCACGCTAGATCAAGGCTTTGACCAGCGCATCATCCCTGCGTGTGAGGGGGCCCTACCACGACGGGCGTACCTGGGTCATCGTGGACACCATGCGCCGAGTGATCGTTCCCGCAGCAACAGTCCTCGTCCTGCTCGTGCCGGCGGCGCCCGCGCCGGCCCGGCCCCAGCAGAAGGTACCGGTCGCGGAGGGGTACGGCGGCGCCGTGGCCACCGTCGACCTCGACGCCTCCAAGGCCGCCGTCTCCGTGCTCAGGAAGGGCGGCAACGCCATGGACGCCGCCGTCGCCGCCGGCGCGGTGCTCGGCGTCACGGAGCCGTACTCGTCGGGCCTGGCCGGCGGCGGCTTCATGGTCTACTACGACGCCAGGAAGCGGAAGGTCTTCACGATCGACGGCCGCGAGACCGCGCCCCGGGCGATGACCGCGACGACGCTGGAGGGCATCCCGTTCGAGGAGGGCGTCACCAGCGGCCTGTCCGCCGGAGTGCCTGGCACGGTCGCGAACTGGGACCTCGCCCTGCGGAAGTTCGGCACGATGTCGCTCGGCAAGGCGCTGCGCCCCGCCATCGAGGTGGCGTCGAAGGGCTTCGTCGTCGACCAGACCTTCCACGACCAGACCGCCGCCAACGCCGGCCGCTTCAAGGACTTCACCTCCACCGCCAAGCTGTACCTCCCGAACGGCGCCCCGCCGCCCGTCGGCTCGGTCTTCAGGAATCCGGAGCTCGCGGCCACGTACCGCGAGCTGGCCAGGCGCGGCCCCAGCTGGTTGTACGGCGGTCAGCTCGGCAAGGAGATCGTGGCCACCGTCAAGCGCCCGCCGGTCACCCCCGGCAGCACCCGTGACGTCCGGCCCGGCCTGATGGAGCTGTCCGACCTGCGCGCCTACCGGGCGCTGCTGCGCGAGCCCACAAAGATCTCCTACAGGGGCATGGACGTGTACGGCATGGCCCCGCCGTCCTCCGGCGGCTCCACGGTCGGGGAGGCGCTCAACATCCTGGAGGCGCTGCCCGAGGTCGGCCTGCACGAGTATCTGGAGGCGTCCAGGCTGGCCTTCGCCGACCGCGGCGCGTACGTCGGCGACATCCCCGGCGTGCCGCTCGAGCAGTTGTTGTCCGACGGTTTCGCCAAGGAGCGGGCCTGCCAGATCGGCGACACGGCGATGGCGCACCCGGCCGCGCCCGGCAGCCCTGACGGCCAGTACGAGCCGTGCCCGCACCCTACGGGCAGCGCCGCGCCGATCGCGACGGAAGGCCCCGAGACCACTCATCTGGTCGTCGCCGACCGCTGGGGCAACGTGGTGGCCTACAACCTGACCATCGAGTCCACCGGCGGCAACGGCATCGTCGTGCCGGGGCGGGGTGTGCTGCTCAACAACGAGCTGACCGACTTCACGTTCGGCCCGGCGCCCGGCGACCCGAACCTGCCGGGCCCCGGCAAGCGGCCGCGCTCGTCGATGGCGCCGACGCTGGTGTTCGACCACGGCAGGCCGGTGCTGGCGGCCGGCTCGCCGGGCGGCTCGACCATCATCACGACCGTGCTGCAGATCATGGTCAACCGGTACGAGTTCGGCATGAGCCTGCCGGACGCGCTGGCCGCGCCGCGCGCCACTCAGCGCAACACCGAGCAGACGCAGGCCGAGCAGGCGTTCCTGGACGAGCACGGGGCTGAGCTGGAGGCCAGGGGGCACGGCTTCGCGCTCAACCCGGAGATCGGCGCCGCGACGGCGCTGGAGTTCGTCGGCAGGGGCCGGATCCAGGCCGTGGCCGAGCCGAGCCGCCGGGGCGGCGGCAGCGCGATGGTCGTGCAGCCGGCTAGAAGATGAGCTGGTAGGCGCCGGGTTTCACCTTCCGCGTACGCGCCCAGTACTCGAAGGTGAAGCCCGGCCAGATCGTCCTGTTCACTCCGTGCTCGTCCAGATACCAGGATCGGCAGCCGCCCGCGTTCCACACGAGCGGGTCGAGCCGTTCGCGCAACCTCCGGTCGAACGCCCGTTGCGCTTGCGGCCTGACGTCGAGGGCCCTGGCCCGGGTCCTGGACAGCAGGCGCAGGCAGCCGATCACGTACCGCACCTGCGACTCGATCATGAAGGCGACGGAGTTGTGCCCGAGGCCGGTGTTGGGGCCGAGCAGGAAGAACAGGTTGGGGAAGCCGGAGGTGGTGATGCCGTAGTAGGTCTGGATGCCGTGCTGCCAGGCTTCCTGGATCTTCACGCCGCCCCTGCCGACGATGTGCTGCTCGGCGAGCGAGTCCAGCACCCGGAAGCCGGTGCCGTAGATGATCGCGTCGGCGGGGTGCTCGCGGCCGGCGGCGTCCACGATCGAGTGCGGCCTGATCCGCGTGATCTCGTCGGTGACCAGGTTGACGTCGTCCCTCATCAGGGCCGGGTAGTAGTCGTTGGAGATCAGGATGCGCTTGCAGCCGATGAGGTAGCCGGGGGCGAGCCTGCGGCGCAGGTCGGGGTCGGGGACCTGGGCTGCCAGGTGTCTGAGCGCCAGCTTCTCGTGCACCTTCATCAGCCGCGGGTCGACGGCGAATCCGAGCGCGCGTGACTCCAGGGCCCAGTAGAGGGCGGTGCGCAGCGTCCTCGCCATGCCGGGCAGGCGCAGGGCGTCGCGGGCGCGGGGCGGGATGGCGAAATCGGGTTTGGGGTGCAGCCAGGGCGCCGTGCGCTGGAAGACGGTGAGCTGGCGGGTGACGGGGGCGATCTGGGGGACGAACTGTACGGCGGAGGCGCCGGTGCCGATGACGGCGACCCGCTTGCCGGTCAGGTCGACGGTACGGTCCCAGGAGGCGGAGTGCATGGCCGGTCCGGCGAACGACTCGCGTCCCGAAATTTCGGGGTATTTGGGGATGTGCAGGGCGCCGATCGCGGAGACCACGGCGTTCGCCCGCAGCGTGGCGCCGTCGTCCGTGGTGACCGTCCAGTCGCGGCGGGCGTCGTCGTACTCGAGGGCGGTGACGTGCTTGGCGTACCGGATGTGCGGGGTGACGCCGTGCCTGTCCGCGCATGACCGCAGATAGTCGTGGATCTCCCGCTGCGGCGCGAACATCCGCGACCAGTCCGGATTGAGGTCGAACGAGTAGGAGTACATGTGCGACGGCACGTCGCACGCGCATCCGGGATAGGTGTTGTCGCGCCAGGTGCCGCCCAGGTCGCCGGCCTTCTCCAGGATGACGAAGTCGTGGTGGCCGGCTGCTTTGAGCTTGATGGCCATGCAGACGCCGGCGAGGCCGGCGCCGACGATCACTATCCCAGCCATGTGACCTCCGCGGCGCATCTATTGGACATTATGTCCAATGTACGGAGCGGTCGCGGACCGGGTCCAGAGTGAGAACCATCGCAGGAACGACGAAAACCCGCCACGGCCTCCGCGGCGGGTCGTCCTGGCCGGATGCCTACTGGAGCAGGAGGAAGGCGACGACGCCGACGATCACGACCGCGACGACGACGGCGATGATGGGAACGATGGGCGACTTCTTCGGCGGGACCGAGGCTTCCTGCTCGCGCCGCTGCGCGAACGCGCGGAACTGCTGGGTGTTGCCCGCCGGGTCGATATGCTGGTCAGACATGAGCAGCAGCTTAGCGTGAGCGCCTGTGACATTTGCGGAGTTTGGCGGGATCTGTAGGGGTGGGGCACGCCCTGCCGCAGGGGCGGCCTGATTAGGGGACCACCCCACCCGGCGGATAGTTTTGACAACATGCTGAGGACCCTGCTCTCCCCGCGCATGCTGGGGCTGCACCTGCTGACCATCGGGGTCCTCATCGCGTTCATCCTGCTCGGTCGCTGGCAGCTCGGCGTCTTCAACGACTCGGGGAAGCCGCGCGCCTCCACCGACCCCGCGCCTGTCGCGGTCACCACGCTCGCCCAGGTGAGCTCCCAGCTGAACGGTGAGGCCGTCGGCCGCAGGGTCACGGCGGAGGGCTCCTATGACGCCGGCCGCCAGCTCCTGGTGGCCGACCGGCGGCCCGACGTCGACGCCCCCGGCGGCAACGTCTCCCGCGACCACGGCTACTGGGTGCTCACGCCGCTCCGGCTCGACGACGGCACGCTGATGCCGGTGGTGCGCGGCTGGGTGAAGACGCCGGACGATCCCGCGGTGGCGGCCGTTCCCGAGGGCCGGATCGCGGTGCCGGGGAGGCTGCGCCCGCAGCAGGGCACCGACAGCGTGCAGCGCCGCGGCGAGGGCCTGCCGGCCGGTCAGGTGCAGACGGTGTCCACGGGCGAGCTGGTCAACCTGTGGACGGGGCAGAAGGTGCGCGCCGGCTATGTCGTCGCACAACCGCCGTCGGGCTCGCTGGCACAGGTCAAGGTCGACCCGCCCGTGGTCGGTGGCACGCTCACCTGGCGTAACCTCGCTTACGCCGCCAACTGGTGGATCTTTGCCGGATTCGCCGTTTTCATGTGGTTCCACTTCGTACGCGACGCCGTACGAGCGGATCGGGACCGTGGCAAGTCCCCTGAGATGGCTCTGGAAGGTTAAATCGTGGAATCGGCTCTGAAGCCCTTCCGGGTGCTGGCATACGTGGTCGGCGTCATGCTGCTGGTGTTGTGCGTCGGCATGGTGCTGCGTTACGGCTTCGACGAGCCGGCCCTGTCGAAGATCATCGCCCCCATCCACGGCGGGCTCTACATGATCTATCTCGTCACCGTCATGAACCTGGGCATGAAGGCACGCTGGACGTGGCCGTACATGCTCGGTGTCATGCTGGGCGGCACGGTGCCGTTCCTGTCGTTCTACGTCGAGCGCAGGGTGACCCAGCGGGTGCAGGCGGCGCTGACCGCGGCGGAGGCCTGAGGCCTCCGCCGGGCGGGCTCAGCGGCCGATGCCGCGCTTGCGCGCCCTCTTGAGGCGCTCGCGCTGTGACGGGTCGAGCATCAGGTAACCGATCACCGGAGCGGCGACCACGCCGAGGACAACCAGCAGGGTGACAAAGCCGGTGCCAAAGATCATCAGCGACAGCAGGACCGCGGCGCCTGCGCCAATGGCGTACTTCTGGACTGGCGACATCCTCAACATCCTCCGAACGCGGAGCGCGCGCCCCGCCTCTTCCACATTGTGCGTCGCCTGTCCAACGAGTGGGGCCGCCGCCGTTGTTCCGCTCGCGATGTATCGCAATCGTTGCGCAGTCTTTCAACCCTGTCGAGCCATGATCGCGAGAAGGCCGGAGCGGAGCTCGTCGGGCGTCGGGCGGTCCTGCGGATGCCCCGCGAGCAGCCGTAACAGGACAGGCGCCAGCGCTCCCGCCCTCGTCAGCCGCGCGCCAGGGGCGGGGGGAGCACCTTCGACCGCGGCGAAGAGCGTCGCGCCCAGCGACCACAGGTCGGCCTCCTGGCTCTGGGTGGCCTCGGGGGCGGTGTAGGCGGGCAGCGTGCCCGCGCGCAGCAGCGGCAGGAGCCGCGCCCGCCCGCTCCCGTCGATCATGACGTTGCCCGGCTGCACCCCGCCGTGGAACTCGCCGACGGCCAGCAGCCCGTCGAGCAGGGCCAGCCCGATCGCGGCCGCGCCCGCGGGCGGCAGCGGGCCCGAGGCCGCGATGACCGCGTCGAGCGGGCGGTCCACGGCCAGCCGGTCGAGCGTCTCGCGCACCACGTCCATCGGCGGCGCCCCCGCCGGGTGCAACATCGCCCTGACCAGGGACCTGAGCGGGTCGGCGCCCTCCGCGGGCATCTGGCCGGGCGGGCGGCCCTCGATCGCGAAGTGCAGCGTGGCGGCCATCGACCACAGGTCGGCCGACGGCAGCATGCTGAGGCTGGGGAAGCCGAACCCCGTGAGCACCGCCCGCCCCGTCGTGGTGAGCAGCACGTTGCCGGGATCGACCCGCCCGTGCACGACGCCCGCCTCGTGCGCCGTGGCCAGCGCCGTCAGGACGCACACCCCGACCCGCGCCGCCTGCGGGACGGGCAGCGGCCGGCGCGAGCGCACGGCCTGCTCAAGCGAGGCGCCCGAGACGAACTCCATCACCAGCCACGGCGTGCGATCCTCGATCACGACGTCCAGCACCCGCACGATCGAGGCGTGCCGCAGCGTGGTGGCCCTGCGGGCCTCGTGCAGCGCGGCGTCGCGCAGCTCGGCGGGCACGCGCAGCCGCCTGACCGCGACGTCGCGATGGCGAACCTCGTCGAAGGCCAGGAGGACGGACCCCGCGCCCAGGGGGTTGAGCAGCCGGTAGCGGCCGGCCAGCTTGCTGGTCTCACCCATCTCGAGGTGCACGATAGCGCCCGTGCGCACGCGTGGCCATCATGCGGGATCGCCTGCCAGCCAGGCCCTGTGCGCCTCGTCGATCTTGCGCCAGAGCTTCTCCTTCTCCTCGGGGCTCACGTCGTCGAGCGGCAGCGCGAACACGTCCGCCAGGGCCGCGAAATAGTCGCGGGCCGTGTCCAGCATGATCGTGTGCGCGCCCGTCCCCACGCGGCGCAGCTCCAGCCCGCGCAGGAGGTCGACGCCCGAGCCGTCGCGCCGTTGCACGACGGCGACCCGGACGAACCCGGACGTCGGAGACGTCGTCAAATGGTCATGCATGCTGACGAAGGCCGATATATCCGTGGGCGCCGGATCAAAATCCATACCTTCGAACGAACCACTCGGATCGTGGTCGAACCGCCAGCCGCCGGGCGCGACCTCCGAGGGGCGCAGCCCGTACGTGAAAGGGCCCTGCCGGGAGGAGCCGGCGACCAGCGGGATCGGCTCGTGGAGGCCGTCGCCCAGCCCGACGTCGACCAGCCACTCGCCGCCCGGGTTGCCGTCAGCCGGCAGGCCGCGCACGGTGAGCACCAGGTGGTTGCCGGTGACGCCCGGCCCGATGCCGCGAGTCTGGACGCCGCCGACATGCCGGGTCACGTCGTAGCCGAGCGCCCCGATCAGCTCGGAGAACGCGCCGTTGAGGTGGTAGCAGTAGCCGCCCCGGCCGCGGATGATCCGCTCGGCCGACTCGACGGGATCGACGGTGGTGGGGCGGCCCAGCCAGATCTCCAGGACCTCGTACGGGACCCGTTCGACGTGCGCGACGTGCAGCGCCCGCAGGTTCTCGACGCTGACGGGAGCGCCTCGCAGACCGGGCAGGCCGAGGCGGCGCAGATATGCGGCGGTGTTCACCCGCCCAGTCTGCACCGGATGTGCACAGATTCAGCAGTGTCGTCTGCACAGGGCGCTTCTAGGCTTCCGTACGTGGCAGAGCAGCGGCGCATCCTCGTGGTCGAGGACGATGTGACGATCGCCCTGGCCGTCAGGAACAGGCTGGCGGCCGAGGGCTTCCACGTCAGGGTGGCGGGCGACGGGCAGGACGCCCTCGTCCAGTACGGCAGGGCCGAACCCGACCTGGTGATCCTCGACCGGCTGCTGCCCGGTCTCGACGGACTAGAGGTGTGCCGCCGGATGCAGGCGGCCAGGCCGGTGCCCGTGCTCATGCTGACCGCGCTCGGAGACGAGACCGACGTGCTCGTCGGGCTCGGCGTCGGCGCGGACGACTACCTGGCCAAGCCGTTCAGCATGCGCGAGCTGGTCGCGCGGATCCACGCGCTGCTGCGCCGGGTCGAACGCGCCTCCCAGCTCGCCGTCGAGGACACCGTGATCAGGGTCGGCGAAGTCGAGATCGACACCGCGGCGCGCAGGGTGTTCGTGCGCGGCGTGGAGGCGCAGCTCACCAGGACGGAGTTCGACCTGCTGCGGCGCCTGGCCGAGCGGCCGGGACAGGTCTTCGAGCGCGACCGGCTGCTGTCCGACGTGTGGGGCTTCTCCGAAGCCGCCGCGACCAGGACCGTCGACAGCCACGTACGGGCGCTGCGCCGCAAGCTCGGCTCCGACGTGGTGCGCACCGTCCACGGCGTCGGCTACGCGCTGGTGCGCCAATGAGGCCGCTCGACTTCCTCGGCCGGATCAAGGTCAAGCTCGGCATCGTCATCGTGCTGGCCGTGGGCACGGCGTTCGTGGTGAACGAGGTCGGCATCGCCTCCGGCCTGGCCGGCGAGGTGCGCATCGCGGTCGCCGTCGTCCTGGCGTTGATCATGGTGCAGGTGCTGGCCATGGGCATGACCAAGCCGCTGCGCCAGATGGCCAGCGCCGCCCAGACGATCGCCAAGGGCAGCTACACGCTGCGCGTCAGCGCCACCTCGCGCGACGAGGTGGGGGAGCTGGCCAGGGCGTTCAACGCGATGGCGGCCGACCTCGGCGAGGTCGACCGGCAGCGGCGCGAGCTCGTCGCGAACGTCAGCCACGAGCTCCGCACGCCCATCACCGGGCTCCGCGCCATCCTCGAGAACGTCGTGGACGGCGTCTCCGCGCCCGACCCCGTCACCATGTCGACGGCGCTCGCCCAGACCGAGCGGCTCGGACGGCTCGTCGCCCAGCTGCTCGACCTGTCGCGGCTGGACTCCGGGGTCCGCCTCATCGAGCCCGAGCCCGTCGAACTGGCGCGGCACGTCGAGCAGGCGGTCCGCGAGGCGTCGCTGGCCCGCGACGACGTCACCATCCGGTGGGTGGTCCCGGGCCGGCTGGGGGTGCGCGCCGACCCCGACCTGCTCGCCCAGGTCCTGTCCAACCTCCTCGACAACGCCGTACGCCACAGCCCGCCGGGCGGCGTGGTCACCGTCAGCGGCGCCGAAGAGGGCGACGCGGTACGGCTCGCCGTCACCGACCCGGGGCCCGGCATCCCGGCGGCGGCCAGGGAACGCGTCTTCGAACGCTTCTCCCGGCTGGACGCGGGACGCACCGCCGACGCGGGAGGCGCGGGACTGGGGCTGGCCATCGTGAAGGAGATCGTCGAGCTGCACGGGGGTTCCATCCGCATCGACGACCGGCCGGGGTGCCGGATGGTCGTCGAATTACCAGGGAGGACGACGATGGCGGACACGCCATTGGAACACGAACGAAGCACGGGGGACGAACGGTCGCCGGCCGTCGGGAGCGAGGCGCTGGAAAGGGACGTCGCCGATCCCGCCGCTGATCCCGCCGCTGATCCCGTCGCCGACCGCGGCACGGTCACCGCATCGGCGCCTGAGGGCGCTCCCGCACCGGCCGGCGCTCCGACGCATGAGGCCGGTTCCGCGCCGGCTGCCGCTTCCGCACCGGGAGCCGCATCGGAGGCCGTTCCAGCGGCGGGGGCCGTTGCGGGGCTTGTCGCGGGACGGGGGACCGACGGTGTGGAGGGCGCGGTCGCGACGGCGGACGGCGGAAGGTCACAGCCGGGATCTCCGGGGACATCTCCGGGTACTCAGGCCGCTCCCGCCGGCGCCGTGATGAGCGTCGCGACCGGACCTTCGTCCCCGGGTGGCGGCGGGGATCCGGCGCCTGCCGAAGGCGCCACGACAGGGCGCGCACCGGAGGCCGGCCGTGGTGTCGAGGGCGCTCCCGCGGCGGACGCCGGTGCCGTTGCGGCGGCCTCGGCGGGTCATGCGGCCGGTGGCGTCGTGGCGACGGCTGGGGGGAGAGCCGTGGACGCGACCGTGCCCGGCGGGTCGCCGCCCGTCGGCGCGAGCTACGCCAGGATGATCGGCGGCGGGGTCATCGGGGTGCTGGCCGGGTTCGCGGTGGGGCTGTTCGCCGCCGCGTTCGCCGGTATCGCGGTGGGAGCCGGATTCGCCCTGGTCACGCTCGTGGTGAGCGTCGCCGTCATGGGCGCCGTGGGCGTGGCCATGGGGGCGGGGTCAGCGCGGCGCACAGCTGCGGTGGCGTACCAGGTGGGTCCCTACCGCGGGCAGGCGGGAGGCGCGGGCTGGCAGGCGGGGGCGATGGCCGGTCACGGCGGCGCGGCGTCCGGACCGTCACGTCCCGCAGGCGGCCAGGCCGGACCGGGCGTCCCCGCGGGGCCGGGCGCCTACGCGGGCCCGGGTGTTCAGGTGGGGCCTGGGGGCGGGCCGGTGGGGCCGCCGCCGTACGTGCCGCCGCCGCTGTTCCCCAAGCCCGACCTGCCCGACGCGCCCCGCTGGTTGTTGCCCGCCGCGGTGGGGGCCGGGGTGTTCGCGGCGGTGGCGTTGCCGGACGCCCAGGTGGGCCTGGGGTTCGTGCTGGTGGCGCTGGTGCTGGGCGCGGCGGCGTTCCCGGCGGTGACGCGCCGGATGACGCCGTGGACGGTGGCGTTCGGGGTGCTGGCGTATTTCCTGATCGCCATGGCGGCGGTGCGCGACGCCGACTGGCTGGTCGCGATCCTGCTCGTGGCGGGGGCCGGGCTGGGCGCGCTGGCGGTCTCCGGGGCGGGCGCGGGCTGGCTGGGCGTGATCAGGGGCGGCGTGTCCGTGGTGCTCGCGCTGGGCCCCGTGCACTGGTTCCTGGCCGGGCCGCTGAAGAAGCTGACGGCCAGGCGGCGCGTCATGCCCACGCTGGCCGCCCTGGCCATCACGGCGGTGCTGCTGGCGGTGTTCGGCCTGCTGTTCGCCTCGGCGGACGCGGTGTTCGCCAGCTATCTGGAGCGGCTGACCACCACGCCGGACTGGGTGGAGTCCGCGCCGCTGCGGATCTTCCTCTTCGTGCTCTTCGCCGTGCTGCTGGCCGCCGTGGTGCTGGTCGCGCTGCGGCCGGTGAACGATCCCGTGGGGCCGCAGAAGAAGTTCAAGGTGAGCAGGAGCATCTGGCTGGTGCCGCTCACGGCGGTGAACCTGCTGTTCGCGTCGTTCGTGGCGGTGCAGATCACGGCGCTGTTCGGGGGCGATGCCCGGGTGCTGAGGACGGCGGGGCTCACCTACGCCGAGTACGCCAGGCAGGGCTTCTTCCAGCTGGTCGTGGTCAGCGTGTTCGTGCTGGGCATCGTGGCCGTGGCGGGCGGGCTGCTGAAGGCGGAGCGGCGCGAGCGCTGGGTGCTGGCGGGGCTGCTCGCGATGTTGTGCGGGCTGACGATGGTGGTGCTGGTGTCGGCGCTGCACCGCATGAACCTCTACACCGACGCCTACGGCCTGTCCAGGCTGCGGTTGTCGGTGCAGGCCACGGTCTGGTGGCTGGGATCGTTGTTCGCGCTGGTGCTGCTGGCCGGGGCGGTACGGTTCGCGGGGCGCGGCTCCGGCTGGCTGCCGCGTACGGTCGTGCTGGTCACCGCGCTCGGCCTGGGCGCGTTCGCGGTGGTGAACCCCGACCTGCGGGTCGCGTACTCGCAGGTGGAGGTGCGCGGCGGCACCCAGCTGGACTCCGACTACCTGGGCGATCTCGGCGCGGAGGCGGTGCCGGCCCTGGACCGGCTGCCCGAGCCGCAGCGCAGTTGCGTGCTCGCCGACGTGGTCGAGGCCAACGGGCTGGACCGTCCCGATCCGTGGAACGGCTGGAACCTCGCCCGCTCGCAGGCCCGCGACCTGCTGGCCGAACATCCGGTCAACGAGTCCGTGGAGTGCGGCCAGAAGCCGTACCGCGGCTCTGATTGAATCCTTGGGTGAGGTTCGACGTAGTCATCAGCGGCGGCAGGGTGCTCGACGGCACGGGCGCCCCGCCGTTCCGGGCGGACGTGGCGGTCTCCGGCGACAGGATCGCGGCGGTCGGCAGGTTGGGCGATGCGCAGGCCGAGACCGTGATCGACGCGACGGGCCGGTTCGTCGCGCCCGGCTTCGTGGACTGCCACGCCCACGGTGACGCGGCCGTGTTCGACCCGGTCGTGCAGCGGGCGGCGCTCCGGCAGGGGGTGACCACGTTCGTGCTCGGGCAGGACGGCCTGTCCTTCGCGCCCGGCTCGGCCGCGACCGTCGCCTACGCCGCCCGCTATTTCGCCGCCGTCAACGGGCCGCTGTCCGACGGCGCGCTGTCCGACGGGGCGCCGCGGGGCGGGGCTCTGCCCGGCCGGGCTCCTCAGGACGGGCCGCTGACCGTGGGAGAGCTGCTCGACGGCTACGACCGGGCGGTGGCGCTGAACACCGCCTACCTCCTGCCGCACGGCACCATCCGCTACGACGTCATGGGCCCGTCGCCCGCTCCCGCTTCGGCGGGCGACCTCGCGGCGATGGTGCGGCACGTCGAGCGCGGGCTCTCCGAGGGCGCGGCGGGCCTGTCGAGCGGGCTCGAATACCTGCCGGGCCGCTACGCCTCCGCCGAGGAGCTGGCCGCGCTGTGCGCCCCGCTCGGCGGGCTCCCCTACGTCACCCACATGCGCGCCTACGGTCCGCAGGCCGGGGTCGGCATGGCGGAGGTCGTGGACATCGCCCGGCGCTCCGGCGCCGCCGTGCACGTCTCCCACCTGCACGGCCCCGCCGGCGTGCTGCTGCCGCTGGTCGAGCAGGCGCTCGGCGAGGGCGTCGACCTGACCTTCGACACCTACCCCTACCTGCGCGGCAACACGATCCTGGCCATGGTCGTGCTGCCGCCGTCCGTGCCCGGCGCCGAGACCGACCGCGCCCTGGAGATGATCGCCTCGGACGGGCTGGACGACTGGTGGCCGACGCTGGCCGGCACCTGGCCGAGGCTGACCGTCTCGCACGCGCCCGGGCTGGAGTGGGCGGAGGGCCTGACCATGGTGGCGGCGGCCGAGCGGGCGGGGCTGGACCCGGCCGCGTTCTGCCGCCGCCTCCTGACGGAGACGCGGCTGGAGGCGGGCGTGGTGTCCGCCCGCCCCGACGAGGGCCCCGAGGGCGAGGAGTCCGTACGCCGGATGTTGCGCCATCCGTCCCAGACCGGCGGCTCCGACGGGATCTATGTGGGCGGTCATCCGCATCCGCGTGGGTTCGGGGCCTTCGCCCGGTTCCTTGGCCGGCATGTCAGGGAGCTCGGCGACTGGACGTGGGAGCAGGCCGCGGTGCATCTGGCGGCGCATCCGGCCCGGCGGTTCGGGCTGGCCGACCGGGGGCTGGTGCGGGGCGGGTTCGCGGCCGACGTGGTGGTGTTCGACCCTGACACGGTGGCCGACCTGGCCACGTACGCCGCTCCGCGCACGCTCGCGTCCGGCGTGGACGACGTGCTCGTGTCGGGGGTGCGCGTGCTGGCCGGGGGAGAGCTGACCGGCGCCACATCTGGGCGGGCGCTCAAGCCGTGATGCCCGGGATGCCCGGGATGTCAGGATGGCGTCGGACGCTGAGGGAAAGGGAGCTTGTGCAGGAGACGCTCGGGCGGTCGATCTTCGACGGAGCGCTCGGTTTCCCGCTGATGGTGGTGCGCCAGGACGCGCTCGAGCACAACGTGGCGACGATGGCGGCCTTCGCCCGCGACCACGGCATGGAGCTCGTGCCGCACGTCAAGACGCACATGTCCGCCGAGATCGCCGCGCTCCAGCTCGGAGCGGGCGCCTGGGGTCTGACCGTCGCCACGCTGCGCCAGGCCGAGGCGGCCAGGGGGTTCGGGGCGAGCCGGATCATGGTCGCCAACCAGGTCGTCGACCCGGCGGGGCTGGCCTGGGCGGCCGGCGAGCTGGAGCGCGATCCCGCGTTCGAGTTCCTGAGCTTCGCCGACTCCGTGGCCGGCATCGGCATCCTGGCCCGCCACGCGGGGGCGCGGCCGTTCCGGGTGCTGGTGGAGCTGGGGCACGAGGGCGGGCGTGCCGGGTGCCGTTCGCTGGACGACCTGCTGGCGGTGGTGGCCTGCGCGCAGGAGACGCCTGGGGTCGAGCCGGCGGGGATCGCGGGGTACGAGGGCGCGCTCAAGACCGCCGACGATGTGCGGAAATATCTGGACTCGTTGCAGGAGGCGCTCGCCTACCTCCGCGTCCGCGACCCGATCCTGACCGTGGGCGGCAGCCAGTGGTTCGACGTGATCGGGCGCGAGCTCGTCGCCACCCAGGCCCGCATCCTGCTGCGCAGCGGCGCCTACGTCACCCACGACGACGGCTACTACCGCGAGCGCACGCCGTTCACCCGCATCCAGGGCGAGCTGCGGCCGGCGCTGGAGGTGTGGGCGCACGTGCTCTCCACGCCCGAGCCGGGGCTGGCGGTCGTCGGCATGGGCAAGCGGGACGCGCCGTACGACGAGGGGCTGCCCGTCCCGCGGCGCGCGGGCGTCACCGTCACCAGGATGCAGGACCAGCACGCCCTGGTGCGCGGCGACGGGCTGGAGGTCGGCGACCTGCTGGCCTTCGGCATCTCGCACCCGTGCACCGCGTTCGACAAGTGGCGCGAGCTGCCTCTGGTGGACCAGGACTACCGTGTCGTGGGCACGATACACACCAACTTCTAGGGAGAAATCGTGAAGAAGGAGCTCAGGACCACCGAGGGCGCCGCCCCGATCGGCGCCTACTCCCAGGGTCTCGTGGTGGGCGACTTCGTCTACACCTCCGGCATGGGGCCGATCGACCCGCAGACCGGCGAGGTCGACGGCGACGACGTCGCCACCCAGACCCACCGGGTCATGCGCAACCTCGGCGCCATCCTCGCCGCGCACGGCCTCGGCTTCGACGACGTGGTCAAGGCCACGGTCCACCTCCAGCACCTCAAGCGCGACTTCGCCGCGTACAACGAGGTGTACAAGTCGTACTTCAACCCGCCCTTCCCCGTACGCACCACCGTGGGGTCCGAGCTGATGGACATCCTGGTGGAGATCGACTTCGTCGCGCACAAGAGCGCTTAAGGTCTGTTTGTGGACAGTTCGGTATACGCCTTCGTCGAGGACCTGCGCGGCGAGGGCGTCGAGCGGGTGCTCGACAACATCAGCGCGTACGGCGTGCGCGGCGTCACCGTCGGCGCCGTGCACCACGCCTCACGCGACGTCACCCCGCACGGACTGTCCCGGCTGACCGTCCGCCACGACGGCGCCCACTTCACCCCGCCACCCGACCTGTTCGCCGGGCTCCGGCTCGCTCCCGTGCCGGGCTACCAGGATGCTTTCGACGGGCTTCGCGAGGCCTGTGCGCAGCGCTCCATGAAGCTCCACGGATGGACGGTCTTCCTGCGCAACGCCACGCTCGGCGAGAGACATCCGGACGTGACCGTCCGCGACTGCTTCGGCGACCGTGGCTCGCTCGCCGACCTGTGCCCCGCCCACCCCGACGTGCGCGAATACGCGGTCGCGCTGGCCAGGGCGGTGGCCAGGCTCGGAGTCGACAGCGTGGTGGCCGAATCGCTGCACTTCAGGCCGCTCAGACCGCAGCGCTCGTTCGTGCCGCTCGGGCCGATGGACACCTACCTGTTCGGGCTCTGCTTCTGCGACTACTGCATGCGCAGGGCCACCGACCTGGGCGTGAACGCCGACGTGGCGCGCGACGAGTGCGCGAGGATCGTGGGCGGCGTGCTCGACGGCGACCCGGCCGCGCAGGGCGAGGTGACCAGGGCGGCGCTGACCGCGTACGCGGGGCCGGAGGTCGTGGCCTACGCCAGGGCCCGGTCGGAGACCGTGACCACGCTCGTGTCCGAGGTGGCCTCCGCCGTCGCGGACGAGGGCTCCAAGCTGGTGTTCATCGACTCCACGGGCGCGGTCAAGGGCTACGCCGACGGGCTGCCCACGCCGGGGCTTGCCGCCCATGACGCCTGGCAGCTCGGCGTCGACCTGGTGGCGCTCGGCGACCTGGTGCCCGCCTTCGGGGTGCTGGCCTACGCGCGCGACGCGGCCAGGGTGGCCGACGACGTGGCAGCCTACCTGCGGTCCGTGGGCAAGGATCGTGAGGTGCGTGCCGTGCTGCGGCCGGGGCATCCCGACAGCGACTCGGCCGACCGGCTGGTGGCCAAGGCCCGCGGCGCCAAGGCGGCGGGCGCGCTCGCGGTCGACTTCTACGCGTACGGGCTGGCGCCCCACCCCGTGCTCGACCGCATCCCGGCCGCGCTGGCCCTCTGAACCGCCGTACCCGTCCCGCGGCGCGGCTTCGGCACCGGCACGGATCATCTTCTTCCGGCGAACGCGGTGGCCACTCCCAGACCGAGGTAGACGACGCCGCTGACGTACCGCAGCGCCCTGGCCCTGCGGCGCAGGCGGCGGCCCAGCGCGCCGGCGGCGAACGCGTACACGACGTCCGACACCAGCCCCAGGAGCAGCGCCGTGAGCCCGAACACCACCACCTGCACGGTCGGGGAGCCCGCGCCCGGGTCGACGAACTGCGGCAGGAACGCCAGGAAGAACAGCGCCACCTTGGGGTTGAGCACGTTGACCAGCACGCCTTCGAGGAACACCTTGCGCAGCGGCTGCCGAAGCGGTGTCCCGGTCTCGGCGTCCTTGCCGGTGAACGCGCGGATGCCCAGGTAGACGAGGTAGGCGACGCCCGCCCACTTGACGATCGCGAAGAGCGCCGCCGACTGCGAGATCACGTACGACAGGCCCGCGGCGGCCGCCGCGATGTGCACGAGTGTGCCGATCTCCACGCCGAGCGCGCTGGCCAGGCCGGCCGCCCGGCCCTGGGCGAGGCCTCTGGCGGTGATGTAGAGATGGTTCGGCCCCGGGATGAGGATCAGGGCGAGCGAGGCGGTCACGAAGAGGGCGTACGTTGTTGGAGGAATCACGAAAGAGCAGCGTAAAATGCTTTTGGTAGGGAGATCAGGGCCAATCGGAGGCCGTTTCCCCGGACCAATAAAGTGTCGGAGGGGCGTGGCATCGTTTCTGGCGTGAAAGGTCTCCTCGTCGGGCGCTCTGCCGAGCTGGCCAGGCTCGTGCGGGTGGTGCGGTCGGCCGCCGACGGCATGGCGGGCGTCGCCCTCGTCGGCGGTGACGCCGGCATCGGCAAGACCCGGCTTGTCACCGAGCTGGTCGCCGAGGCCCGTGAATGGGGTTTCCACGTGCTGGCCGGCCAGTGCGCCGAGCTGGGCGACGCGCTGCCCTACCTGCCGCTGGCCGACGCGCTGCGCGGCGCGGAGCCGAAGGTGCGCGAGGCCGCCGCCGCCCATCCGATGCTGGGCCAGCTGCTCCCCGGCACGGAGAGCGCGCAGTCGGCGGGCCTCACCCAGCAGCGGTTGTTCGGGTCGCTGCTCGGGCTGCTGGCCGACGTGCAGCCGGTGCTGTTCGTGATCGAGGACCTGCACTGGGCCGACCGGTCCACCCGTGACCTGCTGGTCTTCCTCAGCCGCATGGTGCAGACCGAGCGCGTCTGCGTCGTCGGCACCTATCGCACCGACGATCTCCACCGCCGCCATCCGCTGCGCTCGGTGCTGGCGGAGCTGAAGCGGCTCCCGACGGTGACGCACGTCGAGCTGGGGCCGCTGAGCGAGGGCGACATGTCTGACTATGTCGCCACGATGGGTGAGGTGGGCGTCCGGGAGCTCGGGCTCATCGTGTCCAGGGCCGACGGCAACCCGTTCTACGCGGAGGAGCTCTTCGCGGCCATGGCCGAGGGTGACGAGCTGCCCGACGAGCTCGCCAGCCTGCTGATGACCAGGGTCGAGGTGCTGTCGGAGGCCGGGCAGCGCGTGTTGCGGGCCGCCGCCGTGGCGGTGCGCAGGGTGGAGGACGCGCTGCTGCGGGAGGTGTCAGGGCTGCCGCTGGCGGAGTTCGAGGAGGCGGTGCGGGAGATCGTCTCGCGCGGGCTGCTCAGGGTCGACGGCTACGGCTACGCCTTCCGCCACGCGCTGCTGCAGGAGGCCGTCTATACCGACCTGCTGCCCGGCGAGCGCACCAGGCTGCACGCCGCCTTCGCCCGGTTGCTGTCCTCTCCCGCCGAGCTGGCCCACCACCATCTCGCCGGCCACGACCTGGCCGGGGCGCTGGCGGCCTCCGTCGAGGCGGGCCGCCAGGCCGCGCTCCTCGGCGCGCCCGCCGAGGCCCACGAGCACTACGAGCGGGCGCTCAGCCTGTGGGAGCGGGTCGACGGGGCGGCCGGGCTCGCCGGGGAGAGCCGGGAAGGGCTGGCGTTCCGCAGCGCCGTCACGGCGGCCGACAGCGGCGACAACCACCGGGCGATCATCCAGCTCAGGGCCCTGCCACCGACGTCCGAGGTGCTGGAGCGGCTCGCCTACTACCTCTACGAGGTCGACGACCGGCAGGCCGCGATCGCGGCGGCGGAGCGCGCGGTCGAGACGGCGCGCGACCGGCCCGAGCTCGCCCGCGCCCTGGCCACCCAGGCCCGCACGCTGCTCTGGAGCCCCCGCCACCACGAGATCGAGGGCCTCACCGCCCGCGCGCTCGACGTCGCCCGCGCGTCCGGGGCCAGAGACGCCGAGGTCGGGGCGCTGCTCACGCTGGCCACCTACGTCGAATACCGGGGTGACGCCGGCAGGGCCCACGAGCTGGTCAACATCGCCGCTGCCGAAGGCTCCGGCGACCTGGCGATGGACCTGCGCGCCCGCTTTCACCACGCCCGCATCCACTACGAAGGCGGCCTGCTCGACCACGCGGCGGAGGTGACCGACGAGGGCATCCGCATGGCGTTCGAGACCGGCCTCAAGTGGAGCACCTACGGCACCGACCTGCGCTTCCTGCGCTTCCTCATCCACTACGTCGCGGGCGAGTGGGACGAGGCGGAGACGGTCGCGGGCGGCTTCCCCGCCCGGGTGGGCACGCTGCCCGAGGCCATCCTGTCGTCCTTCGCGCTGTTCGTCGAGGTGGGGCGCGGCCTGCCGGCGGTGGAGAGCCGGCTGGGGTGGTTGCGGCCGTTCTGGTCCGACGACCTGGCCGCCTACATGTCCCGGGGGCTGGCCGCCGAGCACGCCCTGTGGAACGGCGACCCCCAGGCCGCGCTCGACCACGTGCACGCGGTCATGGCCCGGCTGACCGACGGCGAAGCGGGCAACATCCGGCTGGCCGCCATCGGGCTGTGGGCGCTGGCGGAGCTCGGCAGCACCGACGGCGCCGACGCCCTGCGCCGCCGCGCCCGCGACGCCATCGAGGCCGGCCCCACCGGCGAAGGCAACCATCTCGGTCCCGAGGGCCGGGCCTGGGGCCTGCGCGTGGAGGCCGAGTGGCACCGCGCGCACGGCCGGCTCGACGTGGAGCTGTGGCGGCAGGTGGTGGAGACCTTCGACTACGGGTTCGTCTACGAGACGGCCCGTGCCCGCTGGCGGCTGGCCGAGGCGCTGCTCGCCGCCGGCGACCGCGAGGAGGCCCAGGCGGAGTGGGATCTCGCCAGGGAGACGGCGGGCAAGCTGCGTGCCGCGCCGCTGGAGAACGCGCTGCACGAGTTCGGGCGCAGGGCCCGCTTCGGGGACGCGGGGCGCGGGGGCCGTTCCGGCGCTGGCCACAGGGCCGGCGGCGGAGGGCTCACGGCCCGCGAGTCCGAGGTGCTTCGCCTGGTCGCGGAAGGGCTCACCAACCGGGAGATCGCCGAGCGGCTGTTCATCGCGCAGAAGACCGTGAGCGTGCACGTCTCCAACATCCTGGCCAAGCTGGAGGTGTCCACCCGCACCCAGGCCGCCGCGGCGGCCCGCCACCGGGGGCTGCTCGACTGAGTGCGTGGCCAGACCAGGGATACGCCCGCTGAGTGCGTGGCCAGACCAGGGATACGCCCGCTGAGTGCGTGGCCAGACCAGGGATACGCCCCGCGCCGCCGCCCGGCCCTCCCACTCGACCGGGTCTTCGTGAGGGCCCGGTCGGCGGGTTCGGCTCGCAAGGTCGTTGTGAGGGTCCGGTCGACGCTCGGGCTCGCGGGGGTCATTGTGAGGGCTCGGCCGGCGGCTCGGGCCTGCGGGTTATCGCGAGGCGTCCACCAGCAGGCCGGCGTCGCCGAAGTTGCCTGACTTGAGCAGGAGCGCGAGACCGGAGGCCGTGTGGATCCAGGGCACGCCGCGCGCCGCCTCCACGCCGATCAGCCCGCCCG
Source organism: Nonomuraea sp. KM88 (assembly GCF_052245635.1). Taxonomy (NCBI): domain Bacteria; kingdom Bacillati; phylum Actinomycetota; class Actinomycetes; order Streptosporangiales; family Streptosporangiaceae; genus Nonomuraea; species Nonomuraea sp. KM88. Next base: position 83,661 of record NZ_JBQQCC010000016.1, on the reverse strand, counting down.
GCACGCCGAGCGCGCTCACGATGGCCCCCGAGGTCTCGCCGCCGGCCGAGACCACGCGGGTGACACCCCGCTCGACCAGCCCCTGCGCGACGCGGCCCAGCGCCGACTCCAGGATCGCGGCCGACTGCTCCGCGCCCACGACCTCCTGCACGCGGCGCAACACCGAGGGTTCGGCCGATGCGTAGACGAGGGGCGCTCCGGCCTCGACATCCAGCGTGTCGTACCAGGCGAGCGCGTCCCGGGCGAGCGACCCGGGGTCCTGGTCGGCCAGCGCGTCCAGCCGGTAGGCCGGCCTGCCCGCCTCGATCATGGCGGCGACCTGCTCCAGCGTACGGGCCGAGCAGCTGCCCGCCAGCACCGCCGCGGCACCCTGCGGCGCCGGGGCGGGCGGGTCGTCGTGCCCGGACCGCGCGTGCGCCGCGGCGAGCCCGCCGGCGAGCCCGGCCGCGCCCGCGACCAGCGGCGCGCCCGCCAGCGCCTGCCCCGCGGTCACGAGGTCGGCGTCGTCCACGGCGTCGACGAGGGCGTAGCGCACGCCCTCCGCCCGCAGCTCGGCCAGCCGCCGCCCCATCGCCCCGGCCCGGACCTGCGCCAGCGTCACGACGCCCGCCCGGTGCGCGCTCTGGCCCTCCATCAGGCGCGGCAGGTACGAGTCGGTCATCGGGGTCAGGGGATGGTGCCGCATGTGCGATTCGGAGAGCAGCACGTCACCGACGAAGAGGTAGCCGTTGTACTGCGTGCGCCCATGCTCGGGCGAGCTGGGCGTCATGGCGACCAGGGGCACGTCCATGGCGCCGGCCAGGGCGTCGAGGACCGGCCCGATGTTCCCCTCGGCCGTGGAGTCGAACGTGGAGCAGTATTTGACGTAGACCTGGCGGACGCCGCGCGAGCGCAGCCGGCCGAGCGCGGCGAGCGACTGCGCGACCGCGTCCGCCCTGGGGGCGGTCCGGGTCTTCAGCGCGATCACGACCGCGTCGTGCCCGGGTGGTTCCGCCGCCTCCGGCGGAAGCCCGAAGAACAGCACGGTGGGGATGCCACGGCGGCGCAGGGCCACCGCGACGTCGGTCGCACCGGTGAAGTCGTCCGCGATGGCGCCGATCATCGAAGCCCCGAGGCCTGGTGGGAGTCGAACATGATGCAGACGCTATCGGCGTGCGCCGCCGCTGCTGACCGGGGGGCATCGTGTGTGTCCCCGAGGTTCGGGGGACTCGGGACCCGCGGTCTCGGGGCTCAGGACGGCCGCCGTGCGCCGCCGTGGCCGCCGTCCACCGGCTCGGCCCGGGGACTCACAGGTCGCGGAAGAGGAAGTAGTTCTTGTGGTCCGCCTGGAGGTAGTGGTGGAACTTCGTGGCCTTGGCACGGGCCGTCCTGTCGGCGGTGACGGCCGTGACGACGACGTACTTCTCGACCGCTCCTGAGCGGATCTTTCCGTAGACGAAGTCGTCGAGCACCTGGTCGCGGCGCCACTTCACGGCCTTGGCGGGCAGCTTGGCCAGGCGCGTCGCGGCGGTCTTGGCGGCAGCCTCGTTCGGGAACGACATGATGACCTGGACCGCCTTGAGATGCCCCGAGTAGGCCGAGTAGGCGAGCTCGACGGCGCGCTCGCACTGGTTCCTGGCCAGCTCGCCCTGCCCGTCCAGCGTGTCGCAGCTGTCGTACGTCCAGCCGCCCGTCTTGTCGGCGGTGAAGCTCACGCCGTCCAGGCGGAACTTCCAGTGGGGGAACTCGTCGTGCGTGATCGGCGCCCCGGGCTCGGGGCGGTTCGGCTCGCCGGGGTTGGTGCTCGGCTGTGCTGAGGGTTCCGACGTGGGATCGGCACTGGGCTCGGATGGAGGGCTGGACGTGGGGCTAGACGTGGGGCTGGACGTGGGCTCGCCGGACGCCGAACTCGACGGAGCGTCCGACTGCGACGGGGAAGGGGTCTGCAGGGCGACGGTGGGGACCGGGTCCGGGGCACCCGTGTACGCGTACACGCTGTACGCGCCGCCGGCCAGCAGGATCACCGCCACGGCCGCGACCACGCTGACGATCAGCACCTTGTTGGGCTGCTCGGGCGGGGAACCGTACGGGATCGGGCCGGAGTAGCCGGGCGGGCCGTACGGCGAGGCCGGGACCGTCGGCGGGTCGTAGCCGCCGCCCTGAGGAGATCCGTAGCCGCCCTGGCTCGGAGGAGGCCCGTAGCCGCCCTGGCCGGGCGGGGGACCGTAGCCGGGCTGTGGTTCCTGAGGCTGCGGAGGAAATCCCATCACCCCATTGTGGGGGTATTCATCCCTTCTGTACCACCTGCCCCGGCAATGCGTGCCCGATGGCCCCCGGTCAGACGCCCGTCGGCTCGCGGACCAGGCTGACCCGGACGGTCGAGGGGTCCTCGCCGGTGAGGGGGACGGCGAAGACCGCCGTCCGCTCGCGTGCCCCGTAGACGACGAAGCGCAGGCCGTCCTCGTCCCAGGTGTCCTGGACGTCCGTGGTGAGCTGCGCGGACGCCGAGCAGTACGCGGGGCTGCGGTAGAGCAGGTGCAGCGAGGTCGCCAGCGGGACCTGTGCCGGAGGGGGAGCGGCGAGGGGGCGGCGCAGCCGTACCAGGAGGCGCCGCGAGGGGACGAGCCAGTGGCGGTCCAGCTCCGCTGAGAGGGCCAGCAGGACGGCGACCTCCGCGAGGGCGAGCGCCGCGAGCGGCGGGCCGGGGTCGGCCGGGAGCGCGAGCAGGCTCGCGACGAGCAGGAACGCCGCGCGGGCGAAGGCGCGCAGGTCCACGGGGCGGGAGTGGGTGCCGAGGCACCCGCACGACGCGGTGGGCGCGGCGACGTGCGCGTAGGCCAGGTACGCGAGGAAGCCGGCGCAGAGCGCCGCGGCGGCCGCGGCCTCCAGCGGAAGGAGGGGTGGGAGCAGGAGCGCGGCGGCCACCGCGAGTTCTGCGAGCGCCACGAGCCGGAACGCGGGGACCGCGCGCGCCGGGCTGACCAGCCGGGCCAGGGCGGTGTGCCCCGCCCCTGCCCGCATCCGCCGGCTGAGCAGTTTCATCAGGCCCGCCCAGACCAGGAAGAGGGCGATCACGTACGGCTGCGACGCGGCGATCCCGTGCATGTGGACGCTCCTAGTGCGGGGAGAAGACGGTGGCGATGTCGACCTCGTTCGTGTCCGGCCGCCAGGCGCCCAGGATCTGCACGTGCTGGCTCACTTTCAGCATCGACAGGTCCTCGGACGGCGGCGCGTCGGACCGGATGGCGACCGACTTCCCGGCCACGACGTGGCAGAGCACTTCCTTGCCGTGGTGGTCGAGGTGGAGGGTCTGGTCCTTGATGTTCGTGATGTGGCCCTTGATGTTGACGATGTTCAGCCACACCGATTCGGCGGCGAGTTCGCCGTCCGGCATGCGCACGCCGCGGGCGTAAAGGCCGTCACCGGGCTTGGCCTGGTCGAACGGTACGGGGCCCAGCTTCCACAGGCTCGTGCCGTCGACGACCCTGATGCGGTGGAACACCGCGTTCGAGCCCAGGACGAGGAGCGTGTTGTCCTTGATCGAACGGATGCGGCCCTCGGCGAAGTCGGGGTCGGGGGCGCCGGGTTCGAGGTCGGGGCCTGACGTGGTCGCGAAGGCGGCCTCGGGGCCGAGCGAGCCCAGCGCTGTGGCGGCGACCACGCCGGCGCCGCCGCCGAGCACGGCGGACTTGAGCAGGTCTCTTCTGCTTCTCATCGTCGCCCCCTCACCCGGTCGCGATCTCGCACGGCCGCAGGCCGGTGGACAGGCTGGCGATGCGGCTGTAGGCCGCCGGGGTGAGGTCGATCAGCCGGTTGTTCGCGCAGGTCGAGCCGCAGCAGCTGCGCTCGCCGCAGAACAGGTCGGTCTGCGGGCCGCAGTCGGCGATCGCGGTGACGACGCTGGCGCCACCGCACAGGGACGTGGTGCGGTGCCGGAATCCGCAGGTCCTGCGGGAGAGGCTGACGCCGCACCTGTCGGGACGGGTGATCGACCAGCAGGCGTCGGAGGCGTTCGGCCAGGCGTGCTGCAGGCTTCCCGAGTTGCAGGTGCCGCAGGCGCCCTTTCCTGTGCTGCTGCACGGTCCCCATGCGGTTCCGCAGCAGAACCAGGAGACTTCGCCTTGGACGGGGCCGAGTAAGTCGGCGGCAGGGTCGGTGGACGGGTTACGCGCCATGCGCGTCCTCCTAGGGGGTGGGCTCCGGACGAACCTTGAGGAGGTACTGAAACTTTCCGACTCGATCTATGAGTACCATGTAAGGATTTTTCGTCAATATCCCAATTGAGTCGGGATTCGCCCGGTATGATCCCTCCGGCGTTACACCAAGTCCCAGGAGCCCTGCCGGGGAGCGGTCGGGCTGAAGTGCACCGGCAACGTCTCCAGGTTCCGCATCCACATCGACCGCCGCCAGCGCAGCGCGTCCGGCGGGACCGCGAGATCCACGTCGGGCAGCCGGTCGAGGAGCACCTCGACCGCGGTCTCGGCGATGACCTCGCCGAGCTCCGGCGCGGGATAGGGGCAGCTGTACTCGCCGTGCCCGAAGGACATGTGGGCCCGGTTCGCGCCGGGATCGGACTCGTCCGCCGGCTGCACCTGCGGGTCGGCGTTGGCGGCGGCCAGGCCGAGCACCAGCAGGTCGCCCTTGCGGATGCGGCGCCCGCCCAGCTCGCACTCCTGGGTCGCCCAGCGTCCCGGCGCGTTGCGCAGGGGCGGATCCCGCCACAACACCTCGTTCATGGCCTGCCCGACGCTGCTGCGGCCGCCCTGCAAGGTGATCGAGAACCGGTCGTTGACCAGCATGAGGCGGAGCGTGTTGCTGATCCAGCCCGCGGTCGGGGTGTTGGCCACGACGAGCATCACCCCGAGATCCATGTCCGCCTCCTCGTCGCCGAGCCCCGCCGGGTGCGCGATCAGCCGCGAGGCGATGTCGTCGCCGGGAACCTCCCGCTTGGCGGCCATGAGCGTGCTCATCCTGTCGCGGAGCCAGGTGTAGGCCGCGTAGGTCTCGCTGGTGGCGTCGAGCACCACGTTGACGTTCGTGACCACGTCGTCCATGTCGGCCTCGGGCATCCCCATGAGCCGGGCGATGACCTGGGCCGGGATCCGTCTGGCGTACTGGGTGACCAGGTCGGCCCTGCCGTCGCCGGCGAAGCCGTCGATCAGCTGGTCGGACACCTGCTCCGCCAGCATGGCCAGCTCCGTGCGGTCTACGCCGTCCATGGCGTCGCCGATCGCACCCGTACGCCGCTGCCGCTCCGCGCCCTCGGTGAACAACACCGTCGGCTGCCAGCGGAAGGTCGCCGTCAAGGGCCCGTCAGGGGGCACGTGGTCCCACACGTTCCAGCGCCTGGAGTCGCGGCCGAACAGGTGCGGCATGCCGAACACGTGGTGCAGCTCGCGGTAGCCGATCACGAACCACGCGGGTACGCCGTCGTCGAGCAGCACCGGCACCACGGTGCCGTGCTCGCGCCGGAGCCGCTGGTAGAGCTCGTCCGGGTCCTCGTCGAGGGCCGGCCCGTGGAGCGGCACGGCGTCGGCGTGGTCGGGATAGCCGGACAGCGCGGCCTTCTCCGTCATGACAGGGTCTCCTGGGCGGGGGCGTACCAGGTGGTGAGGTGGCGCAGGAGCGTGACCAGCACGTCCTTGCAGGAGTGCCGGAGCCGGGCGTCGCAGTCGACGAGCGGCACCGAGGGCGGCAGCGACAGGGCATCGCGTACGGCGGCCACGCCCGGCCCTTCCGTGAACCGGTTGACGGCCACGACGAAGGGCATGCGGTGGTGTTCGAGCCGGTCGATGGAATACCACGAGTCCTGCAGCCTGCGGGTGTCCACCAGGACGACCGCGCCGAGGCTGCCCGAGAAGAGCTGGTCCCAGACGTACCAGAAGCGCTGCTGGCCGGGCGCCCCGAACAGGTAGAGCACCTTGCTCTCCGTCAGCGTGATCCGGCCGAAGTCGAAGGCCACCGTGGTGGTGGTCTTGCCGCGCACCCGGCGGGTGTCGTCGATGCCGGCGCCCGCCTCGGTCATGACCTCCTCGGTGCTGAGCGGGCGGATCTCGCTCACCGCGCCGACCATGGTCGTCTTGCCCACTCCCAGGCCGCCCACGATCACGATCTTCAGCGCGTCCGCCGCGGTCGCGCGCAGCGGTGCGCGCTCAGATGTTCTGGAGGGCAACCAGCACCTCCTTCAGCAGCTCAGGACTCGGCCGGGCCGACCGGAGCGCGGACGGATGGCGTACGGTGATGCGGCCCGTGTCCAGCAGATCGCACAGCAGGATCTTCACCACGCTGACCGGCAGCCGCAGCTGCGCGGAGAGCTCCACCACCGCCGTGGGCCGCCGCGTCAGCCGGAGGATCTTCGCGTGCTCCGATTGCATGCCGGGGGCGGGCTCGCACTCGCTGACGATGAGCGACACCGAGTCGAAGGTGCTCTCGTCGGCGCGGGTGCGTCCCCCGGTGACCATGTAGAGCCGGTCCGGAGCCTCGTCGTCGACGGGCCGCTGCCTCATCTGGAACCGCCGGCCGCCGGCCGCGGCGCCGCGCTGAGGTAGGTGCCGATCTGCTCGACCAGCTCGTTCATGTTGTGGCCGACCAGGCCGACGTCCGCGTCCTCCGCGGCGATCACGGCCAGATGGGCGCCCGCGCCCGCGGGCACGATCAGCAGCAGGCCGCCGGGGAACTCCACCATCGCCTGCCCGGACCCGATGGTGGTGCCGAACTCGGCCGACGCGCTCACGGACAGGCTCTGGATCCCGGAGGCCAGCGCGGAGAGCTGGTCGGCACGGTCCCGGTCGAGCCCGGAGGTGTGGCAGAGCTTGAGCCCGTCCCTGGTCAGGACCAGCACGTGGGCGATGCCCGGGGTCTTCTCCCTGAGGTTCTCCAGCAGCCAGTCGAGACTGCTGTCCGTGGTCGTCAAGGCGTCCGTAGAGTTCATCGGGAAAGAATGGGGCGCAGCGTCCCGCACGTCGGCCCCTGCCTCCTATCTGTGAATCGGAAAGCCGGTCAGGAGTCGGGGCTCGCGGCGGGCCCGCGCCCGCCGGCCTGGCGGAACGCGGCGAACCTGGCGGCCGGGTCGCCGCCGTCGCGTACGCGCTCGGCGGCCGGGGCGGGCCTGTCCCTGGTCGCCTCGGCGAGGGTCTGGCCGCGGCGCCGCTTGGGCAGCGGCCCCTGGGTCTCCTCCTCCGGATCGGGCGCCGGCGGCGCGGGGGCGGGCACGGCGGGCGCAGCGGGCACGGCGGGCGCGGCGGGCGCGGTGGCCACGGCGGGCGCGGTGGCCACGGCGGGCGGCTCGTCGTCCGGGCGCGGCTGGGTGATCAGGCGGCGCGGAATCAGCACCACGACGCCGGTGCCGCCTCTGGCCGAGGGACGGAAGCTGACCATCAGTCCATACTTGTCGACCAGGCGGCCCACCACGGCCAGGCCCAGCCTGGTGCCCGACAACATCCGCAGGTCGAGCGGCTCGGACACCAGCTTGGCCGCGCGGTGCCGCTCCCGGGAGCGCATGCCGAGGCCGCTGTCCTCGATGGTGACCACGACGCCGTTGTCCTCTTCCTCGACGTAGACGTGGACCTCGGTGCCGTGGGCGGAGAAGGCGGCCGCGTTGTCCATCAGCTCTGCCAGCGCGTGCATCACGCCCTCGGCGGCGTACCCGGCGACCGCGACCGTGCTGGTCGAGTGGAGCCGGACGCGCCGGTAGGCGCCGATGCGGCCCATGGCGCCGCGCAGCACGCTCTCCATCGTGATCGGCCTGGTCCACCTGCGTCCGGAACGGCCGCCGCTCAGCAGGGCGATGTTGTCGGCCAGCCGGCCCGTCTGGGAGACCCGGTGGTCCAGGTCGAGCAGGTCGGCGAAGACGTCCTCCTGGTCGCCGTACCGCTCCTCCAGTTCGCGCAGCCGGGCCAGCAGGCTGGTCGCCTGGGCCTGGACGCGGGCGGCGGCGCCTGCGCAGGCACGCATCGCCGCCGTGCCCTTGCGCTCGCCCTCGCCGATCTGCCGCGCCGCCTCGCTCAGCAGCCCGCGCAGCGGGCCGTGCACCGGCTGGCGCACCTCCTTCAGGGCGTCGTCCACCGGCTGGTGGCCCGACTGGACGCGTTTGACCAGCTCGGGCAGCGCCTCGTCGGCCAGCCTGACGACCTCGGCCTCCAGCGACGCGCCCGCCGCCCGGGCGGCGGCGGCCTCGCGGGCGAGCAGGTCGAATTCGTGGCCGGCCGCCTTGACCAGCCGCTGGAGCAGGTCGTCGGACGGTTGCGTCACCTTGGCGAGCGCGTCGACCGTGGGCACGCCCTCGCGTACCTGGCCGCCGAGCTCCGGCAGGGTCTTCTCGGCCAGCCGCAGGGCCTCCCGCTCCAGCAGGGCGACCCGCCGGCCGTCCCGGTCCGCCTGCTCGCGGAGCGCGCGGGTGGCCGCCTGCTGGTGAGCGAGCGCGGCGGCGGCGCAGGACAGCAGGGCCGCCGCCACTCCGCCGACGGCCGCCACAAGTCCGGTAGCGCCGGAAGGGGCCAACGAGAGCACCCAGAGCCAGGCCGGCACCGTGACGACCAGTCCCCCGAGTAACGCGAGGGCGGCGCGGTGCCGCGGGGTGAACGTTCGCGGAGCGGAGGAAGAGGCAAGTGCTGACATCGGTGGTCCTCAAGGCCGTGACGGCCAGGCGAGCGTGTCTAACCAGGCGTTCCCGCGGGGGGAACGCTGTGTTGCCGCCTCGCGACTGATCGCGTAGCAGGCTGGGGACAAACCGTAGCATCGGTGCACCATTAAGAACAGACAGCAACGCTCTAACCTCGCGCCTCATCAGTATCACCGCAAAGATCAACATTTCGCCGTATGGGGTGAAAGGTGCGGTGTGCCCGGGGTGGACAGGGTGTTGACGAAGGGCTGCGGAGCGCTTACGTTTCCCGCGACCGCAGAAATTATCGACGTATATCAGAAAATTTCGGAAACGCGGTCGCCCCCGCACGCTTCGCATCGGAGGTCGCCGGTGAAGCCCCTCATCATCGCCCTGGCGCTCATGCTCGCCCTGCCCGCTCCCGCGTACGCCGGCCCGCGCCAGCCGCGTGACCTGCGGGAGCTGGCCCACCAGCACGGCATCAGGATCGGCACCGCCGTCGACATCGCCGCCCTGCGCGACGAGGCCGACTACCGCAAGGTGCTCAACCACCAGTTCAACCACGTCACCGCCGAGAACGCGATGAAGTGGGAGTCCGTCGAGCCGGAGCGCGGCGCGTACACCTGGGCCGACGCGGACGCCCTCGTCCACAACGCCCACCGCAACCGCCAGCGCGTACGCGGCCACACCCTCGTCTGGCACAACCAGCTCCCGGCCTGGCTGACCGAGGGCGTCGCCGACGGCTCGATCACCCCGGCCGAGCTGAAGCGAATCCTGCGCGACCACATCACCACCCAGGTCCGCCGCTACAAGGGCAAGATCAGGGCGTGGGACGTCGTCAACGAGGTGGTGGAGGAGGACGGCAGCCTGCGGCAGAACATCTGGCTGACGAACCTCGGCCCCGGCTACATCGCCGACGCCTTCCGCTGGGCCCACCGCGCCGACCCGCACGCCAAGCTGTTCATCAACGACTACAACATCGAATGGAACACCCCCAAGATCGAGACCACGCTCTCGCTGGTCAAGGACCTCCAGGCGCGCGGCGTGCCCATCCACGGCGTCGGCTTCCAGGGACACCTCGGCATCCAGTACGACTACCCGGGCGACTGGGCGAACGTCATGCGCCGCTTCGCCGACCTGGGCCTGGAGATCGCGGTCACCGAGCTGGACGTGCGCATGGTGCTGCCCGTGACCCCCGAGAAGCTGGCCACCCAGGCCGACTACTACCGCCGGGCGCTCACCGACTGCCTGAGCGTCGAGGCCTGCAAGGAGTTCACCGTCTGGGGCTTCACCGACCGCCACTCGTGGGTGCCGGGCTGGTTCGACGGCGAGGGCGCGGCGTGCCTGCTCGACGAGAACCTGGTGCCGAAGCCCGCCTACCGGGCGCTGCTCGGAGCGCGGGCGCGATGACCTGAGCCGTGCTGGAGCCCGTCGATCTCAACTCGTGGTGGCTCCGGCCGGTTCGCCCGCGTGGGCGTCGGCTTCGGCCTGGTTGCGCTCGGCGCGCGCCAGCTCGCGGTGACCGGTGGCGAGGATGGCGATGCCGAGCAGGATCGCGCAGCCGCCGATGAGGAACGGCACGTGCACGTTGAAGTGCTCGGCGAGCTTGCCGGCCGCGAACGGCGCCAGCCCGCCGCCGATGAAGCGCACGAACCCGTACGCCGCCGAGGCCACCGGCCGCTCCACGGGCGCGACCATCATCACGGCCTGGGTGGTCAGCGTGTTGTTGACGCCGATGAACACGCCCGCGACGATCACCGCGGTGATCAGGACGGGCGGGCTGTCGGTGAAGGCGGCGATGACGAAGACGACCAGCGCGAACAGCGCGAGGTTGCCGTAGAGCGTGCGGGCCAGGCCGAGTTTCCGCTGCAACCAGGGCGCGCCGGCCACCGAGAAGATCGCCACCATAAGGCCCCAGCCGGTGAAGACGAGCCCGAGGTGGATGGCGTCCAGCTCCATCGGGAAGGGGGCGTAGCCGAGCACGGTGAAGAAGCCCCAGTTGTAGCAGAGCGCCGTCAGGCTCATGATCAGCAGGCCGCGGTGGCGCAGGGCCCTGATCGGATCGAGCAGTGAGGTCTTGCGAGGTGGTCTGGGCTGGGGGCGTACCAGCAGGATGGTCGCGACCAGCGCGACCGCCATCAGCACGGCGACGCCGTAGAACGGGCCACGCCAGCTGATGTGGCCGAGCGCGCCGCCGAGCAGCGGGCCGACCGCGATGCCCAGGCCGAGCGCGGCTTCGTACAGGATGATCGCGCCGGAGAAGCCGCCGCTGGCGGCGGCCACGATGACGGCCAGCGAGGTCGCCACGAACAGCGCGTTGCCCAGGCCCCAGCCGGCGCGGAAGCCGATGATGCCGCCGATGCTTCCCGAGCTGCCGGCGAGCGCGCTGAAGACGACGATCAGCACGAGCCCGGCGATCAGTGTCCACTTGGCGCCGATGCGGCTGGACACCCAGCCGGTGACCAGCATGGCGACCGCCATCACCACGAGGTAGCTGGTGAACAGCAGCGTCACCTGGCTCGGCGAGGCGTTCAGGTCGGCGGAGATCGCGGGCAGGATCGGGTCGACGAGCCCGATGCCCATGAAGGAGATGACGCACGCGAACGCCACCGCCCACACGGCCCTGGGCTGGCGGAACGGGCTGCCCGCCGCGTCGGCCCGCGTCATCAGGCCGCCCCCTGGTCCGGCGGCGTGGCGCCGAGGGCGCGGGCGGTGAGCCGTTCGAGGGCGGGCAGGGCGGCGGCGATGGCGGCGCGGTCGGCTTCCGAGAGCTCGGCGAGCAACTCGGCCAGCCGCTTGGCCTGCGTGCCCCGCCGCCTGGCCAGCTCGGCCCGTCCGTGCTCGGTGATGGCGACGACCACGACCCGCCCGTCCGCGGGGTCGGCCCGCCGCTCGGCCAGCGACTCGCGCTCCAACCGGGAGACGAGCTGGGTCATGGCGGGCTGGGTGACGCCTTCGAGCGTGGCCAGCTCGGTGAGGCGGCGGGCGCCCAGGCGTTCGAGGTTGGCCAGCGTGGACAGCGCGGTGATCGACAGGTCTCTGGGCACGTCGATCAGGCGCATCATCGTCCTGACCCGGCCGAGCCCGGCGGCCAGCTCAAGATGGCTCATGGGTGCGGAATCCATAAGCCTTTTATATCATCTGCTTATATAGATCCGGCTCGCCGTCCTCTCGTGAACACCGCCACCTTCGCCTCCGGGCCGATCAGGCGCTCCCAGCCGAGTCGTTCGTACACCCTGATCGCGCCGGAGGCCTGGGGCGAGGTCAGCAGCCAGCCGCGCTGCGCGCCCTCGCACAGCAGGTCGAGGATCTGGCCGGCCAGCCCTCGTCCGCGCGCGTGCGGGGCGACCGCCAGCTCGTCGACCTCCAGAGCGCCGACCAGGAGCCGTTCGGCCTGCTCGCCGAGCTCGCCGCGCACCCTGTCGTACGCGCGGCCGGTGGGGAAGGGGCTGCGGGTGGGCCACGCCGTGCCGAAGCCCAACGGCCTGCCGTCCTGTCCGGCCAGCACCGCGACGAACCCCGGACGTTCGGTGTCGGTGGCCAGGCGCCGGGCGAAGTCCGCGACGCCGGATCCGTCCTCGTTCCACGGCGGTTCGGTGAAGGCGACGCCGTAGATGTCCATCAGCTCGGCGGCACGGGCCCGCGCCTGCTCGCCGGTCAGCCGTTCCAGCCTCACCCCTCCCGCCGTCATGGCTTGCGGCCGAGCCCGGCCAGGACGTTGTGACGGGTGAGGTTCTGGCGGATGAGGTCCTCCGGCTCGGCGCGCCAGTCGGCCAGCGGGACGAGCCCGGGCTCCACGAGCTCCATGTCGCCGAAGTACGACCGGATCTCCTCGCGGCTGCGCCAGCGCCCGGCGCCCAGATTCCGGTTGAAGCTCCGCTCGGCCTCCTCGGCGATCTCGGACGCTTCCGGGTGCTCGGCGCCCGGGTTGTGGAAGTGCACGACGGCCAGGTGGCTGCCGGGGGCCAGCGCCCGGTGCAGGCGGGCCATCACGCCGCCGGGATCCTCGTCGTCGGAGAGGTGGTGCAGGACGGAGACGAGCAGCAGCCCCACGGGCCGGCTGAAGTCCAGCAGCCCGGTGACCTCGGGGTTCTCCAGGATCTCCGCCGGGTGGCGCAGGTCGCCCGCCACCACGGTGGTGACGCCGTTCGTGGCCAGCAGCGCCCTGCCGTGGGCCAGCACGATCGGGTCGTTGTCGACGTAGGCCACGCGGGCCTCCGGCGCCTTCGCCTGCGCGATCTCGTGCACGTTGCCCTGCGTGGGCAGCCCTGAGCCGATGTCCAGGAACTGCCGGATGCCGGCCTCCGTGACCATGTGCTCCACGGCGCGGCGCAGGAAGGCCCGGTTGGCCCGCCCCGCCTCGCGGGCGTCGGGGGCGATCCGCAGGGCCTCCTCGGCGACGGCGCGGTCGACGGCGAAGTTGTCCTTGCCGCCGAGGAAATAGTCGTACACGCGGGCGATGCTGGGCTGGGTGGGGTCGATGCCCGGCGGGACCACGCCGTCTCCGGCCTCGTCCCATCCTGTGGCCTGATCGCCGTCACGCATGGAATCTCACGCCTTCATCGACCTGGGGCTGGACTGATCATCGTACGGGAACGGCCGTTATCGGCATATGTCCGGGCTGGTGTCTTTCTCGCCCCGCCGATGCCTTCACGTCCCTGCCGACCGCACCGCGACGTTGCCAATTTTACTTGGCTGAGTTACTTTTTACCTCGCCAAGTAAAAGTCAAGGGCGGGAGCCGTGTCATGACGGGAACGGGAACGAAGGGGCGCAAGAGAGCCGCGTGGACACTGGTCGCGCTGGCGCCGATCTGCGCGGAGATGACGTTCGGCGCGCTTCCGCTGAGCATGATCTGGCTGCTGCCGCTCCTGGTGCCGATGTACGGCGCGGGCGTGCTGCTGATCAGGGAGGCGGTGCGCCGCACCGGCGGCAGCTGGCCGAGCCTGCTCGTCCTCGCCCTGGTGTACGAGCTCGCCGAGGACGGCATCGGGCTGCAGGCACTGACCAGCCCCACCCTCTATCACGCCGCCGAGTGGGGGCCGCGCGTGTTCGGCCTCAACACGACCTACTGGGAGTCGCAGATCGGCTACCACGCCGTGTTCAGCGTGATGATCCCGATCATGCTCGCGGATCTCCTGCACCCGGCCCACCGCGACCGCCCCTACCTGCGGCGGGGCGGGCTGGTCGGCGTCGGCGTCGTCGCGCTCCTCGGTGTGGCCATGTTGCGGGTGCTCATCCCGCCGGTCATGGATCCGGGCTACCAGGCGCCGCTGCCTGCGCTGGCCGCGTTCGCCGTGGCGGGCGCGGTGCTCTCCGTACTCGCCCTGAAGGTGCTTCCCGGCCGTACGCCGGCGCCCCCGGCCGGCGCGAGCGCGCCGAAGCCCGCCGTCGTGGGCCTGCTGGCCGCGCTCGCCACCGCCGCCTTCCTCGGCCTGCTCATCCCGATCGTCCCGGCGTTCGGTGGCAGGGGCTGGTGGGCGGTCGTGGCGATGATCCTGGCCGCCGCCGTCGCCGTCGCCGCCGTCGTGCTGCTCCACCGCTGGTCCGGCGCGGGCTGGACGGACACGCACCGGGTCTGGCTGGCCGGAGGGGCGCTGGTGTCCCACACCCTGTTCGGCGCCGCCGTCATGGCCACGACCACCTTCGATCGCGTGGGCCTGGTCGGCTGCGCCGTGCTCATGGCGCTGCTGCTGGCCCTGCTCGGGCGGCGCGTCGAAGGCCGCCTCGTGCCGTCAGGCTGACCCGGGGGGTGCCGCCCGCGCGGTGCTGGGGCGCGCACTCCCGAGCGGTCGTGTAGACAGAAGTCCTGACTCGGTGCGCTGTCGGCCGGTAACATCGAACTTCGCGTGATGTGAACTTTTCGCGGGGTGGCAATCGGTGGCTGATCTATGGTTCGGCGTCCTCGGCCCGCTGGACATGCGGGCCGGCGGGCGGAAGATCCCCCTGCACGGGCCTCGCCAGGAAAGGGCGCTCGCGGCCCTGCTGCTGAGCGCCGGCCACGCGGTGACGGTCGACCGCCTCATCGAGGTCGTGTGGGAGGAGCCGCCCGCCTCGGCCCGCCGCCAGATCCAGGACCTGGTGTCGAAACTACGGCGGGCCCTGGCCGCCGCCGGGGCGGGTGGCGACGTCATCACCACCGTACGCGGCGGCTACCAGCTACGGTCCGGCGCCGGCCGGCTGGACGCGACGGAGTTCGAGGAGCTCGTCGCGTCCGCGCGCGACGCCGAGCCCGCGCACGCGGCCGCCGTGCTCAGGCAGGCGCTCGCCCTGTGGCGGGGCGATCCGCTGGGCGGCGTGGACTGCCCAGCGCTGGCCGGCGACGTGCGCACCCTCCAGGAGAAGCGGCTGGCGGCCTGGGAGGAGTGGGCGAAGCTCGAGCTGGCCGCCGGCCGCCACCACGAGGTCACCGCCGAGCTGACCGCCCTGGTCGAGCGCCATCCGCTGCGCGAGTCGCTGGTGGCGTCGCTGATGCGGGCCATGACCGCCGCCGGCCGCGCGGCCGACGCGCTCGACGCCTACCACCGGGCGCGGGAGAAGCTGCGGGACGAGCTGGGCCTCGATCCGGGAAAGGAGCTCCAGACCCTGTACGAACGCATCCTGCGGGCCGCCGAGCCCGGCCCGCTCCCGGAGCAGCCGCCCCCGCCCGTCGCCGCGTCCCAGCTGCCCATGGACGCCTTCGGTTTCGTCGGCAGGGGCGGCGAGCTCTCCCGGCTCGACGGCCTGCTGGATCACGCCGCGCTCCAGCCGACGGCGGTGGCGATGGCCGTCGTGTCGGGTAGCGCGGGCGTCGGCAAGACCGTGCTGGTGACGCACTGGGCGCACCGCGTCCGCGACCGTTTCCCCGGCGGGCACCTGTACGTGAACCTGCGGGGATTCGATCCCGGCGGGTCGATGGTGGCGCCGGAGGAGGCGGTCCGCGGGTTCCTGTTCGCGCTCGGGGTGCCGCCGCAGGGCGTGCCGTCCGGCCTGGACGCGCAGACGGCGCTCTACCGCAGCCTGCTGGCCGGCCGCCGGATGCTGATCGTCCTTGACAACGCCCGCGACGCCGGCCAGGTGCGCCCGCTGCTGCCGGGCTCTCCCGGCTGCGTCGTGGTGGTGACCAGCCGCGACCGGCTGCCCGCCCTGGTCGCCAAGGAAGGCGCCGTCTCGCTGCCGCTGGACCTGCCGACGAGCGGCGAGGCCAGGGAACTGCTCGCCCGCCAGCTGGGGGACACGCGGGTCGCCGCCGAGCCGGACACCGTGGACGAGCTCATCGCGAGATGCGGCCGGCTGCCGCTGGCCCTGGCGATCGCCGCCGCCCGCGCTGCCGTGCGGCCCGGCGTCCCGCTGGCCGCCATCGCGGACGACCTGCGTGAGGCTCCCGGGGTGCTGGACGCGCTCGACGCCGGGGACCCGGCGACCCGGGTCAGGGCCGTGTTCTCGTGGTCGTACCGGATCCTCGGCGACGAGCCGGCGCGCATGTTCCGAGTGCTGGCGACGCACCGCGGGCCGCGCATCGGCGTCGCCGCGGCGGCGAGCCTGGCCGGCATCCCCCTACGCGATGCCCGCTCGTTGCTGGAGAGGCTGGCGGGCGCGCACCTCGTCACCGAGGACGCCCCCGGCCGGTACGCCTTCCACGACCTGATGCGCGCGTACGCCGGAGAGCTGGCCGGCCTCCACGATCCGCCCGAGGAGCGGGGCGCAGCCCGGCGCCGCCTCAACGACCACTACATCCACACCGCGGAGCAGGCCGGCCGGCTGCTCGACCCGCACCAGGACATCCCCCTGGACGAGCCGCCGGCCGGTGTCGTCGCCGAAGAGCACCACGACCAGCGGGAGGCGCTGGCGTGGTTCGCCGTGGAGCACGCGGCGCTGCTCGCCGCCGTCGAGGACGCGGCGCGGTCGGGGCTGGACGCGCAGGCGTGGCGGCTGGCCATGGCGCTCTACGACTACCTGGATCTGCACTCGCACCTGCACGACCAGGTCGCCGTCCAGACCACCGGCCTCGAGGCGGCCCGGCGCCTCGGCGACCGGGCGGCGCAGGCGCACGCCCGCCGCCGCCTCGGCTGGGCCTTCCGCCGCCTCGACCGCCACGACGACGCCCACACCCACCTGCGGTCGGCCCTCGACCTGTACGAAGCCCTCGGCGACGAGCGCAACCGGGCGCACGTCCACGGCAACCTGTGCGGCGTGCTCGAACGGCAGGGCCGGTACGCGGAGGCGCTCGTCCACGCGGAGCGAGCCATGGAGCTCTACACCGAGGCCGGGCTGCCGGCCTGGCAGGCCCGGGCGCTCAACGCCGTCGGCTGGCTCCACGGCCTGCTGGGCGACTACGACAGAGCCCTCAGGCACTGCGGCCGGGCGCTGTGGATGCACGAGGAGTCGGGCGATCGGCGCGGCCAGGCGGCCACCTGGGACAGCCTGGGCTTCGCCCACCACCACCTCGGCTCGCACCAGCAGGCCGTCGTCTGCTTCACCCGCGCCATCGACCTGCTCAGACACCTCGGCGACCAGTACGGTCAGGCTGAGACGTTGCTCCTGCTCGGCGACGCCCACCAGGCCGGCGGTGAGACCGGCGAGAGCCTGCGCGCCTGGCGGGAGGCCCGCGACATCCTCGTCCAGCTCAACCACCCTGATGCCGGCAAGGCCCTCGCCCGGCTCGGACGCGACCTGGCGCCCGGGCGGTGACCAGGACGCGGCCGCTCCGGAGGTGTACCGCTCTGCTGGCGCTCGCCCAGCGCTGCCATCCCGACACCCTGCGGCAGGTGCGCTGGGCGAACGCCCGGCTGAAGGACTCGGCGACCCAGGCGCTGGTGAGCTGACGCGCCCCTGATCGCCCGGCGTCAGCGGAGCGCCTCCCGCGGGGCGTCCGCGCGCAGCGGCCTGAGCGCCCGTGACCAGCTGATGACCTCGTCATCAGCTCGACGAGGGTCTCCTCCTGGTGCGGGCCGGGGGTGATCACGCCGGGGTCGGTGGGGCCGGTGAGCTCGAAGTCGGTGAACGCCGACAGCGCGACCTGGGTGCGGACGTTGGCGACCTGGAGCTCGGTCATGGACAGCCGCAGCTGCTCCACGGCGCGGGTGCCGCCGTGCACGCCGTGGCTGACGAACCCGGCCGCCTTGTTGCTCCATTCGGCGAACAGGTAGTCGATCGCGTTCTTCAGCGCGGCGGGCATGCCGCGGTTGTACTCCGGCGTGACGAAGACGAATCCGTCCAGGGACGCGATGGTCCGCGCCCAGCGCCGGGTGTGCGGGTGGCGATAGTCGCCGAACATCGCGGGCACGGGCTCGTCCAGCAGGGGCAGCCCGTGCTCGGCCAGATCGACGACGTCGAAGGAGGCCTGTCCCGCCGCGACGGCGGCGTGCTGAGGTGAAATGACCAGCGACAACAGGGCGAGACGTCGCCCCCATGGAGGGCTGGCCGACAAGCGCAGAGCCATCCTCGCGGGCGCTCTGACCGTGTTCGCCCGCGACGGCTACACGCGTGCCGGCATCGACGCGATCGCCGCGGCGGCCGGGGTGTCCACGCGGACGATCTACAACCACTTCGCCGACAAGGCCGAGCTCTTCCAGACGGTCATCAAGGAGAGCGCGGGCCGGGCGGCCGACGCCCAGATCGCCATCATCGACCGGCACCTGCACAAGATCACCGATCTGGAGGCCGACCTCGTGGAGTTCGGCCGAGCCCTCACCGCCCCGATGGCCACCGAGCACGCGGAGCACTTCGCGCTCGTCCGCCAGGTCAACGCCGAGGCCGGGCACATCCCCCAGGCCGCCATCGACGCCTGGCAGGAGATCGGTCCCCGGCGCGTCCAACGCCGGCTCGCCGAGCACCTGCGGCAGTGGACGGCGGGGGGCCTGCTCCACGCGGACGACCCCGAGCGTGCGGCCGTCCAGCTCATGTTGCTCATCTCAGCCGCCGGTCCGCCCCACCACGCTCCCGCCCCCAGTCGGCGGGAGGCCGACCAGGTGATCGCCTCGGGCGTCCACGTCTTCCTGTACGGCTACGGCGCTGACCGCCTCATCCCTGACGAAAGTCAGGGGTGAGGCTGGTCTTTCGGGCATGCCGGGCACGGTGCCGCAGTTCCTACGCTGCTACGCATGATCAGTGCCATCCGCGTCTCCGCGGCCGCCGCCCCTTACATGACCACCGGCGAGGCCCGTCTCCTGCTCAAGGGCCAGAAGCTCGACACCCGCTTCGAGGCGGAGCTGCTCGCAGGGGTCCGTACGAACGCCCGCGCCGGCGCCGCCCCCGCCGGCGGCCGCCACCCCCTGGTGGTGCTCTCCCCGGGCTTCACGCTCAACCGCGCCACCCTGACCACGCTCGCCGAGGAGCTCGCATCGAAGGGGTACGTCGTCGCGCTCGTGGACCACGCCTACGAGTCGTACGGCACCAGCTTTCCCGGCGGTCGCATGCTCACCTGCGTCGCGTGCGAGAAGGTGGAGAGCGCACCCTCCGACGCGGCGAGCAAGAAGCTGCTCGCCAGGGCCGCCGCCGGCCGGGCGGCGGACCTCTCCTTCGTCGTCGACGAGCTGACCCGTACGGCCTGGAAACGATCGAAGATGATCGACCCGCGGCGGATCGGCGCCGCGGGCCACTCGCTCGGCGGCAACGCCGCGGCGAGCCTCATGGCCCGGGACCGCCGCGTCCGCGCCGGGGCGAACATGGACGGCACGTTCTTCGCGCCGGTGCCGAAGGCAGGACTTGGTGGACGGCCGTTCCTCATGCTCGGCACCGAGGCCCACTCGCCGGCCGGCGACGACACGAGCTGGCCTCGGGACTGGCGGCGCCTGGACGGCTGGAAACGCTGGCTGACCGTGGCCGGCTCCGGCCACTTCACCTTCATCGACCTGCCCGTCCTGGGCGGCCAGGTCGGGATGACCGACCCCTCAGCGCCGCTGCCGGGCAAGCGCTCGGGCGAGATCACGACGGCGTACGTGGGCGCCTTCTTCGACTGGCATCTGCGCGGCGAACACCGGCCGCTGCTGGACGGCCCGTCCACCGCCAACTCGGAGGTCACCTTCCACAACCGTTCACCTCAGTGATTCGCCCGTGCCGGGCGAGGGGCTCCGCCTGACCGCATCCTCACGGTCGGTCGGCCTTGGCTTCGCTGCCGTGGACGATGAGCGCGTACAGCACGAGCACGTCGACCGCGATGACGGCCAGCGACCACCAGGGGTTGACGGCGATCCAGGTCAGTTGGGTGAGGGCGTTCAGCATCACCAGGATGACGCCGACCACTCGGGCCCAGCTCTGGCCGGCGGTGAGGGCGATGCCCGTGGCCAGGACGAGCACGCCCAGGAAGAGATGGAGCCAGCCCCAGGTGGTGACGTCGAAGAGCAGCAGCCGGTTGGGCGTCTGTACGTAGATCCGGTTGGCGAGGACGGCGGCCAGACCGGTGATGATGTTGAACAGCCCGGCCAGGACCATCATCATGCCGCCGAACCAGATCCAGCCGACCCAGCCGGTCACCTGCCGCGCAGGGTGGTAGGTCATGGAGAACCCTCCCTCTGAGCTCCTGGCTTCGTGGATGGTGACGTTGCTTCCCTCGCCGACCGGGCAATCACGACATAAAGGGACGTAGCGGCAGGTGAGGGGACAGGATTGGGGGCGAATTTCCCTTGTCTTGAAGAAACAGGCATCGCGCCGGTCGCGGACCTGCGCGAGTCCCCGAGGCAACGTACGCTGGACGGTGCGCGCTCAGGACGCCACCGGTCCGCGGAAAGGGCCAAGCCCACCTGACGGTCACCGAACGACCCCGGCCCGACCTCTTTTCCGGCCTGACCATGCGGACACCAGGCCAGACGGAAAGGAGGCCATCGTGCCCATCCACCGCCTGCCCGACAACCCCCGCATCCAACGGCTCCGCAAGCAGGCCAAGACCCTCCTCCAGCAGATGAGGGCGGGCGCTCCCGAGGCGCGCGGACTCGTCGCCGAGTTCCATCCCCGGCCCCCGCGGACGCCCAGGCTGTCCGACGCGCAGCTCGTCACCGCCCGCATGTACGGCTTCGCGAGCTGGCCCCGGCTGAAGGAGCACATCGGCACCGTCGAGCGCTACACCCGCTCGCCGCACCGTGTCGCGCCGCGCGAGGACCCGCAGGAGGAGTTCCTGCGGCTCGCCTGCCTCACCTACGGCCAAGGCGACCGGGGCAGGACCGGTGAGGCCGGCCAGCTGCTCGCCCGGCACCCGTGGCCGTCCACCGCGAACGTCTTCACGATGGCGGCCACCGGCTCGGCCGGTGCCCTGGCCGGCGCGCTGGCCGCGGACCCCGGCCTGGCCCGCGCGCAGGGCGGCCCGTTCGGGTGGGAGCCGCTGCTGTACCTGGCCTACGCCCGCCTCGACCCGCCCGGCCGGCCCGTGGAGGCGGCCCGGCTCCTCCTCGCCCACGGCGCCGACCCGAACGCCGGCTTCCTGTGGGACGGGCTGGCCTCCCCGTTCACGGCGCTCACCGGCGCGTTCGGCGGCGGCGAGGGAGACCAGCCGCCGCACCCGCGGGGTCCGGAGCTGGCCAGGCTGCTCCTGGAGGCGGGCGCCGACCCCAACGACGGCCAGGCCCTCTACAACAGAGGGCTCGGCGGCTCCTTCTCCGACGACACCGCCCACCTCGAGCTGCTGCTGGAGTTCGGTCTCGGGCGCGGGGAGGGCGGGCCGTGGCAGGTCCGGCTGGGCCCGGCGCTGCGGTCGCCGCAGCAACTGGTGCGCGACGAACTCGCCACCGCCGCGCTGCGGGGCGGCCCGCGCCGGACCCGGCTGCTCCTCGCGCACGGCGCGGAGGCGGACGGCCTCGGCGGGCATCCCGCGTTCGGCGGGCGCACGCCGTACGAGCTGGCCGTGCTGCACGGGCACACCGAGGTCGCGGAGCTCCTCGCCGCGGCGGGCGCCTCGACCGTGCTGGACGAGGCGGACGCGTTCACCGCCGCCTGCATGCGTGCCGACGCCGGCGCGGTGGCCGCGTCAGGACCGGCGCCACTGGCCCGGGCGCTCGCCCGCACTCCCGGCCTGATCACCAGGGCGGCCGAGCTGCGCAGGCCCGCGGTGGTACGGCTGCTGGCCGGACTCGGCTTCGACGTGAACCACCTGCATCGTGCCACCCCGCTGCACGCGGCGGCCTGGAACGACGACGTGGAGACCGCGAGGACGCTCGTCGAGCTCGGGGCCGACCTCACGATCAGGGACGCCGAGCACGACTCGACCCCGCTCGGCTGGGCCGAGTACGGCGGCAGGCTCCGCGTGGCGGCGTACCTGCGGGGCGCGGAGCAGCACGAGTGACCTGCGTGCCGGGCTCCGGGACGAGGACCGCGCGGCCGGCCCGCGGCCGCGCGGCCGCGGGCGAGTCCTCGCTCACGAGATCGGGCGGATCTCCACGAGCGGGCAGGCCGGCCACGAGCGGACCAGCTCCAGCGCCTCGTCCAGGTCGGCCACCTCGACCTCGGCGAATCCGCTGACCACTTCCTTGCCCTCCACGAACGGCCCGTCCGTGACCACCGGCTCCCCGGGGCCGAGCCGCACCGTGGTCGCGGTGTGCACCGGCGCCAGGTGGGTGTGGTGGGTGATCTTTCCGGCGTGCTCGGCGAACCAGCGGCCCACCGCCTCGAAGGCGGCATCCCGCTCCTTCTCGCCCATCTCCTCCAGCTCCTTGGCGAACTCCTCGGTCTCCACGAACATCAGCACGTACTTCACGCGTGTCCTCCTCCATCCGTCGGGTGGGTCAGGGCGATAACGCGTCCTCGAACTCCGGCCCGAGCCCGGCGTGTGCCCTCCACTCAACAAGACGATCGGAACGCGCGCCCACACGACACCTCGACGGCGGGAGACGAAGAGGTACGGGCTACCGCAGCCGGCCGCTGAGGGCCGCCGTGGCGCAACAGACCCCGCCGGTCACGATCGCCGCCGTCAGCACCGTCACCGAGCTCCATCCGCCCGTCTCGGCGACCCACAGGTACGTCGGCGCTCCGAGCAGCGTGCCGAGGCTGCCCGACTGCGTCACCGCTCCGACGCTCCACGCGATGCGGTCGCCGGCCACCGCGGGAAGCGCCGCGAACACCGCCGAGACGGCCAGCCCGTTGACCACCAGCACCCCTGCCGCGCATACGGTCGCCACCGCCACCGGAGCCTGCGTGAAGACGCCGGCGGTCAAGGGGATCACGAGCAGGGCCGCGGTGATCAGCCGGCCCGGCCGGATCCGGGCGCGCAGCGCCGCTCCGGCCGCGAGGCTGCCCAGAACGCTGGCCGCCGAGACCAGCCCGGCCAGCGGGCTCGCCTGTGATCCGGGCACGCTCCGCTCGGCCGCCAGGTACGCCGGGAGCACGGTCACCAGGCTCACCCCGACCGAGGCGATCAGCGCGAACCCGGCCGCCAGGGCGGCTACCGGCCACGTCGCGCCGGGTCCGCGACGCGAGCAGGCCCGGCCGTTCTCCCGGCCGGGCCGGTCGTCGCGCGGCAACGTCCCGGCCAGCGCGGCCACCATCAGGGTGATCGCGCCCACGCCCGAGACCTCGGCGCGCCAGCCGGTGACCAGACCGCCGCCGGCGCCGGCCAGCGCGAGCCCGGACGGGATGCACACCCCCCACAGTGCCAGGGCCGTCTGCCGTGACCTGCCCTCCAGCAGGCGAGCCAGCAGGCTCGGCCCCGTGATCACCACGAGGGCGTAGCCGGCCGCCTGGATCGCCCGCAGGGCGAACAGCGCCGCCGCGCCTCCGGCGAGCGGTGCTGCCAGCCCCGCCACGCCCAGAGCCACCAGACCGGCCACGAAGATCCCGCGCAGCCGATGCCGATCCACCCATAACCCCAGCGGCAGGCAGGTGAGCCCGGCGACCAGCGTGATGGCTGACGACAGCAGGCCCGTGGCGGTGAGCGACAGGTCGAATTCCGCGCCCACCGAGGCCAAGAACGGGACGAATTCCCCCAAGGCCATGCTGGCCGCCGTGCCTGCCGCCACCACGGTGACGATCGTACGAACGCTCAACGGGCACGCACCTCCCACAAGTCGGGAGGCGCGACCGGCGAGCCGGCCCGATCCTCAAGCCCGGGTGGGCGACGCCTCGACGAGGATCCTCGGGGTGTGGAGTGGCACGAACCACCCGACAGCACCCTATCCCGCGGGCTCCGCGGGCTCCAACGCCCGCCGGCCAGGTGGTGAGCCGATCCGGCCGGCGGGTAGGGGGCGCCTGTGCGGGCCACGTCCACCCCTCCCGCGAGGGCCACCCGGGCGGTCCGCCTGCGCGGGCGTGTCCTCGCCCTGGTGGCGGGGGCCTGCCTGGCGCCGGCGTTTCCCGCCGTCGGCGCCTGGTGGTGGGCGTGGGCCGGGCTGGTTCCGTTCGTCGTGCTCGCCGCGAGGGCGGGATCGTACGCCGAAGCGGCATGGCGCGGCTGGTTCGCGGCCGTGGGCTTCTTCGCGGTCCTGCACC
This sequence comes from Nonomuraea sp. KM88, assembly GCF_052245635.1. NCBI lineage: Bacteria > Bacillati > Actinomycetota > Actinomycetes > Streptosporangiales > Streptosporangiaceae > Nonomuraea > Nonomuraea sp. KM88. Next base: position 59,695 of record NZ_JBQQCC010000016.1, on the reverse strand, counting down.
ACTGGGTGCTCCACTCCCTGGGGGTGTTCGCGCCGCTCGTGCTGGGGATCGCGGGCCTGTCCTGGGTGCCGTTCGGGCTTGTCGCGTACGGGCTGCTCCGCCGGGTCTCCGCGGCCCGGGTCGTCGCGGCGCTGCTGGTGTTGCCCTCTACCTGGGTCGTCGTCGAGGTCCTGCGCTCGTGGGAACATCTGGCCGGTGCGTGGGGGGTGCTCGGTTCGAGCCAGTGGCGCGTGCCGCCCGTCCTCGCGCCGGCCGCGCTCGGCGGCGTGTGGCTGCTGAGCTTCGTGCTGGTCGCCGTCAACGCCGGGCTCGCCGCCGCCGTGCTGCCCGGCGCCGGGCAGCGAACCCGGCTGGTGGGCGCGGGGGCCGCCGTAGCGCTGGCCGTGCTCGCCGTCGGCTACGGGCTCGTACGGCCGGAGCCCGCCGTGACGGGCACCATGCGCGTGGCCGGGGTGCAGACAGGCGACGTGCCCGGCCCGGCCCGGCGCCTGGCCGAGAACCTGCGGCTGACCCGCGAGCTCGCCGGCCGCGATCACGACGTCGTCGTCTGGGGGCAGAGCAGCGTGGCGTTCGATCCGGCGCGGCGGCCCGACGTGGATCGCCGGCTGCGGATGGCCGCCGCCGAGGTGGGCAGCGATCTGCTGGTCAACGTGGACGCCAGGGGCTCATCCGGGCAGATCGCCAAGACGACGTACCAGTACACCGCGGATGGCGTCGTGAACACCTACGTCAAGCAGCGACTGGTGCCGTTCGGCGAGTACATCCCGCTGCGGCCGTTGCTCGGCTGGCTGGCCGATCACACCGACGCGGCCGCGGAGGACCGGTCCACCGGCGGCGGGCTCACCGTCCTGGACGTCGCAGGTCACCGGGTCGGCCCGCTCATCTCCTACGAGTCCGCCTTTCCCGACATGCGGCGCCGGCTGGCCGTCATGGGCGTGGACCTCACCCTCGTGCAGGGCTCGCTCACGACGTTCCACGGCAGCTGGGCACACGCGCAGCAGGCCGGCCTCGAAGCCGTGCGCGCGGTCGAGTCCGGCCGTCCTGCCGTGCTCGTGGAAGCCGGCGGGACCTCGGCCGCGTTCGACGCCCGGGGCAGGCCGCTGGCCTGGTACGGCCCCGGGTACCAAGGTGCCTTCGTGATCGACGTGCCGCTGTCCATGGAGGTCACGCCGTACGTCCGGCTGGGGGACTGGGTGCCCGTCATGGCCGCCGGGATCCTGGCCGCGAGCGGCGTCGGGCTCGCCGCCCGGCGGGCCCTTCGGAGGAGGGACACCCTCGGCGGGGACGGCGACAGGCGTACGCGGTGACGGCGCGGCGCGATCAGTGAGTCGCCGCCTCCCCTACGGGCGTGACGCTTCGATCAGCCGCCGGTGCGACTCCAGCAGGCCCTCCGGCAGGTCGTCGGGGGCGCACCAGCGGGCCTCCAGGATCTCCATCGGGTTCAGCCGCATCGTGCCGCCGCCGGTGTACCCGGCCGCGTACGCGTCCTCCACCCTGAGCTGGAACCCGCTCCTGAGCTGCACCATCTCGCCGACGCTCACCTCCAGGCCGGTCTCGCCCTCCGCCCTCCGTCGTCCTTGACGGGGAAGCATACCGGGGCGCCGCCGAGGCCGCGTATCCATGGGCGGCTGCGCCGCTTCAGACAGCACGGCGGTCGGCTCGGAGCGCACCGCTCGGGGCCGGCCTTCGTCGTGGAACAACCCGCCGCACGACGATGCCGGACACCGCCTACTGGCCCGGCCGGGACAGGGAGGCGCCGGTCGACGCTCTGACGATGAGCTCCGGCTGGAAGACGATCTCTTGGTGCCAGTGGCCAGGGTCGCCCCGGGCGTCGGTGAGCAGCAGCTCCGCGGCGGCGTGGCCGAGCTGGTGCTTCGGCTGGCGGATCGAGGTCAGCGACGGCGACAGCGCGGCCGCGAACTCCACGTCGTCATAACCCATGACCGCCATGTCGTGCGGGACGCCGATGCCGCGCTGCTCCAGCCCGCGCAGCGCGCCCAGCGCCACCGTGTCGTTGACGCAGAACAGCGCCGTCGGCCCCTCGCGCAGGGGCAGCCGCTCGAGCGCGGCCTCGCCCTCGCGCGGGGTGAGCGCGGGCAGGGTGACCTCGGTGATCACCTCGCCGGGGTCGAGCCCGGCGGCGCGCACCGCGTTGTCCAGCCCTTGGCGCCGGTCGGCGCACTGGCGCACGATCGACGGCCCGTTGAGGAACCCGATGCGCCGGTGGCCGAGCGACAGCAGATGGGCGCCCGCCAGCTCGCCGCCCCTGACGTTGTCGACCGCGACCGCGCAGAGCTGGGAGTCGGCGCCCGGCCGGTCGAGCAGCACCATGCCGATGCCGCGCCGGCGCAGCTCCACCAGGTGGGAGATGTCGTCGCCCGCGGGCGTGATGAGGATGCCGGGCACCCGGTGCTGCTCCAGGATCTGCAGGTAGTAGGCCTCCTTCTCGACCGAGTCGCTGGAGCTGCAGAGCACGAGCAGCAGCTCCTCCTGCGACAGCCGGGTCTCGATGCCGGGCAGCACCTCGGTGAAGAACGGGTTGCCGATGTCGCGAACCATGACGCCCACGGACCGGCCCGCACCGCCGCGCAGCTGCCGGGCGGGAGCGCTGGGCACGAACCCCAGCGCCTTGATGGAGGCGCGCACGCGGCGCAGCGTCGGCTTGGCGACCAGCTCCGGCCGGTTGAGCACGTTGGAGACCGTTCCCACGGACACGCCGGCGTGGGCGGCGACGTCGACCATGCTGAGCCGGCGGCGCTGGGCCGGCTTGTGGATGTCGGTCACCGGTGGACAGCCCTTCTGGTCACCTGGCAGGAACACCCAGTGTAGCCATTGAAATGTTTCATCTACATGACACCCGTGCTCCGATTCTCCAGGCAGGCATTGACGCGGGTACCTCTACCTGCTTACGGTGCGCGAGGATTGAAATGTTTCAAATAGTTGGGAGCCCCTGCATGCAGCTGGCCGTGACCGATCCCCGGGTCGAAGGACTGGCCGAGCCCTTGGCCCTGGATGTGAGCGCTCCGCTGTTCTCGTGGCAGATCACCGGGGCCGGGCGCGGGCGCGCGCAGAGCGCGTACCGGGTGATCGTGGCGCGGGAGGGCGATCCGGCCGGCGAGGGGGCCGAGCTGGTCTGGGACAGCGACGCCGTGACCTCGGCCGTCACGTACGACATCCCGTACGGCGGGGCGGAGCTGCGGCCGCGGACCCGCTACGGGTGGCGCGTCAAGGTGGCCGACGAGAGCGGCACCTGGTCGGAGTGGGGTCCCGCCCGCTGGTTCGAGACCGGGCTCGGCGACACCGCCGGCTGGACGGCGGGCTGGATCGGCACGCCCGTGGTGCCCGGCTCGGAGCGGTTGCCGTCGCTGGAGAACGTGCCGCGCATGTGGGTCGCCGGCCGGCTCGGGCCGTCCCCTTCGCCGCTCGGGGCGTTCCGTACGCGGTTCGAGGTGCCGGGCGGGGCACGGCCGCTGTCGGCGCGGCTGGTGATAGGCGGCGGCCACGAGGTGGCGGCGTACGTCAACGGTGCGCCGGTCGCCGGCGAGTCGCGGGACGGCGCGTTCGTGGCCGACGCGGGCGACCTGGTGGTCCCGGGCGAGAACGTGCTGGCGATCAGGGCCGGCGGGTCCGGGCTGTGCGTGCGGCTGGAGGTCGTGGTCGAGGGGCGGCCGGCGCTGGCGCAGCTCGTGCCCGTGGCGGCGGCGGGCGGGGTGACCGTCACGTCCGGCGGCAGGTGGCGGGCCGGCGACCGGCCCGAGGACGGGTTCGAGCAGCCCGGCTTCGACGACTCGGGGTGGTCGCTGGCCGAGGAGGTGGGCCTGCACGGCGACCCGCCGCACGGCCGCGAGCCGATCGCCGACCGGCCCAGCCCCTACTTGCGGCGCGAGTTCGACGTGCCGTCGCCGGTGCGCAGGGCCAGGCTCTACGCCACCGCGCTCGGAGTCCACGAGGTGCACGTGAACGGCAGCCGGGTGGGCGCCGACCACCTGGCGCCCGGCTGGACCGACTACCGCCACCGGATCACGTACCAGGCCTACGACGTCACAGAGCTCGTGTCGGAGGGCCGCAACGCGATCGGCGCGATCCTCGCCGACGGCTGGTACGCGGGCCACATCAGCTGGTTCGGCCCCTTCCAGTACGGCCGCAGGCCGGCCTTCCGCGCCGAGCTGGAGATCCTGCACGACGACGGCAGCGTGACCCGGCTGCGCACGGACCCGGGGTGGCGGGCGGGGACGGGCGCGATCCGCTACGCCGACCTGCAGAACGGCGAGCGGCAGGACCTCGCCGCGGAGCCGCACGGCTGGACGGCTCCCGGGTTCGACGACTCCGGCTGGGCGCCCGCGGTGCCCGTGAGCCCGCCCGCGGGCCGGGTGACCGCCGCCGTCGCGCCGCCGATCCGGGTGCACGAGGAGCTGGAGCCCGTCGCGGTGTGGGAGCGCAGCCCCGGCGTGTGGATCGCCGACTTCGGCCAGAACCTGGTCGGCTGGGTCCGGCTCACCGGCCGCGCCGGCCGGGAGCGCCCGGTGGTGCTGCGCCACGCCGAGGTCCTCGACCACGAGGGCGGGCCGCACCTGGCCAACCTGCGCTCGGCCCGCGCGACGGACGAGTTCCTGCCGAGCGGGGACGGGCCCGAGACGTTCGAGCCACGCTTCACCTTCCACGGCTTCCGCTATGTCGAGGTGTCGGGGCTGCGCGCGGCCCCGGAGCGGATCACGGCCAGGGTCGCCCATGCCGCGATGGAGCCGGCCGGCGAGTTCACCTGCTCCGACGAGCGGCTCGACCGGCTGCAGCGCAACATCGTGTGGGGGCAGCGGGGCAACTTCCTGGCCGTCCCCACCGACTGCCCCCAGCGCGACGAGCGGCTCGGCTGGACGGGCGACATCTGGGCGTTCGCGCCCACGGCGCTGTTCAACTACGACGTCGCCCGGTTCCTGCGCAGCTGGCTGGACGACGTGGTGGCCGCGCAGGGCGACGACGGCGCCGTCACGCACGTGGTGCCCGACGTGCTCTCCGGCCGCGGGCTGTCGCCCGACGCCAAGGAGGCGGGCTCGCCCGGCTGGGGCGACGCGCTCGTGATGCTGCCGTGGGCGATGCACCGGCTGCGCGGCGACACGCGGGTGGTGGCGGCCTGCTTCGAGCCGATGGCACGCTGGCTGGCGTACCTGGACAAACGCTCCGACGGCGGGATCTTCCCGGAGGAGGGGTTCGGCGACTGGCTGGCGACGGGCGCCGAGACGTCCAAGCGGCTCGTCGGCACCGCGATCTTCGCGCTGTCCGCGCGGCAGCTCGCCGGGCTCGCCGCCGTGCTCGGCCGCGACGCGGACGAGCGGGCCTGCCTGGAGCTGTACGGCCGCGTACGGGAGGCGTTCCGCGCGGCCTTCGTCGAGGGCCCCGGCGTGCTGGCGGAGGGCACGCAGACCGCCTACGTGCTGGCCGTCACGGCAGGGCTGTTCGAGGAGCACGAGTTGCCCAGGGCGGCCGCCCGGCTGGCCGGCGACATCGAGGCCCGTGGCGGCCACCTGTCGACGGGCTTCCTCGGCACGCCGTTCCTGCTGGACGCGCTCACCTCGACCGGGCGGCTGGACGTGGCCTACCGGCTGCTGACGCAGGACACCTTCCCGTCCTGGCTCTACCCGGTCGTCCACGGCGGGGCGACGACCATGTGGGAGCGCTGGGACTCATGGAGCCACCACCGGGGGCTGCAGGACCCGGGCATGAACTCCTTCAACCACTACGCGTACGGCGCCGTCGGCGACTGGATGTACCGGACGGTCGGCGGGCTCGCCCCGGGGTCGCCCGGCTACGCCGACGTCGTGGTGCGGCCGCGGCCGGGCGGCGGAATCACCTGGGCGACGACCGCGCACCGCACCCGGCACGGCCGGGTGGAGGTCGCCTGGCGGCTGGAGGGCGACCGCTTCGCGCTGGACGTCGTCCTGCCGCCCAACACCCGCGCCGAGGTGCACGTGCCCGCGCCGCCCGAGCGGGTGACCGAGGGCGGCGTGCCGGCCGGCCAGGCGGAGTGCGTGACCTTCGACCGGCTGGACGGCGGGGGAGCGGTCTACCGGGTCGGCTCGGGGTCGTACGCGTTCCGGGCGCGGGACACGGCAAGCTGAGAGGCAGTTCGATCGTGACCAGCACAAAGGCGCGCCGCCGGCCCCCGTGGGGGGTCTACCTCGTCCTCCTCCCCACGTTCGCCCTGCTCGCGGCGTTCTCGTACTACCCGGCGCTGAACGGCATGGTCCACTCGCTCTTCGAGTGGCGGCCGGGCTTCGAGTCGCCCTTCGTCGGCTTCGAGAACTATCTGACGATGCTCGGCGACGACCTGTGGTGGGCCTCGTTCCGCAACATCGGCGTCATCTTCGTCTGGGCGGTCACGCTCATGTGGGTGTTCCCGCTGCTGGCGGCCGAGCTGGTGATGTCGCTGTCGAGCGAGCGGCTGCGCTTCGTGTTCCGCACGCTGCTGATCCTCCCGCTGGCCTTCCCCGCGGTGGTCAACGTGCTGCTGTGGCAGTTCATGTACGACCCGCGCGACGGCGTCATCAACAGCGCGCTGCGCGCGATGGGGCTGGACGGGCTGGCGGGCAACTGGATCGGCGACCCCGACACCGCGCTGGTCGCGCTGATGACGATCGGCTTCCCGTGGGTGGCGAGCCTGCCGTTCCTCGTCTTCCTGTCGGCGTTGCAGAACGTGCCGGCGGAGATCTACCAGGCCGCCGAGGTCGACGGCGCCGGCCGGCTGCGCCGCTTCTGGAGCATCGATCTGCCGATGATGTTCCAGGACGTCAAGCTGCTGTTCGTGCTGGCGGTGATATCGGTGCTGCAGTACGGCATGCAGGCGCACATCATGACCGGGGGCGGGCCCGACAACGCCACGCAGGTGCCGGTGCTGCGCATGCTCGACGCGGCCTTCGTGGACACGAGCTGGGGGTACGCGGCGACGCTCGGCACGGTGCTGTTCGTGCTGACCCTCGCGGTCAGCCTGGTCGCGCTGACGCTGGGCAGGAAGGCGGACGCATGAGCCGCACGCGCAGGACAGACCTGGTGGCGGGGGCCGTGCTGGCGGTGCTGGCGTTCGCCGGGCTGTTCCCCTACCTCTTCATGCTGGCGGCCTCGGTCAAGGACAACGAGCAGTTCTTCGCCGGCTACTGGTCGCCCGCCTGGCCGTTCCACCTGGACAACTACGCGGTGGCCTGGGAGCAGGTCAGCCCCTACCTGTTCACCTCGTTCGTGGTCGCGGGGCTGGCCATCGCCGGCACGCTGGTGCTGGCCCCGGCAGCGGCGTTCGTCTTCGCCCGCTTCAGCTTCCCCGGTCGCGGCGCGCTGTTCGGGCTGATCGCGGCGCTGCTCATGGTGCCCTCGATCACCAGCCTGGTCCCGCTCTTCGTGCTGATGCGGGATCTGGGCATCCTGGACAGCAGGCTCGTGCTGATCGTCCCGCACGTCACCGCCAACACGGTGCTCGGGATCGTCATCATGCGCACCTACATGGTGCAGGTCCCTGAGGAGATCTTCGAGGCGGCCAGGGTCGACGGCGCGGGCGGGACCCGGCTGTTCCTGGCCTTCATGCTGCCGCTGTCCCGGCCCGTCATCGGCACGGTGGCGCTGATGACGGTGCTGGGCGTGTGGAACGACTACTTCTGGCCGCTGCTCACGGTGCAGACCGATGCGTACCGGACGATCCCCGCCGGGCTGGCGTTCTTCGCCAACCAGAACGCGCAGCAGTGGGGTCCGCTGTTCGCGGGCTACGTTCTGGCCAGCCTTCCGCTGGTGGTGCTGTTCACGTTCCTGTCGAAGTGGTTCCTGGCCGGCATCCAGGGCGGCATCGTCTCCGGCAAGTGAGGGGCGCGGTTCGTTGAAACGTATCAACCAAGAAAGGAAGCGGCTCCCCATGAGAACACCCCCCAAGAGCGGGCTGGCGGCCTCGGCCCTGCTGCTCGCGGTGACCGGCTGCGGCCTGCTGGGCACCGGCGACACGTCGGCGACCGGCGCGGGCGGCAAGATCACGATCACTCTGGCCGGCCCCAACCAGTGGAACGCCAGCGGCAGCAGCTTCGGCCCGGCCTGGGAGGCGCTCGTCGACTCCTTCGAGAAACGCGAGCCGGGCGTCGAGGTCAAGACCCAGGTGCTGCCCCTCGACGGCTTCTCGCAGACGATCACCACCCAACTCGCCGCCGGCACCGCGCCCGAGCTGGTCTTCAACCAGCCGCCGCACAAGGCTCACGAGGTGCACGCGCTCGACGCCGAGCTGCAGAAGCCCAACCCGTACGTGCCGGGCAACCAGCGCTGGATCGACGTGTTCAGGAAGGAGTACTACGGCCCCGGCGTCTCCAAGGCGCTCAGCAAGGAGAGCGGCAAGCTGGAGTACATCCCGTTCAACCTGGTCGCGATCGGCCTGTTCTACAACAAGGACGCCTTCGCCAAGGCGGGCATCGAGCAGCCGCCGGCCACGTGGGAGGACTTCAGGTCCGCCTGCTCGAAACTGAAGGACGCCGGCTTCGACCCGGTCGCGCTCGACAAGGGCGGCCTGGCCGCGGGCTGGACGTGGGAGGCGGTCAGCACCCAGCTCATCGACAAGTACTACGACGAGTGGAACCAGTTCGACGCCACCGGCGAGCCCGGCAAGGCGCCGACCGTGACCGAGAAGTCGATGAGCAAGGTGATCAAGGAGGGCACGCTCACCACCAGGACGCCCGAGGTCGCCGAGTCGCTCAAGATCTACAAGGAGTTCTTCGACTGCGGCACCCCCAACTGGACGGGCGTGGCCGACGGCGGAGCGACGGTCGGCTACCGCGACTTCGTCTCCGGCAAGGCCGCCATGTCGTGGGGCACCGACTTCGCCGTCGAGGCGCTGAAGGCGGACGCGAAGTTCCCGCTCGGCACGATGCCGTTCCCGACGATCACCAAGGACACCACGTCGCTGTCGACGGACGCCCCCGCCCGTTACGGCGCGTCGATCGGCGGCACCAGCTACATGATCCCGTCGACGGTCAAGGACGAGAAGTACGCGGCGGCCGTCAAGTTCCTGCAGTACATGAGCTCGCCGGCGATCAAGCCGTGGCTGGACGCGACCGGCGGCCTGCCCGCCGTCGAGGGTGTCGAGCCGTCGGCCGAGACCGCGGGGCTGCTGGAGGGTGAGTGGGGCAAGCCGTTCCGGGTGACCGCGCTGCCCGGCGGCCCCGAGGGCACCTCGTTCCGCGACGTGTTCGACGGCTACCTGCTGGGCGAGCGCTCGCTGGAGGCGGAGCTGGCCGACCTGCAGAAGTGGTGGGAGCGCGGCATCGAGGCCGGGATCAAGAAGAACGCCTGGGGCGACGAGGACTGGGCCAAGTAGGAGGTAGTTGACAATGCGGTTATTGATCGCCCTGGCGCTGGCCGTACCGGCGATGTTCGTGAGCCTGCCCGCGCACGCGGCGGCCCCGCGCGAGGGGACCGGCGGGGTGACCGGAGTGGAGGTCGGCGAGAGCGTGGTCACCATCACGGGCACCGCGTCCGGGCAGGTCGAGCTGTACGCGCTCGACACGTGGCAGGACACGCACACCGGAGAGACGCCGGTCGCGACCGTCGAGGCGGGCGAGTTCCGTGTCGAGGTGCCGCGCATGGACGGAGACCAGGACCGGCTGTACGACAAGTTCCTCGCGGTGGGCGCGGAGGGGCCGCTGGGCGAGGTGCACTATGCCGACCAGTTGAGCTTCGCGTCCACCAGTCAAGCCCCATATCCCGAAATGTCGGGCAAAAAGGGTCTGCAAGTGCAGATGTCCGATGATGCCGAGGAGATCGGCGTCCAGCACGCCGGCATCAACCTCGCGCTCGACTCGGTCATGATGGCCGGGCCCGGCGAGCCCGGCAACACCATCGAGTTCGTCTCCCAGGGAAAGACCTACTACTTCGACCGCGGCGCCGTCGCCGGGCTGGACGCCCAGGTCAAGCCGCTGTCGGACAACGGGATGCTGGTCAACCTGATCATCCTCGTCTACAACAGCACCGCCCCCAACTCCGCCGCCCGCACCCTCATCCACCCCGAGGCCGAGCTGGGCAAGGGCACGGTCTACGCGTTCAACACCAAGACGGCCGAGGGCGAGGCGCACTTCACGGCCGCGATGGAGTTCTTCTCCCAGCGCTACAGCCGGGCCGACGCCAGGCACGGCCGGGCATGGGGCTGGATCGTCGGCAACGAGATCGACGCCCAGCAGTTCTGGTACAACATGGGCCCGCAGGAGCGGGACGTCTTCCTGGAGCAGTACACCCGGGCGATGCGGCTGACCTGGCAGGCCGTGCACAAGGCCGACGCCGCCGCGCGCGTCTACACCTCCCTCACGCACTTCTGGACCGGCGCGGCCAACGACGACCCGAAGTACACCTACAAGGGCCGTGACGTGGTCGACGGGCTCAACGCGCTCACCAAGCGGCAGGGCGACTTCGACTGGAACATCGCCTACCACCCGTACCCGGAGAACCTCTTCAATCCGGCGTTCTGGAACGACAAGACCGCCACGGACGGCTTCGACACGATGCGGATCACCTTCAAGAACATCGAGCTGCTGCCGCGCTACCTCGCCCAGGACCACCTGACGTACGGCGGCGAGCGGCGGCGGGTGATCCTCTCCGAGCAGGGCCTGAACTCGCAGGACTACTCCGACAAGGAGCTGAAACTGCAGGCCGCGGCCTACGCGTACGCCTACTACAAGGTCGCCTTCGCCGACGGCATCGACTCCTTCATCCTGCACCGGCATGTCGACCACAAGCAGGAGGGCGGGCTCCGGCTCGGGCTGTGGACGTGGGACGAGGAGCACACGGCGGCGTCCAACGCGGGCGAGCGCAAGCCGATCCACGAGGTGTTCGCCGGCATCGACACCGAGCGGTCGCTGGAGGTGACCGAGTTCGCCAAGGAGATCATCGGGATCTCCGACTGGAAGGACGTCATCCCCGGCTTCGACCCGGCCGAGCTGGCCGTCAGGAAGCCGCCGGCCACGGTCGGTGTGCAGCTCGACGCCAAGCCGGTGGCCGAGCGGGTGATCTCCGATTTCGAGACGGACACCGGCGGCTGGCGGCCGTCGGACAACGCCGCCGGGGTGGAGCGCGTCGCCGTCGACGGCGGGCACGCGCTGCGCGTCCGCTTCGACCGCGACCTGCCCGGCTGGTCGCAGTACGCCAAGTCGTACAAGGGCGCCGACGTGGTGTTCGGCGAGCCGCTCGACGCCACGCGCACGTCGCGGCTCTCGGTCTCGATCAGGGTGCCGGAGAACGCCGACGACGGCTTCAAGCCGGGCAACGCCTTCTCCGCCAAGATCCGCGTGTACGGGCGCGACGGCGCCGTGGCGGAGGGCGTCGGCGCGATCGACCCCGCGCTCGGCTGGAACCGGCTCACGCTCGACCTGTCCCGCTGGGCCCCGCGCGAGGCGATCTCCAGGGTCAAGGTGTGGGTGCGCGGCTCGGTCGGGTCCGACTGGGCGGGCTCGTACGAGATCGACCGGCTCGGCCTCGCCACCACCGCGGTGCCCGGCCCGGACCGGCGCAACATCGACGTCACCGCCGCCACCGCCGAACGCGGCCGGATCGGCTCCACGGTCACCTTCACCGTGACCAACCGGGACGTGCTGCCCATGGCGGGCAAGGTCCGGCTCACGTCCTGCGACGGCGTGACCGTCGACCCGGACGCGCTGCGGGTGACCGGCCTGCGCACCGGCGCGAGCCGTACGTTCGAGACGAGGCTGACCGCGTACGAGCCGGCGGACCAGGAGCATCCGGTCGTGTGCGCGTCCTACTCGCGCCAGGAGCAGCGGGTGACGTTCCGGCTGCCGCCGGAGGCCGGTTCCGTGCCGCCATCCCCTGACGCCTTCGCCAACCTGGAGCTCGACGAGACCTTCGACAGCGCCGGGGACTACCAGGTGCACCGGGCGGAGCCGGAGAACGAGGAGCTGCCGCAAGTGACGTACGCGGACGGCGCGCTGTCGGCCGCCCACCCGTCGGCGGGCTGGTTCGGCCTGATGTCGTCGAGCGTGTCGCCGCGTAACCCGGCGTTCAGCACGGCGATCACCATCAGGAAGTTCCAGGGCGACTCCACCGACATGGACACCGTCTACGCGGGCCTGGTCCAGGACGGCAGGACGGACGTGGTGGCGTTCTACGTGAACACCCAGAAGTCCGTGGGCTTCGAAGTGCGCGGACCCCAGGTGCCGGGCGGGCTCGCGGTCTTCGGCGTCAAGCAGGGCGTGAGCATTCCCGACGGCGGCCGGTTCGCGCTGTCGCTGGTGGGCGACCGCGCCGCCGTCTACGCCGACACCGGGTCAGGCTGGGAACTCGTCACCGCCGCCACGCTGGAGCACCTGCCCGCGCTGTCGGACCCGGAGGTGCGGGCCGGCTACCGGTACGGATTCGGCGTGCGCGGCGACGCGGGGGCTGGCCCGCTGCAGCTCGACGCGGTGGAAGGACGCAGCATCTCGTGAGGTTCGCGGCCCGGGGGCCGGCCGGCGGACCCCCGGGGCCAGGCGAGGGCTCGCGCCGGACCGCTCACAACCAGTCGTGTTCGCGCGCGTAGCGTGCCGCTTCGTGCCGGGTCCTGGTCTGGGTCTTCTGCATGGCGTTGGAGAGGTAGTTGCGCACCGTGCCCTCCGCCAGGTGGAGCCGGGCGGCGATGTCGGCGACCGAGTAGCCCTCGCCGGTCGCCCGCAGCACATCGATCTCCCGGTCGGTCAGCGGGCAGTCGTCGACGACGGCGAGTGCGGACACGTCCGGGTCGATCCAGCGTTTGCCCTCGTGCAGCGTCGTGATGACCGAGGCGATGTGCGCCGGTTCCGCGGACTTGCTGACGAAGCCCTGCACCCCGAGTTTCAGCGCCTTGCGGAGCACGCCGGGCCTGGCATGGCGGGTCACCATGAGGATCACCTGGTCAGGACGTTCCTTGCGGAGCTCCGCGACCGCGTCGAGCCCGTCCATGCCGGGCATCTCCAGGTCGATGACGAGCACGTCGGGCCGGTGCCGCAGCGTGGCCTGTACGGCCTGCTCGCCCCCTTCGGCTTCGGCGAGCACGGTGATCTCGCCTTCGAGGGGCAGCAGCGACGCCAGCGCCTTGCGGAGGAGGGCCTCGTCGTCGGCGAGCACCACGGTGGTCATCGTCGTCCTTTCACGCGTCAGTGGCCGGCGTCCGACCGGCCGCGCGGGAACGCCGCAGCCGTGAGGTCTTCACCACGTGCAGCGTGTGGCCCTGGATGCCGTGACACCGGAGAGCCGGTCCTTCGCCCACCCACACGACGGGCACCAGCCCGGTCGCCACGCCCGGACTCAGGACGAAGAGGCTCATCATGTGCGGCTCCGGGCTCCAACGACAAGGGTCTTCCGCCAGTATTCTGCCGTTTCGTCCGTCTCGACAGTGACGCTGCGTCATGTCATCGCGGAAGAAACGTCATGGTCCTGTCATGACGCGGTCCCACTGGTGGACGAGCGTGGCAACGGATGGGATCAGGTGCATGGCCTCCACACCAGTCATCGACGTCGAACGTCTGAACCTCAAGTACGGCGACTTCCACGCCGTGAAAGACCTGTCCTTCCACGTGCGGCCCGGGGAGTTCTACGCCCTGCTCGGCACGAACGGAGCGGGCAAGACCTCGACCCTGGAGGTCGTCGAAGGCCACCGTACGCCCAGCTCGGGCACCGTGCGGGTCTTCGGGCAGAGCCCGCGCGACCGGCGGGCGGTGCGGTCCAGGATGGGCATCATGCTGCAGGAGAGCGGGTTCTCTCCCGACCTGACGGTGAGGGAGTCCGTACGGCTGTTCGGCAAGCTCTCCCAGCGCACCGACAGGGTCGAACGCGTGCTCGGCGTCGTCGACCTCACCCGCAAGGCCGGTACCAGGGTGTCGCAGCTCTCCGGCGGCGAGAAGCGGCGGCTCGACTTCGCCACCGCCGTGTACGGAACGCCCCAGCTGCTCTTCCTCGACGAGCCCACCACGGGGTTGGACATCCAGTCCAGGGACGACCTGTGGGACGCCGTGGACAGGCTGCGCGACGACGGCTCGACCATCGTCCTCACCACGCACTACCTGGAAGAGGCCCAGCAACGCGCCGACCGCATCGGGCTCATGCACCGAGGGGCCTTCCACAGGGAAGGGACCGTCTCCGAGCTGACCCGGACCCTGCCCGCCGCCATCCGCTTCTCCCTGGCCGCTCACGCACCCGTGCTGCCGCTGCAGGCCACGCGCGAGAGCGACGGGACGTTCCGCATCGAGACCTTCGGCCTGCAGAAGGACCTGCACACCTTGCTCCGATGGGCGCAGGACCACGCCGTGGAGCTGGAGGGGCTCGAAGCCGGGCCGACCCGGCTGGACGACGTCTTCCGCGCCCTCGGCAGCGACTAGACCACCCCTCTCACCGAGAAAGGGACATTTCGCCATGCTCTCGATCGCTCTCAGCGAGCTCGTCCAGATCTTCCGGAACCGGCTGGTTCTGGTCACCAGCCTCGTCATGCCCGTGGCGGTCAGCTCGTTCTTCATCTACCGGCACGACGTCTTCGCCGCTCTGGGCAGCCTCGGATACATCGCGGCGGTGGTGATGTTCACCGTGGGGGCCTTCGGGCTCTACGCCACCACGGTGACCACGCTGGCAGCACGCCGGCAGAACCTCTTCCTCAAGCGGCTGCGCTCCACCGCGGCGGGCGACACCGGCATCCCCTCCGGGCTGCTCCTCCCGATCACCGTCATCTCGCTGCTCCAGGTGGCCGCGATCATGACCGTGCTGGCCACGGTCGCGGGCGCGCCCGACAACGTTCTCCTCCTGGCGGCGGCCGTGCTCGCGATGGTGATCATGATGCTCGGCCTGGGACTCGCCACGGCGGGCCTGACGAACTCCGCCGAGCACGCCCAGGTGACCACGCTGCCCGTCAGCATCGGCACCATCGCCGTGGCCAGCTGGGTGGGGATCTCAGGCACCGAGGAGCTCGCCCTGCTCAAGCGGCTGCTTCCCGGCGGCTCGGCCACCGAACTCGTGGTCAACGCCTGGAACGGCGGCGTCCCCCTCGCGGACTCCCTGCTTCTCCTCGGGCCCACGCTGGGCTGGGTCATCGTGGCCGTCACGCTGGCCTCCCGCATCTTCCGGTGGGAGCCCCGCCGGTGACGTACCGCCATTCCCGCAGGTCCGGTAGGGCGGGTATACCCTTTCCCCATGACCCGGCAAGACCTCGCCACCCTCGTGCACCTGAGGCGGGCTCGGGATCTGATCGACCGCGAATACACCCGCCCGCTCGACGTGCCCACGCTGGCCCGCCACGCTCTCATGTCGCCGGCGCACTTCTCGCGGCAGTTCCGGGAGGCCTACGGCGAGACGCCGTACAACTACCTCATGACCCGCCGCGTCGAACGCGCGATGGCGCTGCTGCGCACGGGCGTCAGCGTGACCGACGCGTGCATGGCGGTGGGCTGCACCTCGCTCGGCTCGTTCAGCTCCCGGTTCACCCAGCTCGTGGGGGAGACGCCGAGCGCCTACCGCGCGCGGGAGCACCGCGCCGTGGCGGCGATGCCCCCGTGCGTGGCGAAGGTGCACACCCGGCCGACCAAGGACGCGCCGAGCAGGATCGAAGAAGCGGACAGCGAGCCGGTTACCTAACGTTTTCCGCATGACCATCTCACTCCACAACTGCCACATCACCGTGCACGACGTCGACGAGGCGCTCACCTTCTACCGCGACGCGCTCGGCCTCGAAGTGCGCAACGACGTGCCCTCCGGCGAGGGCCGCTGGGTCACCCTCGGCAGCCCCGGCCTGCCGGCCCCCGAATACGTGCTCTCCACCCCGCACTCCGGACGGTCGGAGGCCGACGGCGACGCCCTCCACGACCTGCTCACCAAGGGCCTGCTGCCGATGATCGTCTTCCGCGCCGACGATCTCGACGCGACCTTCGAAGCGGTTCGCGAATCCGGCGCCGAGGTGCTGCAGGAGCCCATCGACCACCCCTGGGGAACGCGCGACTGCGCGTTCCGCGACCCGTCGGGCACCATGGTGCGCATCGCGCAGGCCCCGAAGGTCTGAGCGCTGTTTCCTGGATCAGGAGGAGTGCGCCTTCACCGCCCCCGGACCGCGTAGGTCAGATGGGTCACCCGGTGCGTCGGCTCCGCGCGGACCGGCTCCAGGGCCACGCGGCCCGCGTCCACGCCCTCGAACAGGCGGATTCCGGAGCCGAACAGCACGGGTGAGAGCGCGATCGAGAACTCGTCGACCAGGCCGGCGTTCACGTACTCCAGGATCGTCGCGCCGCCGCCGGCGATGCGGACGTCCCGGTCGCCGGCGGCCTCGCGGGCCTGGTCGAGCGCGGTCTCGATGCCGTCGTTGACGAAGTGGAAGGTGGTGCCACCCGGCCGCTCCCACGGGTCACGCTTCTCGTGCGTCACGACGAAGACCGGCGTGTGGAACGGCGCCTCCTCCGGCCACATCCGCTCGCCGGCGTCGAACATGCGCTTGCCCATCACGCTCGCGCCGGTGCGCTCGAACGTCTCCCGCACGATGTCGTTGTCGCGCCCTTCCTCGCCGCCCGCGCCGAGCTTCAGGTTCTCCCGGAAGAACCGCTGCGGGAAGATCCACCGCTGCAGTTCCATCCACTGCCGCCCCATCAGGTCCCCGAGGGACTCGGGTGCGATGAAACCGTCCAGCGACATCGACACGCTGAAGAACACCTTCCCGGCCATCAGTCCTCAGCTCCCTTCCGAACGATCTCGGTGACGTAGGCAGCCAGGTTGCTCAGGGTCTGCCGGCCGCCCTCGATCGCGTGGTATTTCTCGACCGCTTCGTCGCGCAGTTCCTTGGTGGGGAACACCGTGCGCATCTCGATCCGGGTCGCCGCCCCGTCGGGTGCGAACGCGAGGACCGACTCGAAGGCGTTCGGGTCGCCGCGGTGTTCGCCGTGCAGCAGCGTGATCCGCTCCGGCGTGGCGATCTCGGTCCAGGTGATCCACTCCTGGTAGTCCGTCCCGTCCGGTCCGTGCATCACGAAGTCCCACTCCCCGCCGACGCGGAACTCGAAGGATCGCGTGGTGGTGGTGAACCCCTCCGGCCCCCACCACCGCGACAGGTGCCGGACTTCGGTGAATGCCTTGAACACCAGCTCCCGCGGGGCGTCGATGACCCGGGAGATCACGATCTCGCGGTCGGCCGTCGCCGACTGCGCCGGCGCTCCGTGTCCCTGCTCGCTCATCAGTTACCGCCTTCTTGCCTTGCCTGCTTGAGGTCCTGCACGTACGCGTCCAGCCGGTCGAAGCTCTCGTTCCAGAACCGCTCGAACCCGCCGGTCCACTCGTGGATGGGTCGCAGCCCGCGGGCGTCCAGGCCGTACAGGCGCTGTTTGCCTGCCTTGCGGTCCCGCACCAGCCCGACCTCCCGGAGCACCCGCAGGTGTTTGGACGCGCGCGGCTGGGTCATCCCGAGCTCCTTGGCCAACTCGGTCACCGGCCGCTCACCCGCCCGCAGCAGCACCAGGATCTCCCGGCGCTGCGGCTCGGCGATCGCGTTGAAGACGTCCGACGTCGTCGCTGCTCGTGCCATGGACAGCAATCATATGCCGATATAGGCATGCGTCAAGTCGTAGGCATCGGGCGGTCGTGATCCTCACCCCGCGACGCCGGGCGTGAGGACGGCGGAAGCGAGGATCAGCGGTTGCGCGGCACGTCCTTGACGAACACGATCCCGTCGTTCCCGGTCAGGTGAGCCGGGTTCAGCGGGAAGTAGCCGTACCAGGGGGACAGGCGAGGGGCGGGCGGCTGGTCGCCGACTGCGGCGGCCAGCAGGCGGGCGTCGACGACGTAGTGGTCGTGCGGGATCGTGGCGAGCAGCCCTTCGAGGGTGTCCGGGGGAGGGGCGCCCACCCCCTGGTGCCGGATCGTGCCGATGGCCGTGGCCAGGAAGGCGTACCCCTCGCCCAGGCGGGCGCTCACGAGCGCGCCGGCGCTCCACCATTCCGGCCGCAGGTCGCCCAGCCGCATCGTGCTCTTCTCCCGCTGGAGATGGGCGTTGTGGGCGTGGACCAGCGTCGGGCCCCGCTCGGCGAGCGCGAGGAGGTTGGCGGCCATCATCGAGTCCCGAAGGCCCAGCAGCCGCGCCACCCGGCCCGGTGCGGTGTCGGCCATCCAGAAGTGGTAGCGCAGCAGGCCGGTGGCGGTGCGCCCGTACAGGCGCGCCCGGTCCCAGTCGTCGCGCGAGGACGCCGCCATCAGGTGCGGCGTCTCGGCGTCGAGCAGCGCCACCAGGTCGTCGGCGAGCAGCCGCAACTCCCTGGACTCGGCCGACCGCCCCGAGGACCGGGACGGGTCCATCATCGCGGCGGGCTCGGTCCACCGGTCGTCGGCCCCCAGCAGGCGGTCGAGCGTTTCCGCGGAGCAGGGGAGCAGATCCGGCTCCAGCCGGGCCGCGAGGTAGCCGTGGAGCGCGGTGATGGCCTGCCGGGGGCTCGCGGCGCCGGTCATCTCCAGCGGGCCGTCGAAACCGGCGAAGCGCAGCCGCTCGGCCGCGGGCCGGCCGTCGTTGTACGCGCGCATCCAGCGTACGAGCTCGCGGTTGGCCGCGGACGCACCGAACCCGTGGCTGAACCCGCGCTCCATGACCTCGTCGAGGCTGCCCGTGCCCGAGCTGACGTGGTCGTCCACCACCAGGCCCGCCATGCAGTCGCTCTCGATCGCGATCGAGCGGTAACCCTCCTGCTCGACGAGCTGCCGGAAGAGGTCGTTCCGCTGGTGGAGCAGGATGTCCTCGCCGTGGGTGGGCTCGCCCAGGGCGAGCAGCCGCGGGCGGGCCGGCAGCAGCCTCATGATGGCGGCGGCCTCGACGGCATGGGCGATGTCCTGGATGCCAGTGGCCATGCCTTCAACGGTATCGCTGAACCTCAGGTGGAGACTTTTCCGCGCCAGCGCCTGCCGGAAGGGCTGAAAGTCTCAAGCCGTATCACTCCTCCTCCTTGAGCCGTTCGAAGACGAGCTGGGTGCGGCGGACGGCGCGCACCCCGTACACGTCGGCGATCAGGTCGGGGGTGAGGACCTGGCCGGGCGGGCCGCCGGCGAGAACGCGGCCGGCGCTCATGACGTACAGGCGGTCGCAGAACGCGGCGGCCTGGTTGAGGTCGTGCAGCACGGCCAGCGTGGCGACACCAAGCTCGCGCACCAGGTGCAGGATCTCCAGCTGGTGGCGGATGTCCAGGTGGGAGGTGGGCTCGTCGAGCAGGAGCAGGCGGGTCTCCTGGACCAGGGCCCGGGCGATGAGCGCGCGCTGTTTCTCGCCGCCGGACAGGGTGGCATAGACGCGGGCCTCCGCGCCCGCGAGCCCGACGCGGTCGAGGGCCCGCGCGCACCGCTCCTCGTCGGCGGCGGGGACCCGTTCGTACGGCGTGCGCCCCATCAGCACGACCTCGCCGACGGTGAAGTCCAGCTCGGAGGGCGTCTCCTGGGCCACGACGGCGGTTCGCCGGGCGGACTCGCGCCAGGACAGCCCGTGCACGTCGTCGCCGTCCACGCTGATGAGCCCGGCCGAGGGACGCAGCGCCCGGTAGATCGTGCGCAGCAGGGTGGACTTGCCGCATCCGTTCGGGCCGACGAGGGCGACGAACTCGCCGGCGTCGACCAGGAGGTCGGCCTCGTGCACGATCGGGCGGCCGTCGAGGCGCACGGAGACGCCGCGCAGGTCGAGCATCATGCGACGGTCACCGCCCGGTCGACCGAGCGCCGGCGCAGCAGCCACAGGAAGAACGGCACCCCGAACAGCGCGGTGACGATGCTGAGGGCCAGTTCCTGCGGCGCGTTGACGGTCCGCGCGGCGACGTCCACGAGCTGCAGGAACGCCGCGCCGAGCAGAGCCGTGACCGGGAGCACCCTGCGGTGGTCGGCGCCGACGAGCAGGCGGGCCGCGTGCGGCACGATCAGCCCGACGAACGCGATCGCGCCGCTGGTGGCCACCAGGACGCCGACCAGCAGGGAGGTGAGGACGAAGAGCGTGATCCGCAGGCGGTGCACGTTCACACCGAGGGAGACGGCCGTCTCCTCGCCGGCGGTGAGCGCGTTCAGCTGGCGGTGCTGCAGCAGCAGGTAGACCAGGCCCGCGACCAGGACGACGGTCGGCAGCGGCAACATGTGCCAGCGGGCCCCGCCCAGGCTGCCCATGAGCCAGAACAGCACCTGCTGCGCCGCCCGTCCGCTCTGCGCCTGCTGCAGCACGAAGCTGTAGAGGGCCTGGAAGAGGTACGCCAGCGCGACCCCGGCCAGCACCAGCCGTGACGGGGTGAGCCGGCCCGAGCGCTGGGCCAGCGCGTACACCAGGCCCAGGGCCAGGAGCGCGCCCGCGAAGGCGGCGCCCGACAGCGACAGCCCGCCCAGCGTGGAGGCGCCCAGAATGAGCACGAGCACCGCGCCGAAGGACGCGCCGGACGAGATCCCGAGCAGGAACGGGTCGGCCAGCGGGTTGCGCACCAGCGCCTGCAGCACTGCTCCGACCACCGCCAGCCCCGCCCCGACCAGGAGCGCCAGCAGCGCGCGCGGCAGCCGGAACTCCCACACGATCTGCGCCTGCACCGGCGTCCACGTACGCGGGAGGAGGCCGGGCACCAGCCGGTCGGCGACGATGCCCCACGCCTGCGGCAGCGCGACGTGCACGGCGCCGATGCTCACCGCCAGCCACGTCGCGGCGACCACGGTCACGGCCAGCGCGACGACGAGCGCCGCGAACCGGCCGCCGCGCCGGCGAGGCGTTCCGGCGCTCGCGGCCTGGGCCGGCGCCTGCCGAGTCTCGCTGGTCATGAGGGGAACGCGCCGGGGTGCAGGAAGCGGGCGATGTCGGTGATGGCCAGGAGGTTGCGGTAGCCGGGATGCTGGGCCGCGACCGGCACGGGGAGCACCCGCTTGGCCCTGGCCGCGGGGCTGTTCCTGGCGATGGCGAGGGCGTCGGCGGTCTTGGCCTGCACGGTCGGCATCGTCTCGCCCCGTAGGGTGGCGTACTCGCTGACCAGGATGGCGTCGGGCTGCGCGGCGCTGATCTGCTCCACGCTGACCTCGGTGTAGTCGCCCTTGACGTCGGCCAGCACGTTCACCCCGCCGGCGGCGGTGATCATCTGGTTGGTGATGCCGGCGCCGCCGTAGGCGTTGACCGGGCCCTTGCCGCCGTCGGTGGCCAGCACCTTGACCGGTGGCCGGCCGGAGACGCGCTTGCGCGCGTCGTCGAGCCGGCCGCGCAGCTCGGCGGCCAGCTTGCCGGCGCGGTCGGACACGCCGAAGATCTTGCCGAGGTTGTGCAGGTCGGTGAAGGTGTCCTCGAGGGTGAACTCGAGCGTCTCCTCGGGGCTGCACCAGCCGCCCAGGATGTACACCGGCGAGCCCGCGGCGTCCAGCTCCTCCACGGTGGCGTAACCGCCGCCGGCGTCGAAGGAGGCCATCGCGTTGTCCAGGACGAAGTCGGCGCCCTGGGCGAGCATGACCTCCTTCTGGGGGAGCATGATCGTCGGCGAGATCTCCGGGATCTTGTCGTACGGCTCCTTCTGGCCGGGCAGGAACGCGCTCTCGGAGAAGTTCGTACGGCCAGCGATCCGGTCGCCCAGGCCGAGGGCGAGCAGCGTCTCCAGAGACGGGTGGTAGCCGGTCACGACCTTGGCGGGCGGCCGGTCGAAGGTGAGGGTGCGGCCGCAGTTCTCGACCGTGACGGGGAATCCGGGCGGTGGCGCCGCGGCGGAACCGGTCTCCTGGGTGGCGGGCGCCTGCCCGCAGGCGGTCAGCGTCAGGGCCGCCACCAGGACGAGCAACCTTCTCATGATCCGGCGGCCGCCTTCGTCGGCACGCTGTCGCGAGTGATCGGCATGGCTGGGGTGCGGCTCATGTGGTGAGTCTCCGGAGGTGAGAGGTCGAGCGATGGTGCGACGAACGACCTCATTCTGCACATATGCCGCAATTGCCAGCAAGCTGCATCAGCCTGCCGCACCTCGCCGCGCAGGCCCTGCTGCTCAGGAGATGCCGGTCAGGAGGCGCCGGCCGGGGCGGACCTCACCCCGGCTCCGCCAGCGCCCGGCGCCTGAAGCCGCTGGGCGACAGGCCGAACGCGCGGCGGAAAGCCCGGCTGAAGTCAGCCGGGTGGGAGAAGACCCAGGCCGCGGAGACGTCCTGGATGGAGACGCCCCGCAGCGCCGGATCGGCCAGGTCACGCCGGGCGCGTTCCAGCCGCTGCCGCCTGATCCAGGCGCTGACCGTGAGGTCCTGCTCGGCGAAGAGCCCGTGCAGGTGGCTGAGCGAGATGTTATGGGCGGCGGCCACCCTGCCGGGCGTCAGATCGGGATCGCGGAGATGCCACTGGATGAAGGTACGGATGCGCTGGTCGAGCACGTCCCTGCCGGACCGTTGCCGCATGCCGCCGTGACCGCCCTCCCCCAGATGGTGGAGCAGCGCGGAGACCAGCCCCACAAGCGCCATCCCCACCCGCGGGCCGTCGGCGGGCCGCAAGCCCTCCCGGTCGTTCCACACGTCGGTGACGAAATCGGCCAGCAGCCGGGCGATCCCGCTCGTGGCGGGAACCTCCCGGCACGTCAACCCGGCCGGCGGCTGCACGAGAGCCTTCGGGACGATCACGCAGGCGCTCCCCGACGCCCACCGGGTCCCGCGCGCGGGGCCGTACAGGAACAACGCGCCGCCCTCCTGCCGCCCCAAGGGGACGACCAGCGCGTACGCGTCCTCCTCCACGACCGGGACCTCCGGGTCGCCCACCAGGGTCAGCCCGCCGAGCCGAAGCCGCCGCGTCCCGATCACGGGGCCGCAGCCCTGGCCGCTCCGCAGGGCGCCACGCCCGCCGGGACGGTCGTCGTCTCACGGGGCACGCGGCTCCCCCTGTTCGCTCGATCGCACGGCATCGGGCGACCATCGTCAGGAGGTGCGGTGAACCGTCGCTGAAAGCGCTCTGAAACGGCTCGGTACCGGTCCCGGCAGTCCTGTGGAAAACTGCGTGACCATGACGAGCGAGCCCGAGCCCACGCCGTCCGGTCACCAACCGCCGCCACCCGACGGCTCGGCCACACCACAGCCCGAGCCGCTCGAGCAGGACGCGAGCGTTTACTGGACGCCTGCGCCGCGGACCGTGACGATCGCTTCCCGTGCTCTTCGTCGTCCCGGCGATCGTGCTGCAGTTCCTGCCCGGCAGCAACGCGTGGTTCCGCGCGGTCAAGGAGGGCTAGGGTCGCACCCGCCCGGTCCGTGACTCCAGATAACGTTGCTCGGCGATGCTCGCGGTGGCCTTCGCGGCGCGCCGGTAATGCTCGTACGCACCGGCCGTGTCGCCGGTCTGCTCCAGCAGGTGAGCCCGTACGGACAGCAGCCGGTGATGGCCGGCCATCCGCTCGTCGCCGTCCAACGTGGACAGCAGGGCCAGCCCCGCGGCCGGGCCCTCGGTCTCGGCGAGCGCGATCGCCCGGTTCAGCGTGACCATCGGGTTGGGCGCGATCCGCTCCAGGATCAGGTAGAGCGCGTGCACCTGCGGCCAGTTGGTCTCCTCCGCCGTCGCCGCGTCGGCGTGCGTCGCGGCGATGGCGGCCTGCAGCTGGTACGGCCCCAGCGCCGGGGCGGCCAGCGACGCCTTGACCAGCTCGATGCCCTCGTCGACCAGGGCGCGGTCCCACGTCGAGCGGTCCTGCTCGGCCAGCGGCACCAGGTCGCCCGCCGCCGTCGTACGCGCCTGCCTGCGGGCGTCGGTCAGCAACATCAGCGCGAGCAGCCCGGTCACCTCCCCGTCGCCGGGCAGCTGCGCGTGGACCGTCCTGGCCAGCCGGATCGCCTCGTGCGCGAGGTCGACGCGGTGCAGCTCGCTGCCCGACGAGGCGGTGTAACCCTCGTTGAAGATCAGGTAGAGCACGTGCAGGACGACCCGCAGCCGCTCCTCCCGCTCCGCGCCGTCCGGCAGGCTGAACGAGCTGCCCGCGGCCTTGATGCGCTGCTTGGCCCGGCTGATCCTGGCCGCCATCGTGGCCTCCGGCACCAGGAACGCGCGGGCGATCTCGGCGGTGGTGAGGCCCCCGACCGCCCGCAGCGTCAGGGCGGTCTGGGAGGCCGCGGTCAGCGTCGGATGGCAGCACAGGAACAGCAGCAGGAGCGTGTCGTCGGTGTCCGGCACGTCCTGCGGCGCCACCTCGGCGGCCGTCGCCGACTCCCGCTCGCGGCGCGCGTGGTCACTGCGCACCTGGTCGATGAGCCGCCGGGACGCGACGGTCACCAGCCAGCCGCGCGGGTTGCCCGGGACCCCCTCGGCCGGCCACTGCACGGTGGCGGCGAGCACGGCCTCCTGCACGGCGTCCTCGCACCCCTCGAACTGGCCGTGCCGGCGTACCAGCGTGCCGAGGACCTGCGGCGCGAGCTCGCGCAGCAGGTCCTCGACGGCCGGCGCCGTCATGCCTCCGACGGCCCGTCAGCGAACATGACCTGCCGCACCTCGACCCCCAGCCCCTGGATCGCGGCGTCCGGGATCCGCGCCGCCAGCTCGATCGCCCGCTCCTTGTTCTCGCAGTCGATCAGGTAGAAGCCGCCCAGGAATTCCTTCGACTCCAGGAACGGGCCGTCGGTGACCACGGGCTGGCCGTTGCGCACGGACACCACGGCCGCCTGGGACGGGTCGACCAGCGCCTGCGTGTTGATCAGCTCGCCGGACTCCTTCAGCGCCTCGATGAACCTGGCGTGACCCTCGCCGATCGCCGCCTTCTCCTCGTCGGTCAGCGCGTCCAGCACGGCCGGGTTGATGTGCATGCCGATCAGGAACTTCATGTCGTACTCCTCGTGTCGCGCGGAGCCCCGGCCGGGGCCCCTTCGACCGGTTGGTCGGAGCCGCCGCCGTCGCCTTGACATCCCCGCCGGAACTTTTCGGACGAGATCTGCTCGCCCGTCGCCCTGGCCCGCGATGTCGTCCTCCCTGTCGTCGCAGGATAGGCGAGCCGTGGGAGCGGACCGCGCCGTAAAGAAGCGATCTCCCGTGAGGCCGGGATTCAGGCCCGCGCGAGGGGGCAGGCGGCAATCCGATGACACGTCGTCCCAGCCGGGGAAGTGATGGCCATGGCCAGGACCGAGCACCTTCCCACCCCCGTACGCCGCCGCGACGGCCAGCCGTACGTGCGCGTGCGGGACCTCGAGCGGGACCTGAGGTCCCGCGTGGACGGAGAGGTACGCTTCGATCCCGGCAGCCGCGGCGCCTACTCGACCGACGGCTCCAACTACCGGATGGTCCCGCTCGGCGTGGTCGTGCCCCGCACGGTGGAGGCGGCCGTCGAGGCCGTGGCCGTCTGCTGCGAGCACCGCGCGCCGATCACCTCACGTGGTGGCGGCACGAGCCTGGCGGGGCAGGCCTGCAACGTCGCCGTGATCATCGACTGGTCGAAGTACTGCGACCGCCTGGTCTCCGTCGACGAGCAGGCCGCGACGTGCGTGGTCGAGCCCGGCATCGTCCTCGACGAGCTCAACCGGCGGCTCGCGGGCACCCGCCTGATGTTCGGGCCGCGCCCGTCCACCCACTCCCACTGCACGATCGGCGGCATGATCGGCAACAACTCGTGCGGCTCGACCGCCCAGGCCTACGGCAAGACCTCCGAGAACGTCGCCCGCCTGGAAGTCCTCACCTACGACGGGACGCGCATGTGGGTCGGGCCCACCAGCGAGCAGGAGTACGAGCGCATCCTCGCGGAAGGCGGCCGCCGCGCCGGCCTCTACCGGCGGCTGCGCGAGATCGCCGGCGAGCACGCCGGCGAGATCGTGACCCGCTTCCCCGACATCCCGCGCCGGGTGTCCGGCTACAACCTCGACCAGCTGCTGCCCGGCGGGCCCTTCGACCTGGCCAGGGCGCTGGTCGGCTCGGAGGGCACGCTGGTGACCGTGCTGCGGGCGGAGCTGAAGCTCGTGCCCGTGCCGGAGCACGAGACGCTGGTCCTGCTCGGCTATCCCGACGTCGTCGCCGCCGCCGAGGCCGTGCCGCGCGTCGCCGCCCACCGCCCGCTGCAGCTGGAAGGGCTGGACGACAGGCTCATCGGCGACGAACGCCGCCGGCACATGAACGCCGAGGCGCTGGCCCGGCTGCCCGAAGGCGGCGGCTGGCTGATGGTGTCCTTCGCCGGCCGCACCCGGCAGGAGGCCGACCGGCACGCCCACGCCCTCATCGGCGACCTGCGCGGCAGCAGGCACGAGCCGCACGTGTCCTCCTTCGACGAGGGAAAGGCCGAACGTCAGCTGTGGGCCCTGCGCGAAGGCGGGCTCGGCGCCACCGCCCGTGTCCCGGACATGCGGGTGACCTGGGAAGGGTGGGAGGACTCGGCCGTACCACCGGAGCGGCTCGGCGAGTACCTGCGTGACCTGCGCCGCCTGTTCACCGAGTTCGGCTACGGCGAGGCCGCGCTCTACGGGCACTTCGGGCAGGGCTGCGTGCACACCCGCATCCCCTTCGACCTGGTCACCGCCGACGGCGTCGCCGCCTTCCACGCCTTCCTGCGCCGCGCCGCCGACCTGGTCGTCTCCTACGGCGGCTCCCTGTCCGGCGAGCACGGCGACGGCCAGTCCAAGGCCGAGCTGCTCCCCGTCATGTTCGGCCCCGACGTCATGACCGCCTTCCGCGAGGTCAAAGCCCTCTTCGACCCCGAGAACCGGATGAACCCCGGCAAGATCGTCGCCCCGGACAGGCCCCCGAACTCGGCGACGGACGACCTGCGCCTCGGCAGCGCGTGGACGCCCGCGGAACCCGCCACGGCATTCGGCTACCCCCACGACGAGGGCAGCTTCCAATGGGCCGTGATGCGCTGCGTCGGCGTCGGCCAGTGCCGCAGCCACACCGGCGGCGTCATGTGCCCCTCCTACCGCGCCACCGGCGAGGAGGAGCACTCCACCCGCGGCCGGGCCCGGCTGCTGTTCGAGATGCTCAACGGTCACGCCGACACCCCCGTCGCCGGCGGCTGGCGCTCCGATGCGGTACGTGACGCGCTCGACCTGTGCCTGGCCTGCAAGGGTTGCAAGCACGACTGCCCGATGAACGTGGACATGGCGACGTACAAGGCCGAGTTCCTCGCCCACCACTACGCGCACCGGCTGCGCCCCGCGGCCCACTACAGCATGGGCTGGCTGCCGCTGTGGGCCCGCCTGGCCGCCTTCGCGCCGGGCGCGGTCAACGCGCTGACCCACGCTCCCGGCCTGGCCGGGCTGGTCAAGCGGCTGGGCGGCATCGAACCCCGCCGATCGTTGCCGGTCTTCGCGCGTACCCGCTTCAGCGACTCCTACCGGCGGCGGGGCCCGCGCGGCACCGGCGAGCGCGGCAGCGTGCTGCTGTGGCCCGACACCTTCACCGACAACCTCGCGCCGCGCATCGCGGCCGCCGCCGTCAGGGTGCTCGAAGCCGCCGGATACCGGGTGCTCATCCCGCCGCGCACCCTGTGCTGCGGGCTCACCTGGATCTCCACCGGCCAGCTCGGCATCGCCAGGCGGATCTTGCGCCGCACCCTGCGCACGCTCGCCCCGCTGTTGCGGCAGGGCATCCCCGTCGTCGGCCTCGAACCCAGCTGCACGGCGGTCTTCCGCGACGACGCTCTCGCCCTGCTGGCGCACGACCGCGACGCCGCACGCCTGGCCGAGCAGACCACGACGCTGGCCGAACTGCTCACGCGTGCCGACGGCTGGCAGCCGCCCGCCATCGACCGTGACGTCCTCGGCCAGCCGCACTGCCACCAGCACGCCGTCCTCGGCCACCAGGCCGACCAGGATTTGCTGGCCCGCGCCGGGGCCCGGCTGAGCACCGTGGGAGGCTGCTGCGGCCTGGCGGGCGACTTCGGCTTCACGGCCGGGCACATGGAGGTGTCACTGGCCTGCGCCGAGCATGAGCTGCTGCCCGCCATTCGCGGGGCCGGCCCGGACACGGTGATCCTGGCCGACGGCTTCAGCTGCCGTACCCAGATCAACCACACCGCGCCCGAACGCCGCCCGCTGCACCTGGCCGAGCTTCTCGCCGCCCACCTGACGCCAGGAGCCGACCCGGCGGCGTCGCCCCTCGCACGGCCGTGAATGCTCAGCCGAGGAGGCCGGGAAGGATGCCGAGCGACCCTCCGCCGCCCAGGATTCCTCCGAGGAGGTTGCCCACCAGGGCGAGCAGCGAGCTGAGCAGGTCTTCTGACGGGGCCGGAGCGGCGGCGGCGGGAGTGGCGAGTACGACGGTCAGCATGGCGCCGGTGGCCAGGATGGCGGTCATACGGGCGGTGGACTTCATGGTGCCTCCACAGGCAGTAACGGAAGTAATTATCGGTTACCCTATGCAAAGTTGATGTTGCTCACTGTGACCGCCTCGCCCGGTCTGCTCGTCAGGTGGGCCATTTCCGCCCCGGCGGCGAGCTCACACCGGATCGGGCAGGCTCATCGTCGCCAGCCGCGTCCGGTCGGCCAGGACCGTGACGCCGGCGATGGGCGCCGGCAGGCCGGCGAGACCTGGTGAGCAGGGGGCGTCGTTCGCCGGCGGGTGACCCGCCGTCCGTCACAACGGCGTGACCGGGCCGGCTTTCGGCACGTACACCAGGGCGTCGTAGGCCAGGGCGGGTGTCATCGTCACCGTGTAGGCCGAGCTCAGGTGGCTGTAGACCGACCGGAACGCGTCGCCGACGCTGCCCATCGGGATCTCCGAGGCGAGCAGTTCGCGGTTGCCGGGCCTGGCCGAGGCCCGCGCGACGTTGACGTAGCCCAGCGGCTCGTCGCCGAACAGCTTGGCCAGGGGCGAGTCGTGGCTCACGGTGAACCGCTTGCGCTGCCCGGAATCTTCGTCCTTGGCCACAAAGGTGCTCTCGCCGAACTCCGTGCCGATCGTGAAGTAGTCCTTGCCGTACGTCTTGGCCAGCCGCCGTCCCATCGACGCGAACGAGAACGCGGCGCCGCTCTTGTCGATGTGGCCGTTGTGGCCGCACACCATGATCTTCTTCCGTCCCTGGGATCTCTCCAGGGCGGCGATCCAGCCGACGTTCTCGGCCATCCAGGCGTCCCGCTTGCGGGAGTAGTCGCCCCCGGACACCTGCAACCGCGCGCCGCGCAGGATCGTCTCGGCGTGGTGCACGGCGAGCACGAACGATCCCTCGGAGGTGCGGCTCACGTACGTGTCGCGATGGTCCTTCATGTGGGAGACGAGCCGTTCGGCGGCGGTGGCGGCCGCGGTCACCTTCGCCTTGTCCTGGCTGGACCTGGTGGCATCGGTGAGGTCGGCCAGCGACTCCTCGGCGTGGCGGACCCGGGCGGGGTCGGCCGTGGCGAGATAGCGCAGCAGCCGTTCCTTGTTGCGGTCGTAGCGCTGCATGTCGAAGCCGTAGAGGCGCACCTTGTCCGCGTCGGGGAGAGCGGTGTTGTGGTCGTGGATCCATTCGATCAGATCCGCCATCTCGCGGGTCCGGTAGATGTCGAAGCCGAGCGCGGCGGCCGCGGCCCGCGCGCTGCCCTCGCCCTTCATGACATAGTCGTTGGCCGCCGCCGTGCCGCCGAAGTCGGCCTCCAGGGCGACCGTGCGGAAGCCGTGGTCCGTGACCAGCTTCCTGATGATGAGCGCGCGGGTCCGGACGAACTCCTTGTTGCCGTGCGTGGCCTCGCCGATCCCGACCACCCGTTTGCCGGCGGCGTCGGAGAGCGGGGCCCGGTCGAGGGGGACCACGGCGTCGGGCGTCACCCGGGAGGTGTCCACGCCTGCGCAGCCGGTGGCCAGCAGAGCGAGCAGGGAGAGGTTGGCGAGCGTTCGGGCGAGCTTGCGGCTCATGTGAATTCACTTCCTTGACGTCCGGGGAACGCCCGGCCGACGGTGAAGGGCACGCCGTCAGGCGCCCTCACGTCCTCGGGGAACTGGCTGACGTGGTCGAACTCGATCACGCGTCAAGTCCACAGGACGCGCGGTCACCGGGTCATCGAACCTGGGCCGAGCGCGGCCGTGCGCAGGGTTAGACCGGCCGCCCCGGTTGTGGACCTGCGGCCACCCGGATGGGGGCCTGGGTAGCGCGGATGCGCGGCACCGCAACCCTCGCTAGAGTTCTTTGCGATCATCGACGTTGATCGCGCCATCGATGGCTCTCGCCCTGTGGGGCTGCGGGCACGGCTGGGCGGTCGTGCAGGGTGGACACCGGGGGAGATGGGTTTGGCCGGCCGTAGCAGAGGGCGGCCGGGCTGGCTCCACGTGGGCGCGCTCGAGCGCCGGCTGACCCGGGCCTGGAATCCCGGCACCTTCCCGCCCGCCGAGGTCCTCCTGGCCATCATGACGTTGTCCGCCGTGCCGCGAGCCTTAGGGGCCCGCCTGGCCGCCCACCTGGACGGCGGCATCGTGGTCGGGCCCGGCGCCGTGCCCGACCTGCCCGGCTTCGAGGCTCTTCGCGGTGTCGCGCTGCCGGTCCAGCAGGGCGGCTGGGAGCGCAGCGCCGGCGTCTACGACCCCAACCGGCGGCGCGTCGGCGTCGGCAGCGTGCCGTCTCCGTCGGTCAGCGTGGCCGGGCACGAGCTGGGGCACGCCACGGATCATCTGGAAGGCATGCCGTCGCGCGGCGTGTTCTGGTCGCGGTTGCACGCGTCGCACGCGCCGCATCTGGCGCCGCCCTTCCGGCAGGACGCGGCCGAGCTCTATGCCGAGGCCTTCGCCTGCGTGCTCACCGGGAGAGCCCGCCGCCTGATCAGCTTATTCGGCGACGAGGACGCCGCCCAGCGTGCCTATCTATGGGTTTCGGGACGCTATGGGATGGGCTGACCGGATCTCCTTGCCCTGCTGAACGCGCGCGCTATTCTGAGGGGGGAACCGGTGACCGGTGCGACGGGAGGGACGCAGCTCATGACCGCCATCATGCTGGCCGGCGGAGTCCTGCGGGTGCCCGAGTCGAGCGTGTTGCCGGACGGGACCCGCGTGGACGGCACGCGCGACATCGCCCCTGACGCCCCCGACTACGCGACCTGGCTCCCGTACGTGATTCCCGAGGGAGCCGCGTGGCATGGCAACACCGACGACGAGAGCATCCTGGCGCGCTGGCGAGCGGCCGCCAGCGCCTGACCGGCGTCCCCGTCACGTTCCCGTAGCCGCCGGGCCCCCTCCTCCCAGCTCACCCTGCCGGACGGACCGGTGGCCGACGACCGACCGGCGCCTCGAGTGACGGCCGGGCACCCCTCGCTGCCCGGCCGTGCGCGATGACGCCGCCTCGAAGGGCATCAGCGGTTGGACGCCAGGCTGTGGACCGGGTGCTCCCCCTCGGTCTGCAGCCGGTACTCGTGGCCGGACTTGGCACGGTTGTCGTCGATGACCCGCTCGGAAGGCGCCTTCTCGCCGCCCATGATCGCCTCCTGCATCTTCTCGAAGCGTTCGTGCGCCTCCTGCACGTAGCCGGTGCCCAGGGTGGTGTAGTCGATCTGGGTGGCGATGAGTTCGCGCACGTACTGCTTGTTGGGCTCGAACGTCACCGGAGCGGGAAGCTCGGGCGCGAGCACCTGCTCCGGGTCGCGGCCGTCGTGCCGCTTGAACAGCTCGGCCGCCAGCCGCAGGTGCTCCAGTTCCATGTTGAGGTGGAGCTCCCAGATGTTCTTCACCTTGGGGTCGGACTCGGTCTCCATGAACGAGTGGTAGAGGTAGCACTCGTTGTACTCGTGGTTGAGCAGCATCTCCCACCAGCTCTCGCCGGGGTCGACCAGCGACTCGTAGTGGGTGACGTGTTCCTCCTCGACGAGGCCGATCTCCTGGTAGAGCTGCCGGGCGATGGGCTCCATGTACATCGGGCCGACGTTCATGTAGAAGTTCATGGTCTGCTGCTCGGCCGACATGATGGTCAGCGCGTGCAGCTTGGAGATGGGCGCGGCCGAGCTCCTGTCGTAGGGCTCGCGTACGTTGTCGACGGGGTTGCGGTGGTGCAGGTAGGTCGGCCGGCCGGGCATCACCTCGGTGAGCTGGTCGACGATCTTCTCGGCCTTGCGGTGCTCGATCATCTCGTA
Source organism: Nonomuraea sp. KM88 (assembly GCF_052245635.1). Classification (NCBI taxonomy): domain Bacteria; kingdom Bacillati; phylum Actinomycetota; class Actinomycetes; order Streptosporangiales; family Streptosporangiaceae; genus Nonomuraea; species Nonomuraea sp. KM88. The sequence goes on along the minus strand of NZ_JBQQCC010000016.1, from coordinate 27,775 downwards.
GAGGTTGGCGTAGCGGTAGAGGTGGTCGAAGTCCTCCAGCACGCCGAACTGGTAGGCCTGCTTCAGATACGCGTCCGGCTCCATCCGGGCCACCCACGCGGTCAGGTCGACGGCGACCTGCTCGTAGGCCATGGTGGTCTCCAGCACCGACGCCAGGCCGGGCAGCAGCCAGTTGACCGCCTTCTGCTGCTGCGCCTCGATGTAACGCACGCGGGCCAGTTGCTGTTTCAGCTCCACGTCGGGACAGTGGCGGGCGAGGTGGTGGCTGAACATGATCGCCTCCACCTCGATGCCGTTCATCGTGATGATCCGGCACCGCGTGTACGGGTCGGCGTGATCGGGATCGGTTGGCGTGACGTTGAGCTCACGCCAGTTGCGCAGCTGCTTGTCCAGCGGGATGCCCCGCTCCTGTAGCGGATTGAAGGTCATGTGCGTGCGCTCCTTCGCGCTGGTCAGAGAGGTGCGGAGGCCCCGCCCTACCCGAGGCTTCCCGGTCCGGTCTCTGCGCGCTCCCGCCCGAGATTCCGGATTCGGTAAGCATTTCCGCAGTCCTTGACGTGCGCCGGCGTGCCGCTCCTTCCGTCGGGTAGGCCACGCCTGGACTCGGAGGAGGATCGCCATGACCGACCAGAAGACGGCGCCGGAGACGATGGACGAGACGGACGTCATCGACCTGCTGCAGGCCCAGCACGGAATGATCCGGGACCTGTTCGACGAGGTCGAGCAGGCGCCCGCCGGCCGGCGCGACGAGGCGTTCAGCCGGCTGGTGCGGATGCTGGCCGTGCACGAGACCGCCGAGGAGGAGATCGTCCACCCCCACGCCCGCCGCACCATCGACGGCGGCGACGCCGTGGTCGACGACCGGCTCGCCGAGGAGAACGAAGCCAAGGAGATGTTGTCGCGGATGGACGAGGCGGGCCCGGACGCCCCCGACTTCCTGCAGAACCTGGCGACGTTGCGCGCCGCCGTCGAGGCGCACGCCCGCAGCGAGGAACGTTACGAGTTCCTCCAGCTCCGGGCCCACACCAGCCCGGCCGAGCGGCGCAGCATGGCCGCCGGGGTCAAGGCCGCCGAGGCTATGGCCCCCACGCACCCGCACCCGGGCACCGAGTCGGCCGTCAAGAACGTCCTGGTCGGGACACCGGTCGCGATGATGGACCGCGTCCGTGACGTGGTTCGCCAGGCGATGGGCAAGAATCCCTGACCGTGACGGCGCGGCCTCCGAGGAGGTCTCGCCCTCACCCGCGGGTGCTCGATACGAGCGAGTTCTCGCGGGCCGGCGAGACCTCGCCGCGGTAGACGATGACGACCGCGGCGAGGCAGACGCCCAGGCCGAGAGCGGTCTGCACGTGGAAGGGCTCACGGAACATGAGCGCTCCCCACACCGCCGTGACCGGGGCCATGAGGAACATGAGCGTGTTGACCTTGGTGACTCCGGAGCGCCTCAGGATGAGCCAGTACAGCCCGTACCCGCCGAAGGTGGACAAGGCCACCAGCCAGGTGATCGCGATCCAGAACGAGGTGTCGGCGGGCGGCAGCGCGGCTCCCGCGCTCACGGCCAGCGTGGTGAAGATGACGGCGCTGGTGGCGCAGTGCACGGTCATCGACACCGCGGGGGCGATCTGCGTACGGGAGCGGCCTTGCAGCAGCGTGGCCGCCACCAGCGAGAACATGCCGAGGAGCGGGATGAGATAGGCCCACCAGGAAGCGCCGGCGCCGGACGTGGCGTCGGCCAGGGTGACCACGGTCACGCCGGCCACTCCCAGCCCCAGGCCGAGCCACTGCTTGCGTGCGACGGGTTGATGCAGCAACGGTCCGGCGAGTGCTCCGGCGACGAGCGGCTGGACGCCGTCGATCAGAGCCGTGGTGCCGCTGGAGACCCCGAGCTGGATCGCGTAGTAGACGGTGAGCAGGTAGCCGCTCTGCGAGAGCACGCCGATCATGGCCTGCCGGGCGACGTCGCGCGCGGTGAGGCCTCTCCACGACGTTCCCGAGAGGGCGGCGATGGCCACCAGGACGACGGCCAGGGGCAGGAAACGCCACATCAGGATCGTGACCGCGGAGGCGGTGCCCACGCCGAGCTTCGCCCCGATGAAGCCGGAGCTCCAGCAGAGCACGAAAGCGATCGAGAGCAGGAGATTCACGACGGCGTCCTTAACTATACCGATCTGTATACCTTTCCCTTCACTATACAGATCGGTATAATCAGTGTCATGGGCAGCAGCGACAGGCTCCAGCGGATCACGATGACGCCCGCCGCGCGGCGCGTCCTGGAGGCCGCCGCGCGGCTGTTCTACGAGCGCGGCATCCATGCCGTCGGGGTGGATCTGATCGCCGCCGAGGCCGGGGTGACGAAGAAGACCCTCTACGACCGGTTCGGCTGCAAGGAGCAGATCGTCGTGGAGTATCTCGCGGATCGCGACGAACGCTGGCGCGCCTTCCTCGCCGGCCACCTGGACGCCGCGGAGCCGGCGCCGGCGGCGCGCGTCCTGGCCGTCTTCGACGCGTCACGCGAGTGGGCCGCGCAGCACAGCCACAAGGGGTGCAGCATGGTCAACGCCCACGCCGAGATCAGCGATCCGTCCCACCCGGCCTATCCGATCATCACGGGGCAGAAGCAGTGGATGCTCACCCTGTTCACCGACCTCGCCCGGGACCTCGCCCCCGAGAGGGCCGCTCACCTGGGCCGAACGCTCATGCTGCTCCACGAAGGAGCGCTCGTCGGCCAGGGCCTCAGCATTTTCGCCGACCCCATCGGCCATGCCCGCGAACAGGCCGAAACCCTGCTCGCCGCCACGTGAGGCCCCATGAGCGCGCGATCGGAACGAGCCCCGTCCCGGCGTGACAACCGGTCAGAATCGGAGAAGCGGGGGTCAGCGGGCCGCAACTAGCGTGACGGTCATGGCTTCCATCACATGCGTCACCTTCGAGGTGGCCGGCACCGCGGCCGCGGGCCACTTCTACGCCACCGCCTTCGATCTGGGCGACCAGGTGCGGCTGCGGTCCCCGGCGGCGCCGGCGACCGGCTTCCGCGGGTTCACCCTGTCGCTCGTCGTGTCCCAGCCGGCCACCGTCAACGCGCTCATCGACGCCGCTGTCGGCGCCGGGGCCACGGCGGTGAAGCCTGCCGCGAAGTCGCTGTGGGGCTACGGCGGCGTGGTACAGGCCCCGGACGGGACGCGTCGGACGGTCGCGTCCTCGTCGAAGAAGGACACCGGCCCGGCCACCCGGCAGATCGACGAGATCGTGCTCCAGCTGGGCGTCACGGACGTGGCCGCTAGCAAGCAGTTCTACGTCGACCGCGGCTTCGCCGTGACGAAGAGCTACGGCCGCAGATACGTCGAGTTCGCCGCTCCGTCCAGCCCCGTCAAGCTCTCCCTTCTCAAGCGGCGCGCCCTCGCCAAGGCCGCCGGCGTCGCTCCTGACGGCACCGGATCGCACCGGCTCGTCATCGGCGGCGACGCCGGGTCCTTCACCGATCCGGACGGCTTCGCGTGGGAGAGCGCATGACCGCCGCCTGACAGCCCTTCAGGGGAGCCTGTCAGGCCGGCGGGCCACAGCGCGTCGATCAGCGCTTCGGCCCGCACCATCCGTCCAGGGGAGAGGGCGAGCCTGGCCAGCAGCATGCGGACACGGAGACCTCCGATCTCGATCGGCGTCCCGTCATCGGCGTGGGCCCGTACCGGCCCCAGCAACTCGATCCGCACCCCACCAGCCTCTCAGGAGGTCGTCGAGTGGCCGAACGCGGAGCGTGGGTGCGTTACGCCGCAGTGACGATCACGCGTGGTGTTCCGCTGACCGATCGGGAACGCGAACGAGGTCTCCGTCGAAGGCGCCGGATATGGTGCTGCGGTGAGTGGGGACGCCTCGACCGAGCCGCGCCGCCCCGGCATGCGCCAGGTCGCCCGGGAGGCCGGGGTCTCGCCGACGACGGTGAGCAACGTCCTCAACAGTCCCGAGCTCGTCGCCGAGGAGACCCGCCGGCGCGTGCACGCGGCGATGGAACGCATGGGCTACCTGCCCGACAACGCCGCCAGGCGGTTACGAGGGATGCCCAGCCCGCTGGTCGGCGCGGTGACGCTGGACATCGCCGGCCCGTTCTTCACCGAGGTGTGCCGCGGGGTGGAGGACCGGCTGCTCCAGGACGGTTGCATGCTCATGACCTGCAGCACCGACCTGCAGCCGGGGCGGGAGCGGCACTACCTGCAGGAGCTGGAGAAGCAGCGCGTGCGCGGCGTGCTCATCACCCCGGTCGAGGCCGACCTGGATCCGCTGGTCTCCCTGGCCGGGCGCGGTGTCCCGGTGGTGCTGCTCGACCACAGGTCCGACGGCCGGCTGTGCTCGGTGTCGATGGACAACCAGTGGGGCGGTGAGCAGGTCGCGGCACACCTGATCGTGCTGGGGCATCGGCGGATCGCCCTGCTCAGCGCGTCGATCGAGGTGCAGCAGACGGCCGAGCGCCACGCCGGGGTGCGTAAGGCGTTCCTGAAGGCCGGCCTGGACCCGGACCGGGGCGTGCTGGACGTCCGCGTGCCGTCGCCCGACATCACGGTGACCGCCGCGGCGGCGCTGGAGGACGTCCTGGGCGCGGCCGATCCGCCGACCGCGATCATCTGCCTCAACGACACCGCGGCGCTCGGAGTGATCGGCGGCCTGAAGGAGCGGGGGATCGCGGTGCCGGGGGAGATGTCGGTCGTGGGGTACGACGACGTGGCGTTCGCCGCGCAGCTGGCCCCGTCGCTGACCACCGTGTGGCAGCCGAAGCGCGAGCTGGGCCGGGTCGCGGCCGAACTGCTGCTGGACGAGACCCGGCCGGGGCACCGCCATCAGAAGCTGGTCTACCGGCCGCGGCTGGTCGTTCGCGAGTCCACCGCTCCGCCCTGCCGCTGATCCGTTCGGGTCACGAAAGTTTCAGCGACGTGGAAGGCGCTTTCCGCCACTGACCTGAAAGGTAACAACCACCCGCCGGCTGGGCGGCGGTGTCTCGTTGACACCCTGGTCAGTGCCTTCTTACCGTGTGGGCGCTCGGCACCTCATCGGGATCCGTACACCGATTGGACGTTCAATGAAACGTTTATCCCGTCCAGCGCTGCTCGTCACAACGCTCGGCAGCACCGTGTGCCTGGTCGCCGCGGCCGCCGTCGGCCTGCAGTCGCCGGCCTCCGCCGCGGTGGCCTGCGAGGTCGACTACGCCGTCGCCGCCCAGTGGTCCGGCGGGTTCACCGGCAACGTGACCATCAGGAACGTCGGCGAAGCCGTCAACGGCTGGCACCTGGACTGGTCGTTCACTGCCGGACAGCGGATCACGCAGGCGTGGAACGCCACCGCCACGCAGAACGGCTCCGCCGTCAGGGCCGAGGACGCGGGCTACAACGCCGCGATCCCGCAGGGCGGAAGCACGACGTTCGGCTTCAACGCCTCATGGAACGGCTCCGGCAACCCGGCGCCCGCCTCTTTCGCGCTCAACGGCGTCACCTGCACCGGCGACTCCGGAGAGCCGACCCCCACGGTCACCCCCACTGGCCCGGCGGACGCCAAGCAGGCGGAAGACCTCGACCGCGGCCTGATCAGCGTCCGCTCCGGCAACGGCAACCTGGTCTCCTGGCGGTTGCTGGGCACCGAGCCGCGCGACACGTCCTTCACCGTCTATCGAGGCGGCACGCGCGTCGCGACCGTCACCGACTCCACCAACTACCTGGACTCCGGGGCGGCGCAGGACGCCTCCTACACGGTCCGACCGGTCACCGGCGGCACCGAGGGCCCGGCCTCCGAACCCTCGCTCCGTTTCGCGAACGGCTATCTCGACGTGCCCCTCTCCCCGCCCAGCTCGGGCCACCACGCCAACGACGCCTCCGTCGGCGACCTGGACGGCGACGGCCGCCTCGACCTGGTGCTGAAGTGGGAGGCCGACAACTCGAAGGACAACTCCCAGTCCGGCACCACCGACGTGGTCTACATCGACGGGATCAAGCTGGACGGCACCCGCCTGTGGCGCGTCAACCTGGGCCGCAACATCCGGGCAGGCGCCCACTACACGCAGTTCCAGGCCTACGACTACGACGGCGACGGCAGGGCCGAGGTCGCCATGAAGACCGCCGATGGCACCGTCGACGGCCGCGGCACCGTCATCGGCGACGCGAGCGCCGACTACCGCAACTCCTCCGGCTACATCCTGTCCGGGCCCGAGTTCCTCACCATGTTCGACGGCCGGACCGGCGCCGCGCTGTCCACGGTGAACTACGACCCGCCCCGCGGCAACGTCTCCTCCTGGGGCGACTCCTACGGCAACCGGGTGGACCGCTTCCTGGCCGGCACCGCGTACCTGGACGGGCAGCGGCCGAGCCTCATCATGGCCCGCGGCTACTACACCCGCGCCGTGATCGCCGCCTGGGACTTCCGCGACGGCCGGCTCGTCAAGCGGTGGACGTTCGACAGCAACGCCTCGGGCAACGGCTCGTACGCCGGCCAGGGCAACCACAGCCTCACCGTCGGCGACGTGGACGCCGACGGCCGCGACGAGATCGTCTACGGCGCCGCCGCCATCGACGACGACGGCGGGCGCCTGTGGAACGTCGGATGGGGCCACGGTGACGCCGCCCACCTGGGCGACCTCGATCCCCGCCGCGCGGGCCTGGAGTACGTGAAGATCTCCGAGCCGGCCGACCGGCCCGGCCTGTACATGGTCGACGCCCGTACCGGACAGGTGTTGTGGCAGACCGGCACCGGTTCGGGCTCCGACGGCGAGGGGCCCGGGCGCGGCGTGGCCGGCGACATCTACGCCGGCAGCCCCGGCGCCGAGTCCTGGGCCGCGGGGGCGGGGCAGAACGGGCTGCGCGACACCTCCGGTACGGTCGTCGGCCGCCAGCCGTCCTCGGCCAACTTCCTGTCCTGGTGGGACGCCGACCCTGTGCGCGAGCTGCTGGACCAGACCAGGATCGACAAGTACGGCACCGGCGGCGAGACCCGCCTGCTGACCGCCTCCGGCGTCCACAGTAACAACGGCACCAAGGCCACTCCGTCACTGTCGGGCGACATCCTCGGCGACTGGCGCGAGGAGGTCATCTGGCCCACCACCGACGACCGCGCCCTGCGCATCTACGCCACACCCCACGCGACCACCACCAAGATCCACACTCTGCTGCACGACCCGCAGTACCGCGTGGCCCTCGCCTGGCAGAACACCGCCTACAACCAGCCGCCGCACCCGAGCTTCTTCATCGGCGACGCCATGGGCACCCCGCCCCAGCCCGACGTCTACGTGCGCTGACCGCGCAGGCTTCACGTGCGGTGGCGTCGCTCCTGGGCAGGAGACGGCGATGACAGGAAAACTCCTCCTGAAAACGGCTCTCGCGGTGACCGCCACCGCCGTCGCCGGAGCGCTCGCCACCGACGCGCGCTCCGGCTGGTACCAGCGGTTGAAGAAGCCGTCGTGGCAGCCGCCGCCCCAGGCTTTCGGCCTGGTCTGGACCCCTTTGTACGCTCTCATCGCCTATGCGGGCGCGCGGGCCATCTCTCGCGGTGACCAGGACGAAAGCCGGGCGTTCCGGAGTGCCCTGGCCGGCAACCTGGTGCTCAACGCCGCATGGCCGGCCCTGTTCTTCCGGGCCCGCAACCCGCGCCTGGCGCTCGCCGAGATCCTCGTCCTCAACGCGTCCAACGCGGTGCTCGTCCGGCGGGGATGGTCAGCCGATCGCCGCGCGGGCCTGTTCCTGCTGCCCTACGCGGGCTGGACGGTGTTCGCCACCGCACTCAACACCGACATCGCCCGCCGGAACCGCGACGGATGACCCGGCCGCCGCGGCGGTCCGCGCACAGCGCCGGTGAGCCCGCGCGGAAGGCGGCACGGGCTCACATCAGCGGGCGGACGAGGCGGTTCAGTGGGTGTCGAGAGCGACGGCGATGTCGGTGATGGTCAGGGGGAACGGGTCGCTGATCGGGGTGGCGGCGCCGGTGAGCAGGTCGACCGTGTTGAGCGTCGCGTCACCGTTCACGACGAGGGTGGCGAAGGCCGAGTTCGAGACGGTCTTGCCGTTGCTCAGGTCGCTGTAGACGTCGATGCCCGCATTCGTGGCGACCGGCATGCCGAGCGCGCCGGTCGGGGCGAGCAGCCCGTTGTTGGCCGGTGACTGGACGACGATCTGCGCGGTGGTGGTGTTGACGTCGAACAGCGTGGTCGCGGTGTCGCCGTTGAGGTCGTTGTTGGTGTAGGCGGCGGCGGTGACCCCGGAGGCCGGCGAGCCGGGGCCGTTGCTCAGCGAGGTGTCCGACACCGTCGTGCCGTCGTTGAGGTTGTGCCGCAGGTTCTGGCCGTTGTCACTGATCACGCGCAGCCGGTCGGCGGCGGGGTTGAAGTCGACGCCGAACGCGGTGCCTTTGAGCCCCATCTGGAGCTGGGAGACCTTCGTGACGACCACGTCCTGGTTGCCCGTCGGGAGCGAGATCGTGTAGATGCCGCCGTGGTTGCCGACGGGGTAGAACTTGCCGTCCTGCACGCGGAAGTCGATCCCGATCACGAAGGTGTCGGTGACCAGCCCGGTGATGCGCCTGACCCAGTTGAGCTCTTCCGGCTTGTCGGTGGTGAACGTGGCCATCAGCCGGCCGTCGTCGGTGATCCCGTACGCCCGCAGCGAGGGAGCCGCGGCCGAGGGGGAGCTCGCCGCCTGGCCGGTTCCCGCCGGCCCGACAGCGAGGGCCGCCGCTGTCGCGAACCCGATCAGTAAGGCAACCTTTTTCGTGATCTGTCCTCGCATTGGGTGCTCCTCCATCGAGTTGTGCCGGCCCTTTCACGCGGCCCTTGCCGCCTGCGTTCACCGGCGTGCTGCAAGCAGCAACAGCTTGTCCGGAGACGGCGGACATGTCCTCGTGACAAATGTCAAAGTGCCCTGCCAGGAGCGGGGCCGCCTTTGTCATCAAGCGCAACCGCCGCGTCACACCCGAGGTGGGGACCGGCTAGATGCTGCCCTTGCGCTCGATGACGAGGATGCGGGCCATGGGTACGGGATGCGCGACGTGTTCGTCACCCGGCTCGGCGTAGCAGATGCGGCCGGGGGTGAGCCGCTCGACATGTTCCCGGCCGTCGCGGCGGTAGTGCATGTCGACGACGCCGTCCATGACGGCGAAGACCTCCGGCCCGTCGTTCACGTGCCAGATGTAGGGCTCGTCGGTCCAGTGCAGCCGGACGGTGGCGTTGTCGATCTCGGTGATGTCGAGGGCGCCCCATGGACGTTCGGCGGTGAACGAGGACGCGTCGAGGAACAACATGGCTTCTCCCTGCCTTGACGTGCATCGTCATCCTCGCCGGGCGACGGACTGGTGACGAGTGACAGAAAAGCCTATTAGCGTAAGAATCCTGCCATGCATCGTGTTGTGGGTCTGGCCCTGCCGAAGGTGGTCGCCTTCGACCTCGCCATCCCCGCGGAGGTGTTCGGCGGCGAGGAGTACTCGTTCGCCGTCTGCGCCGAATCGGCGGGGCCGGTCCCGTCGACCACGGGCTTCGACCTTCACGCACCGCTGGGGCTCGACGCTCTCGACACGGCCGGCACGATCGTGGTGCCGGGTTACGCACCCCTGGTGGAGCCCTCCTTGCCGGTGCTCGACGCATTGCGCGCCGCCTCCGCACGCGGTGCCCGGATCGTCTCGGTCTGCACGGGTGCCTTCGCGCTGGCCGCGGCGGGATTGCTGGACGGCCGCCGGGCGACCACTCACTGGATGGACACCGCCGACCTCGCCGCCCGCTACCCGGCTGTCGACGTCGACCCCGACACCCTGTACGCCGACAACGGGAACGTGCTGACCAGCGCCGGATTCGCCGCCGGCATCGACCTGTGCCTGCATCTGGTGCGCACCGACCACGGCCCGGAGGCCGCGATCCGGGTCGCGCGGCGGCTGGTCGTCGCACCACACCGGGAGGGCGGTCAGGCCCAGTTCCTGCAACGGCCGCTGCCGTCCAGCGGCGAGGGCATGGCCGCGGTGTGCGCCTGGGCGCTGGACCACCTGTCCGAACCCGTCACCGTCGCCGACCTCGCCCGCCAGGCGGGATCGGCGCCGCGGACGTTCGCCCGCCACTTCGCCCGGGAGACCGGCACCACCCCGCTGCGCTGGCTGGCCGCCCAGCGCCTTCTCGAAGCGCGCAGGCTGCTGGAGGGCACCGACCTGCCGGTCGACGAGGTGGCCCGGCGCTCCGGCCTCGGTACGGCCGCCAACCTCCGGCAACACCTGTCACGCGACGCGTCCACCACCCCCACGGCGTACCGCCGTACGTACCGCGGCCGCCGACCGCGCTGACAGCTTCCGCCGCCCGCGCCGGTTCGCTCCCTTCGGGGCCGCCGCCTGAGCTTGCCCGCCTCCCCTCGCGGGCGGTCCCTCCGAAGCCGAGTCGAGCGCGGTATGTCTGGATCCGTGGGTGGGTGGTCCTTGCAGACATCTCCGGGAGGCCTGGACCTGACCGGCGGCCCCGACGAACTGCCCGCGGGATACGCGCCGGCGGCCGGCACGACTGGTGGAGCGCCGATCCGCCATCGCGGCGGGGCGCTGGGTGGATCATCACCCGCGATCCTGGGCTTCCCTGATGACGTCGTCGAGGACATCCCGGGAACGGACGAGGTCGCCGATCATGCGGTCGATGCGCTCACGTTCCTTCGTGAGCTGGTCGGCCAGCCACGGTGTGGCCGTTACGGCCGCGCCGCCCTTGCCGTCGCCCAGGCACGGGAGCAGCTGGGCGATCTTGGCGCTGCACAGCCCGGCGGCGAACAACTCCTGGATGCGGATGACCCGCTCCACGGCCCCGTCGGCGTAGTCGCGGTGGCCGCCAGGGGTGCGCTCCGCCTGGAGCAGCCCTTGCTGCTCGTAATAGCGCAGCGACCGCTCGCTCACGCCGGTCCGCTGAGCCAGCTCACCGATCCGCATGCCGTACCTCGGGTTGAACCTGACACCAATGTCAACTCTTACCGTACCGGCATGACTGATTCCTTGCTGCTCACGCCCTGCCGGCTCGGCCGCCTGACGCTCCCCAACCGTATGGTGATGGCCCCGATGACGCGCTTCCGCGCTCATGAGGACGGCACCCCGCTGCCGATCGTCGCCGACCACTACGCGCAACGAGCGGGTGCCGGCCTCATCGTCACGGAAGGCATCTGGCCCAGTGCCCGCGGCCAGTCGGGATGGCGCATGCCGGGCCTGGAGACGCCAGAACACGTCCGCGGCTGGCGCGCCGTCACGGAGGCCGTGCACGCGGCCGGTGGCCGCGTCTTCGCCCAGCTCATGCACGGTGGCCGGCAGGGTCACCCCTTGTCGCGCCTGGCCGCCGACGTGCCTTCAGGCCCGTCGGCCGTGCCCACGCCCGGTCCGGTCCACGTACGGGACGGCGGCAAGGCCGATCCCGTCACGCCCCGTGTGATGACCAGGGCGGACATCCGGCAGGCCGTCCTGGACCACGTCGCCGCCGCCCGCAACGCGATGGCGGCGGGCTTCGACGGGGTCGAGTTGCACGGCGCCAACAGCTACCTGATCCACCAGTTCCTGGCCGACAACACCAATCTCCGCGACGACGAGTACGGCCCCGGCACGGCTGGAGGCCGCGTCCGCTTCCCCGTCGAGGTCGTCACCGCCGTGGCAGGCGCGATCGGCGCCGACCGCACAGGGCTGCGCCTGTCGCCGGGCAACCCGCAGTTCGGCATGGTGGAGAGCGACCCCGGCCCCGTCTATCGCGACCTCGTCGAGCGTATCGACGGCCTCGGCCTGGCCTACCTGCACCTCACCGACGGCGACCGCTATCCGGCTCTGGCCGACCTGCGGCCCCGCTGGCGGGGCACCCTCATCGCCAACGTCGGGGAGAACCGCCCCGCCACCAGCAAGGAGGCCGGCGAGGCCACGCTCGCCTCCGGACTGGCCGACCTGGTCTCCTACGGCAGGGCGTTCATCGCCAACCCCGACCTGCCGGCCCGCTTCGCCCGTAACGCCCCTCTCCAGCCGATCGACACCGCCCACCTGTACACGCACGGAGCCGCCGGGTACACCGACTATCCCAGCCTGGACGCCCTCACGCTCTGCCGGTGACGCAGCCGGTCAGCTCGCGTTCGACAGGCTGGGTGACGCTTCGGGGTCGTCCTCCTGCCCGCCGGTCCTGCTCTCGGCCCGCGGGGAAAGGGCGTCCAACTTGGCGTGCAGGCGCGCCAGCTCCTCCGTGATCGCCCTGAGCCGGTCGTCGGTGCGCTGCTCCTCCGCGGAGGTGCTCTCGTCGTCCATGGCGTTGACGACGACCGCGATGAACAGGTTCAGCACCACGAAGGAGGACACCAGGATGTAGGTCACGAAGAAGATCCATGCCCACGGATGGGCATCCATGATCTGGTCGGCGATGTCCGGCCAGCCCTCCCCGGTCATCACCTGGAACAGGGTGAACAGGGAGGTCGGAATCTCGGCGAAGTACGCCGGCGCCGTCCGCCCGAACCACTGGGTGGTCATCACCGCCGCCACGTACATGATGATGATCAGTAGGCCGAGGATGGAGGCCATGCCGGGAATGGCGGCCATCAGCGCGGAGATGACCCTGCGCATGCTGGGCACCGCGGTGACCAGGCGCAGCGCCCGCATGATCCGCAAGGTGCGGAGCACGGAGGCCGGCCCGGAGGCGGGCACCAGCGCTATCCCCACGATGGCGGTGTCGAACCAGTTCCACGGATCCTTGAAGAACGCGCCCCGGTGGGCGTAGAGGCGGGCGGCGAGCTCCAGGACGAACACGCCCACCACCACGCGGTCCACGACGTGAAGAGGCTCGCCGATCCACCCCATCACGAAGGAGGAGGTCTCACAGCCGATCGTGATCGCGTTGAGCACGATGACCGCCATGATCGCCCGCTCGAAGCGCGGGTGGGCGAGGAGAGCGCGCACGCGTTCTCGATCCAGCAACGTTCAGCCTCCAATGTCGGCGCCGGGGCGTCGATCATCGTATGAGGCGGGACGTGCTGGGCGACGACCGGCATGCTCGTCCGGGACCGTGCTCGGGCGGGCGTCAGGCGTTGCCGGCGTCGACCGCGTCCGCGAACGCGCGCATGGAGGTGAAGGTCCAGTCAGGGGTGACGCCGGCCGACGGCTCCGGTGTCGCGCCCCAGCCCGCGTTGTCGTGACGGCGGTTGATCCACACGGTGGGCAGGCCCGCGGCCTTGGCCGGCACGTGGTCATGGAACAGGCTCTGCGCCACGTGCAGCAGCCTGCCCTCGGCCACTCCGAGCCGCTCGGCCTCGCGCGCCAGCGCCTCGAAGTTGCGGGGATCGGGTTTGTAGGAGCCGACGTCCTCGGCGGTGAGGACGCTGGTGAAGGTGGTGCCGAGGCGCTTGTTGGAGCCGGCGAAGGAGGCACGGTCGACGTTGGACAGGATGATGAGCCGGTAGCGCCGCGAGAGCCGCTCCAGCGCCTCCGCCGAGTCGGGGAACGCCGGCCAGTCGGGCACGGAGACCGCCAGCGACTCGGCCTCGGCGTCGCTGACCGGCACGCCGAGCTGCGCGCCCAGGCCACGCATCGCCCGCGCGAGGATCCGCGGGTAGAGGTCGCCCGGGTGGTCGGCCTCGGCCTGCGCCTCGTGCGCGGAATAGGCCGTCAGCAGGTGCTCGTCGCTCATCCGCAGACCGTGCGTGCCGGCCCACGCGCGCAGCACGGTGGCGATGCCGGCCTCCCAGTCGATGAGGGTCCCGTAGCAGTCGAAGCTGAGGGCGTCGAAGTCGTTGAAGTTCACCGTGCGTGCTCCTGGATGAGGTCGAGGTAGAAACGTTCCGAGTCGTCGCAGTGGGCGTTCCAGGCGGCCCTGGCCTGCTGGACGTCGCCGGAGCGCAACGCATCGAGCAGCAGCTCGTGCTCGCGCGCCAGGTCGGAGACGCTGTCGTAGGCCGGGCGAAGCTGGGCGATGAGCAGGCGCAGCTCGGCGCTGAGCTCGTCGAAGGTGCGCAGCAGGCGGGCCGAGCCCGCGGCGACGAACACGGCCCGGTGGAAGGCCACGTCATGGCCGGCGACCACGTCGCACGAGACGTCGTCGCCCAGCGCGGAGAACGCCCGCGCCGCCGCGGCGATGCCGGCGAGGGGCCGGGCCCGCGAAATGATCATCTCGACGGCGATCGTCTCGATCGGGCGGCGCAGCCGGCCCAGGTCGATGGCGTCCTCGGCGGTGAACGTCCGGACCTGCGCGCTGCGTCCGCGCCCGCGATCGAGCAGCCCTTCTGCCACCAGCGTCTGCACGGCTGCGCGCACTGTGGGCCGGGCCACGCCGAACTCCTGCGACAGCTCGGTGTCGCGCAGTTGGTCTCCGCCTCGGTAGTGGCCGGACAACAACCGGCGGCGCAGCTGGTCGGCGACCGCGTCCGCCACGGTGACCGGGTGAATCGACATGGTAACTGTATAACAGCTATCCAGTGAGTCAGCCAAATCGAGGCCCGCACCCGCGGACCGGCCGGGAAGGCGGCATGGAGCTGCCGGCCACGGTCGCGCGCCGGCCTCGGGCTACCGCTTCTCCGCCATGACGACGGTCACGGTGTTCGGCTCGCCGTCCCGCTGGTAGGTGATCTGCACCCGCTGGCCGATCGTGAAGCCACGGACCTGCCCGACGACCGTGTCGCCGCCCGTGACCGGCGTGTCGCCGATCTTGGTGAGGAGGTCGCCCTGCTTCAGTCCCGCCTTGTCGGCCGGGCTGCCCGGGACCACCTGCCGGATCAGCGCGCCGGCCACCTGGCCCGTCGCGTCGGTGACGCTCACCCCCAGGTACGCGTGGCTCACCTTGCCCTTGCTGATGAGCTGCTCGGATACCTGTTTGGCGGTGTTCACCGGGATGGCGAAGCCCAGGTTGACCCCTTCGGGAGCGACGGCGCTGTTGATGCCGACCAGCTCGCCGGCGGCGTTGACCAGGGCGCCGCCGGAGTTGCCGGGGTTGATCGCCGCGTCGGTCTGGATCATGCCGCCGAGCGTGGTCGTCCCGCTCTCCTGCTCCTGCCCGCCCATGTCCGGGGGTGGCTGCCGTCCGTCCGGACCGTTCCCGGCGGTCACGGTACGGTCCAGCGCGCTGACGATGCCCGCCGTCACCGTGCCGTCGAGGCCGAGCGGGCTCCCGATGGCCAGGACGTCGTCACCGACCTTGAGCTGGTCGCTGTCGCCCAGCGTGGCTCTGGCCAGCCCGGTCACGCCTTCGGCGCGGATGACGGCGAGGTCGGTGGCCGGGTCGGTGCCCACCACGCCGGCCTGGGCGGTCCTGCCGTCGCTGAACTTCACCGCCAGGCGATCCTGCCCGGCCACGACGTGGTTGTTGGTGAGGATCAGCCCGTCCGCCGACAGCACCACCCCGGAGCCTCCGGCGGTCTGGCCCTGGATCATCACCACGGACGGCTGCACGAGTTCGGCGACCTGCGCGACCGTGTACGGGGCGGAAGCCGTACGGAACACCGGGTTGGGGCCGGCGACGGTGGTGTTCGCTGCCTGCCGGCCGGCCGCGACCAGGTGCGCTCCCACGGCGCCGCCTCCGAGCGCCGCCCCCGCGAGGGTGATCAACGCCGCCAGCGCCAGTCCGGCGGCCACCTTGCCGGTGAGGACGATCCCCGCCCGCCGCTGCGGGGCGGGAAGGGGAGCGGGAGGAGGCGGGGGCGGGAACCCGGGCGGGATGAACATCGGGCCCGGCGGGTGGAAGCCCTCACGGGTGGGCTGCGTGTCGCCGACCTGGTTCCGGCCGTAGGAGCCATGCTCGCGAGGCGGGTTGGTGTCCATGACGTCTCCTCGGGTCGGTCGAGCGGAGGCAGCCAGGCACGTTCGCTCCAAGCACGCGTGCGCCGGTCTGGTGAGGTTCATGGAACACCCGCGCGTGTTTCATCCCTGTTAGCTCGGCGGCGGAAGGAGCCGTTCCTGCACCTTGCCCGCGGCAGGCGGCGCCGGGCTAGTGGCGCGCGAGGGCCGAGCTAGCGGGATCGTGAAACATCCGGTTCGTGGATCTCCTGCGCGTCGCGTGACAGGTCCTGACCGGGACCGCGTCCGCTGTGTCACGGGGATCCGCACGTTGCTCACGGACAGGCCGGGGGAGGGCGTGTTGCAGTACTTGGTCGCCGTGCTGGCCGTGGTCGGGACGCCGTGAGGCGGGCGTTCCTCGCGGCGGCTTGCGGGCTCGCGGGTCTGGCCCTGCTGGCCGTACGGCTGCGCGCGACGTACATGGTGATCCGCGTCCACGGCAACAGCATGGCCCCGTCGCTGACCGACGGGGACCGGCTCCTGTCCCGGCGCACGCGTCTCGCGGCGCTGCGCACCGGGCAGATCGCCGTCGTCCTGAGCCCTCACCCGATCGGCAGCAAATATCTGATCAAGCGTATCGCCGCCCTGCCCGGCGACCCGGTCCCGGAGCCCGTCCGCGAGGCCGTCGACGACGACGTCGTCCCCGCCGGCAGGTTCGTCCTGATCGGTGACAACACCGAGGCCAGCTTCGACTCACGGGAGCACGGCTTCTTCCACGCCGACGATCTCCATGCCGTCACCATCAGGAAGCTGGTGGCGCGGCATGGCCGTTGAGGGGGTGCGCCTGACCGCCTCCGCGCGCGAGGCGGCGGCAACCGCGTGGAGCGCCGCCGCCGTTCCCGCGATCGGGTACGCGGTCACGCTGCTGGGCACGGCTGCGGCGCCGGTCGCGGCGGCCTGGCTGACCAAGCTGGTCATCGACGGCCTCACCGGGGCGGCCTCCCTGGCCGAGCTGCTGGGCCTGGCCGCGGGGCTGGCCGGCATCGGCGTCGCCGCCGCGGTCCTGCCGCACTGGTCGGGGTATCTCGGCAACCAGGTCGGCCGGGCCATGGTGGCCGCCACGACGGACCGGCTCTTCGCGGCCACGGCACGGTTCCCCGGGCTGCGGCCTTTCGAGGATCCGCGCTTCCTCGACCGGCTGCGCCTGGCCCAGGAGGGGGCGTCGAGGGCCGACAGCATCGTCACCGAGTCGTTCGGCCTGGTGCGCTCAGCCGTCACAGTGATCGGCTTCGTCGGGGCCGTGCTGGTGATCAGCCCGGCCATGACGCTGATCGTGTTGGGCGCCGCCGTGCCGGCGCTCGTCGCGCAGCTGAAGCTGTCACGCCAGCGTACGACGATGATGTGGGAGATCGGCCCGGCGGAGCGACGGCAGCTCTTCTACAGCAACCTGCTCAGCACGATCGAGGCGGCCAAGGAGATCAGGCTCTTCAACACCGGCGGATTCCTGCGCGGCCGCCTCATGGCGGAGTTGTCGACGGCTCATGAGGGCAGGCGGCGGATGGACCGCAAGGAGCTGTCGGCGGAGGGCGTGCTCGCCCTGCTGTCCGCCGTGGTGGCCGGGGGCGGGCTCGTCTGGGCCATCGCCGCGGCCCGGTCGGGCGCGCTCACCGTCGGGGACGTGTCGATGTTCACCGCCGCCGTCGTCGCCGTCCAGGGCGGGCTCAACACCCTGGTCACCGGCATCGCGATCGCCGATCACAACCTGCGGCTCTTCGGCCACTACGTGGCGGTGGTCAGGGCCGAGCCGGACCTCGTCGTGCCGGCCGAACCCGCGCCGCTGCCGCCGCTGCGGCGCGGGATCGAGCTGCGCGACGTGTGGTTCCGCTACAGCGACGACCATCCCTGGATCCTGCGCGGCGTCGACCTGTTCATCCCGTACGGCGCGGCCGTCGCGCTGGTCGGGCTCAACGGCGCCGGCAAGAGCACGCTCGTCAAGCTGCTCTGCCGCTTCTACGACCCGAGCCGGGGAACGATCCTCTGGGACGGGGTCGACCTGCGCGACGTCCGGCCGGACGCGCTGCGGGATCGGATCAGCGGCGTCTTCCAGGACCACATGACCTACGACTTCTCCGCCCGCGACAACATCGGCGTGGGAGACGTCGGCGCCCGTGACGACCTGGACCGGATCCGCGCCGCCGCGCGGAAGGCAGGGGTGGACGAGCTGCTCGCGTCCCTTCCCCGCGGCTACGACACGCTGCTCACCCGGATGTTCACCAGCGAGGAGGACCGCGAGGACTCCTCGACCGGGGTCGTGCTCTCGGGCGGGCAGTGGCAGCGAACCGCCCTGGCCAGAGCCTTCCTCCGCGACGGACGGGACCTGATGATCCTCGACGAGCCGAGCTCGGGTCTCGATCCGGAGGCCGAGGCGGACGTGCACGCCCGGATGCGCCGGCACCGCGCGGGCCAGACGAGCCTGCTCATCTCCCACCGGCTGAACACCGTGCGGGACGCCGACCTGATCGTCGTCCTGGAGGACGGGGTCGTCGCCGAGCGGGGAGACCACGACGACCTCATGGCGGTGGACGGCACGTACGCCCGCTTCTTCCGCCTGCAAGCCCGCGGTTATCACGAGATGGCTCTCGATGAAACCGCGCCCAGTGACTGCGAGGCAGCGAAGGAGGTGAGAACAGAATGCTGGACAGGCTCATCGACCGGTTGATCCCGACGGTCAAGGCCGCCGCGGCGTGCAGTCCGGTGTGCGTGCAGGTCAGCTACGACCCGAACACGGGGTGTTACAAGATGAGGTGCTACAACACCGACTGCAGCTACCGCTTGGTCACCCTGTGCGAATAGTCACCGGAGAGAAGGTGGGACGTATGAAGCTCATCACCGATCTGGCGGACCGGATCGTCGCCGCGGTCGTACCGACCGGCGACGCGCAGGCCGCCTGCACGGCACGTTGCATCCTCGACCACACGACCTGTACGGGCAGCATCTGCTGCTCCGTCTTCAAGTGCTGGAGGAGCGACTGCTCGGTCTACCACAGGAAGCAGTGCGCGTAGGCGGGTGAAGGGATCCTCCGGCAGGCTCCGGTCAGGGAGGCTCCGCCTTCCGGGGGATGAGGCGTGCGGCTGAAGGGCCCGAGGCAGGACCCTTCGGCCGCACGGTCCTGCGCGCCGATCAGCGCCGGTGGCGACGGCGACGCCGATGGCTTGAGGAGTCGTCGTTGTCCGGGTACGGTGTCGGCACGCTGAGGCGGGGCAAGGGCAAAATCCTGGCTGCGGTCAGGCGGCTCGGCGTTCTCATGTGGCTGCTCCTAACGTGGTGGAGCGATCGGCGCGGCTGCGGGTGCAACCTCGACATGGGGAGCTACCCAGGGCGCGAATGCGACAATCTGCGCAAAACGGACTCCAGGGCCAGGCTTTGACGCCCCAAAACGCTCGCTCCGCCACCGACCCCGCCCGCGGCGAAGGGCCCGGATCGGGTTGCCTATCATCGGCGGTCGGACACCGGGGCAGGCGGCAGGAGGTCGAGGATGGAGCCCACCGGCACGCTGGCGGAGGCCGACTGGAACGCGCACCGGCCCGCCGTCTTCGGGGCGGCCTACCGGATCCTGGGCACCGTCGCCGAGGCGGAGGACGTGACGCAGGAGGTCTGGCTGCGCGCCTCCGCCGCCGCCCTGTCCGAGGTGCGGGACCTGCGGGCCTGGCTGGTGACGCTGGCAGCCCGTACGTCCTACAACGTGCTGCGCTCGGCCCGCGTCCGGCGCGAGTCCTACGTCGGGCCCTGGCTGCCCGAACCGCTGCTGACCGGTCCCGACGCCGCCGCCCAGATCGTCATGGACGAGTCGGTGAGCACCGCGATGCTGGTGGTCATGGAGCGGCTGACCCCCGCCGAGCGCGTCGCCCTGGTGCTGCACGACGTCTTCGACTTCCCGTTCGACCGGATCGCCGAGGTGCTCGGCAACACCTCCGCGGCCAGCCGCAAGCTCGCCTCCCGCGCGCGGGCACGGGTCGCCGTCGTCAAGGAGCGGCCCCGGGCGTCCAGGGCCGAGACCGAACGCGTGCTCAGGGCGTTCAAGGCGGCCGCCGACGCGGGGGACATGGCCGCGCTCGTCGCGCTGCTGGCTCCAGAGGCCGTCTACGTCGGTGACGGTGGCGGCAAGGCGACCGCCGCGCGCAGGCCGGTGCGGGGTGCCGAGACGATCGCCCTGCTGGCGGTCAGGCAGATCCGGATCAGGCGTCCCGACGCGTTCGAGATCATCGAGGTGAACGGCTATCCGGCCCTGGCGACCTACCAGGGCGGCGAGCTGGTCTGGCTCGACACCCTGGAGGTCGCCGACGGCCGGATCACGGTCTTCAGGAGACTGGCCAATCCGGAGAAACTTCCCCGCATCGGTCACATCTGAGCCCGCCGTCTTGTCTCCCTGCCGCCCCCGGACATCTCCGGGGAGCGAAGGCTGAGAGAGGACATGGACGATGGCACACGTGGTGATCATCGGAGGCGGTTTCGCGGGCGTGTGGAGCGCGGCGGGAGCGGCGCTGGCACGTGGAGACGCGGATCTGCGCATCACGCTCATCGCGCCGGGCGAGCACCTGGTGTTGCGGCCCCGCCTGTACGAGCCGGAGCCGGACCTGGCCAAGGTGGAGCTGCGCGGCATCCTCGACCCGATCGGCGTCCGGCACCTGCGCGCCTCGGTGAGCACGATCGACACCGGCCGCCGGGTGGTGGTGGCCGACGGCGAGGAGATCGGCTATGACCGCCTGGTGCTGGCGGCGGGCAGCAAGCTCGTACGGCCCCAGGGCCTGCCCGGCGTCGAACGGCTCTTCGACATCGACACCCTCGAGGGGGCCCGGCGGCTCACCGGCCACCTGCGCGGACGGGAGGACTACTCGGCCGTGGTCGTGGGCGCCGGCTTCACCGGCCTGGAAGCGGCGACCGCACTGGCCGCCGGAGGCCGGGTCCTGCTGGTGGACCGGTCAGAGGTGGTCGCGGACCAGCTCGGCCCGGGCCCGCGCGAGGAGATCGAGGCGGCGCTGGACCAGCTGGGCGTCGAACGCCGGCTCGGCACGACGGTGACCGAGGTCGGCGACGGCTACGCCGTCCTCTCCGACGGCGCCAAGGTCGAGGCGGACGCGGTGGTCTGGTCGGTGGGCATGCGGGCGAGCGAGCTCACCCGGCAGATCTCCGACCGGCTCGACCACCTCGGCCGGGTGCCGGTGGACCGGCGCCTGCGCGCCCTTCCCGAGGTGTTCGCCGCCGGCGACACGGCCGCGGCGGCGTTCGACGCCGAGCACGTGGTCATGCAGGCCTGCCAGCACGCCACCCCCATGGGCAAGATCGCCGGGTACAACGCCGCCGCCGACCTGCTCGGACTGCCGCTGCGCGACTTCACCGCCGGGCCCTACGTCACCTGCCTGGACCTGGGCGCCGCCGGCGGGGTATTCACCAGGGGCTGGGACCGCAAGGTGATGGCCTCGGGCGCCGCGGCCAAGGAGGTCAAGCTGCTGATCAACCAGTGGATCCATCCGCCGGTCGACGATGCCGCGCAGATCCTCGCCGCCGCCGGCCGTGTCCTCATCGAGCTGCCCTTCTTCCCCCGGGACGAGGAGCGGACGGCCGCCGCCGTGTAGCCCGGCGCGGAACCTCGGCTGGGCAGATCGGGCAGGGGCAGCCCACGATCCTGCCCGACCGGTTCTGACTGCGGCGAGCGCGTGGCTGACCTCTCACGCCGGCGCTGAATCCATCCGGCCGCCGGCCAGCAGGGCCGCGCCGAGGGGCGTGACGGTGTGGACCACGTTTCCGCCGGACCTGCGGCTGACGATGAGCCCCGCCTCGCGCAGCACCTGGGTGTGCTGGCTCACGCCGGAGGGTGAGATCCCATGGTGGCGGGCCAGCTCTCCCGTGGTCACCCCCGCGACGGTGGATTTCAGTATGGCGGCCCTGGTGGGGCCGAGCAGCCGAGCGTTGGGGCTCTCGGACGGCTTCCTCGGCGTGGCCGGCGGGCGGTCCCGCTCGATCGGGTATACCAGCACCTGCGGTAGCTCCGGGTCGGCCAGCGCCACGGGCGCGCCCCAGCAGAAGTACGACGGAATCAGCACCAGCCCGCGCCCGTCGAGGTGCACGTCCCGGTGGACCGGGTGGTCCATGCTCAGTACGGGTGGCCGCCACCGGATGACCGGGCTGAAGCTCGCCAGCATGCGGCCGACCCCGCCGTCCAGGTACGCGCGCCCGCGCCTGGCCCGATCGGCGTCCACCATCGCCTGGATCTCGACCCAGTAGGGAGCGATGGCGGCATCGAAGTAGCCGCGAAGCCCGTCGCGCAGGTCATGGAAGGCGTCCATGCGGCCGTCGGCCAGGCCCCACGCCCATGACGGCGTGCCCGTCCGCCTCGCCAGCTTGTCCAGTTCCCTGCGCAGCAGCGGGCGCGGCGTGCTCAGCACGGCGTCGACCCCCGCGTCCAGCCCGTGCACGCCGGCGGGTGGCGTGAGGAAGTCGGGAAAGTACGACGAATGAGTGGGGAAGAGCGGGCCCAGGACGCACCGCACGGTGGCCAGGTTGTCCGACCTGGCCAGCTCTTGGCGGGTCCGGCGGCGCCACGTGGCGAACGCTCCTTTACCTCTGCGCCCCGCCAGCCGGAACATGCTGAGCGCGATCTCCCACAGCGGATCGGCTGTCGCGACTCGCGTACGGGCGAGGTCTTCGCTGGTGAAAAGGATCCGTAACATCGATCGTGGCCACCTTCCCGCTGTTCATCCCGGTCAAGCTGGGCTTTTAAGCCAGGACTGCAATGCCTGGACCCGCCGTGGGGCCTTGGAGGACGATTATCGGCCAACGGGGGCGAAGTGGGTAAAAGGGTGGGCGCGCATGGCGTTAAGATTCCAGCTTCTCGGGCAGGTCAGGGCCACGGTGGACGGGAAGGTGCTCCATCTCGGGCACCGCCAGCGCGGGCTGCTCGCGCTCATGTTGCTGCGTGCCAACGACACGGTGACCGTGGAGCGTCTGGTCGAGTTCTGCTTCTCCGGGCCGGTCCCGTCACCGGCGCGCCAGATCCGGAACACGGTGGGGCGGCTGCGCAGGGCGCTGGCCGCGGCCGGCTGCCCCGACGTGATCAGAACCATGCCCGGCGGCTACCTCCTGGAGGCCGGACCCGACACGCTCGACCTGCTGGAATGGGTCGCGCACGTGGAGGCGGGCCGCCAGGCGGCGGCGCAGGGCAGGGACCGGGACGCCGCCACGTCACTGCGACGCGGGCTGGCGCTGTGGCAGGGGCCGCTCCTGTCCGGGGTCGACTTCGTCGGTGTCGAGGCCGAGGTGGCCGCCATCGACGACGGCCGCAGGGCTGTGCTCGAGGAGTGCCTGGAGCTTGAGCTGCGGCTCGGCCGCCACCGAGAGCTGGTGGCCGAGCTGGCCGCGCTTACCGACGAGCATCCGCTCAGGGAGCCCCTGTGGGCGCTGCGCATGCTCGCCCTCTACCGGTGCGGGGCCAAGGCGGAGGCGCTGACCGTCTACCGCGAGGCGCGTGCGGCGTTCACGGATGAGCTCGGTCTCGAGCCAGGCCCGCGGCTGAAGGGAATGGAGCAGGCCATCCTCACCGATGACCCCGCCCTCGACCTGCGTGCGGAACCCTGCCCGAGACAGCTTCCCACCGACGTGCCGGACTTCACCGGGCGTGAGACAACGACATCAGAGCTGGCGGCGGTCCTGCTGCCGGAGTCCACGGACGCCGTGGTGCCGGTCGCGATCGTCACGGGCAAGGCGGGGGTAGGCAAGACCACGCTTGCCGTGCACGTCGCGCACCGCATATGTGAGCGCTTCTCCGGCGGTCAGCTCTTCGCCCGGCTGCGCGCCCTCCCTGACCGGCGGGTGGAGCCAGGAGAGGTGCTCGCGAACTTCCTGCGGGCCCTGGGCGAACCGGTGCAGGACCTGCCGGGAGGCGTGGAGGAGCGGGCGGCCAGGTTCAGGGAGCGCATCGCAGGGCGGCGGGTGCTGGTGGTTCTGGACGACGCGCTCGACGAAGCCCAGGTACGTCCCCTTCTCCCAGGTGACGCGGGGTGCGGGGTGCTGATCACCGCCAGGTCGCGGCTGGCCGGTCTGCCCGTTGCGGGCCGGGTGGAGCTGGCGGAGCTGGAGCCTGCCCAGTCCGTACGATTCCTGAACAGCGTCGCAGGGGCCGACCGGCTGCAGGCGGAGCCGGAGGCCACCGCCCAGCTCGCCCGGCTCTGCGGAAACCTCCCGCTGGCCCTCAGGATCGCCGGTGCCAGGCTCGCCAGCCGGCCACACTGGCGGGTCGGCCACATGGTGGAGCGGCTCAGAGACGAACGCCGCAGGCTCGACGAGCTCGCGCACGGTGACTTGGAGGTCCGCAGCAGCATCGCGCTGTCCACCGAGGGCCTGGACCCCGCCGCTCTCCGGTTGCTGTCCGCCCTCGCCCAGGCCGACACCTCTGAGATCCCCGGCTGGGTGGCCCTGGCCGCGAACGGCACGCAAGACCTCGTCGACAGCCTGGTCGACTCCCAGTTGCTCCAGGTAGCCGGGGACATGCGCTACCGCCTCCACGACCTGGTCCGCATCTACGCCCGCGAAGTCAGCCAGGCGGACGTCACACGGGTGCTGGGCGGCTGGTTGGCGCTGGTGGACCGGGCGCACCGCGCGACCCAGGGCGGCGACTACACCGTCGTGCACGGAGCGGCTCCCCGCTGGAACCCCCCTGGCATGGACATCGTCGACACCGACCCTTTGTCCTGGTACGAGATCGAACGCGCGAACATCGTGGCCGCCGTCCGCCAGGCCGCCGCGCTCGGCCTCGACGAGCTCTGCTGGGACCTGGCCGTGACCGCGGTATCGCTGTTCCAGACCCGCGGCCACTATGACGACTGGGAGGAGACACATCGAGTCGCGCTCCTCGCCACGCGCGCGGCGGGCAACATACGAGGCTCGGCCGCCCTGCTCACCGGGATGGGCCTGCTGGAGGCGTACCGGCACCGTTACGGACCGGCTACCGCAGCCGTCACGGAGGCTCTGCGTCTGTTCGAGCGCTGCGATGACCGGCACGGCTGGGCGCTCGCGCGCGCGGTGGCGGCCTTCACAGCGGGCATGAAGGGCCTGTACGGCGAGGCGATCGAGCAGTGCGAGACCGCGCTGCGCGCGATCCGCGAGGTGGGCGACGCGGGTGCGGAGATCCTCGTGCTCAGGCTGCTCGGGCAGCTCCTCATGGACGTCGGCCACCTCGACTCGGCCCGCCCCTACCTGCACGAGGCGCTCACCGCGAGCATGGCGCTGGACCGGCGCGCCCATCCTGAGGTCGTCTACCGGATCGGCGAACTGCTGCTCGGCTCCGACCGGCTCGACGAGGCCGAGCAGGCGTTCACCGACCTGCTCAGCACAGTGGAGGGCCTCGGCGACCTGCGGGGCGAGGCGTTCGCCCGCTACGGTCTCGGGTACCTCGAGATCGAGCGGGGTCGGCACGCCATCGGTGAAGAATTTCTCCGTCAGGCCATCGAGCTGGCGAGCGCCGTGGACGAGCCGCTGGTCGAGGCCAAGGCGTGGCTGGCGCTCGGCGCGGCCAGCAGGGCGCGAGGCGAGCACGAGATCGCGCTGCACCGGCTCGGCCGGGCGCACCGGCTTGCGATCTCGATCGACTCCCCCATCTGGGAGGCGCGCGCACTGCACCAGCTAGCCGAGGTGCACAGCGAGCGCGGCGCCAAGGCCGCGGCGGCGTCCGCCCAGGCGCGGGCCCGCGAGCTGCTGGCCGTCATCGGGGCCGTGAACCCCGACATCAGCGCGGGCGTCCCCGCCCGGCTCCGCTCTCGGGGACATGCCGGACGAGGTGACCCGCTGCTGGCCGGTCACGACGCTTGACGGGGCCTCGGTTCCTCCCGACTCTGTCCTTCATCCTTATGCCGGATCTATGACAGGGCGTCACTACGTTCCCGTGCCATGCGAAAGTTCTTACTCATCGTCGGTGTCCTGGCGGCCTGCGCGATCGCCGCGCCCGCCGAGGCCGGCGCCCGTCCCGACTTCCAGATGCCGTTCCTCTGCGGGGAGAAATGGCGCTTCGACACCTGGGGCCACTACCCGGCGCTCGACATGGTGAAGGAGCCGCAGAGCGCGACCGATGGCGCCAAGCTCATCGCACCCGCCGCCGGCACCGTGATCAAGTCGTACTTCGGCAAGGGCGGTGGCCACATGCTGAAGATCGATCACGGGGGCGGCTGGTTCACCGCCTACCTGCACCTCAAGTACCGCTCGGTCGAGGTGGGCGACCGGGTGCAACAGGGGGAGCCGCTCGGCGCGGTCGGCGGCACCGGCTCCAACGGCAACACCCCTCACCTGCACTTCGAGACGTGGTTCGACAAGAACGGCGACGGCAAGACCGGTATGGGCGCGCCAGGCGACGAGCGGGTGCAGACCGTCTTCAACGGTGTGCCGTACGGCAGTAAGAACGGGCAGACCTACCGTAACGTCGTCAGCCGCAACTGCGGCGCCGGCAGCAACCGTATCCCCGACGTAAGCGGCGACGGCTACGCCGACCTGCTCGCTGTCAAGGCCGACGGGTCGCTCCACTACTTCCCCAACAACTTCAACAGCTCGCGCCAGGCCCCGTACGGCGACAGCAGGAATGTCGGGGCGGGCTGGGCCACGATGAAACACGCCGCGATCGGCGACGTCAACGGCGACGGCTTCGCCGACATCCTCGCGGTCAAGGCCGACGGCACGCTCCACTACTACGGCAACAACATCAAGTCCTCCCCCACGGCGCCTTTCGGCAATGGCTATCAGGTGGGTTCGGGGTGGGCGGAGGTGAAGCATGTGGCCGTTGGTGATGTCAACGGTGATGGGTTCGCCGACGTTCTTGCGGTGAAGTCGGATGGGTCGTTGCAGTATTTCGGTAATAACTTCAGGGTGTCGCCGAGGGCGCCTTTCGGGAGTGGTTATCAGGTGGGTTCGGGGTGGGCCGGGATGAAACACGTCAGCTCTGCTGATGTCAACGGTGATGGGTTCGCGGATATTCTTGCGGTGAAGTCGGATGGGTCGTTGCAGTATTTCGGTAACAACTTCAGGGTGTCGCCGAAGGCGCCTTTCGGCAACGGCTATCAGGTCGGTTCGGGGTGGGCCGGGATGAAACACGTCAGCTCTGCTGATGTCAACGGTGACGGGTTCGCCGACGTTCTTGCGGCGAAGTCGGATGGGTCGTTGCAGTATTTCGGTAACAACTTCAGGGTGTCGCCCAAGGCGCCCTTCGGTAACGGCTACCAGGTCGGCAGCGGCTGGGACACCGTCGACCGCCTCCTCTGACCCACCAGACCACCGGCCCCGCGGCTCCGTTCCGGGGCCGGTCCCTCCTTGGAGCTCACACCATGCACGCATTCCTCGCCGCTGCCCTCATCTCGGTCTCGTTGGCCGGCGGTGCGGCCGATCCGATCGAGATCACAGCCACCAAACCGTGCGGCACCACCACTCCGGCCGACCACGCGCTGTCCGCCGAACTGGCGCCGCACATGACATCGAAGATGCGCAAGCAACTGCACCCCGACCGGATCACCTGCGCCCGGAAGGTCGTCGAGGCGGTCAAGGCCCGCGGATTCATCCCGAGGGCCGCGGTCATCTCGCTGGCCACCGTGATCGTGGAGTCGTCGCTGCAGAACTACACCAGCAAGGAAGACCACACCAGCCTCGGCCTGTTCCAGCAGCAGGACTGGTGGGGGAGCGCCGAGCAGCGCACCAACCCCACCTGGGCGACCAACGCGTTTCTCAACGCGATGCTGAAGAAGTTTCCCGGCGGAAGCTGGCAGACCACCCCGATCGGCGAGGTGTGCTGGCGAGTCCAGGTGCCACGGCCCGACCTCAACTACAAATACGCGCTGGAGGTGGACGACGCGACGACGCTGACCGACGCGCTCTGGCGCGGTGCCCGCCGGACGACCGATGTCAACGGTGATGGGTTCGCGGATATTCTTGCGGTGAAGTCGGATGGGTCGTTGCAGTATTTCGGTAACAACTTTAGGGTGTCGCCGAAGGCGCCTTTCGGCAACGGTTATCAGGTGGGTTCGGGGTGGGCCGGGATGAAGCACGTCAGCTC